>JAEUSX010000253.1 GCA_016788405.1 Flavobacteriales bacterium
GTGGTCTCGGTATCGAAACAGAAGCGCGGCTGCTTCTTCAGCTGAGCCGCGAGCATGTACATCTTCTCGTCGGTGTCCTCGAGCAAATAGCGGTGCGCCACGGTATCGATGTTGGCGAACTCCCGCATCTCCACGTTGCCGTCGGCATCCACGGTGGTGCCGAAGAGATCCACCTGCGCGGTGGGCGCGACCGCCTTGCCTGTCGTTCTGCTCGGCGCAGCAGGCCTCGCGCCATTGCTGCCTGCGCCACCGGGATCCGCTGGCGCGAGCACACGCGCGGCCAGCGTCTTGAATTCGAGCTCGCTGAACACCTCCATCACCTTGTCCTTGTCGGGCGGGTCCAGGTGCAGCGCATCGTGGTCGAGCTCCACGGGCGCATTGATGTTGATGGTCGCGAGCGCCTTGCTCATGCGGCCCTGTTCGGCGAACTGGAGCACATTCTCCTTCTGCTTGCCCTTGAGCTGATCGGCGCCTTCGATCACCCCCTCCAACGAGCCGAATTGCTGCACGAGCTTCATGGCGGTCTTCTCCCCGATGCCGGGTATGCCCGGGATGTTGTCCACCGCATCGCCCATGAGCCCGAGGATGTCCTTCACCTGCTCCGGGCTGTTCAGTCCGCCCCAGCGCTCGCAGATCTCCTTGGGCCCGAGTTTCTCCGGCGGGTCGCCGCCGCGGCCAGGCTTGTACATGAGGATGCGGTCGCTGACCAGTTGCCCGAAGTCCTTGTCCGGAGTCACCATGTAGGTGGTGTAGCCTTCCCCTTCGGCTTTCTTGGCGAGCGTGCCGATCACATCGTCCGCCTCGTAGCCATCACTCTCCAGGATCGGGATGCGCAGGGCCTCGATGATCCGCCGGATGTAAGGGAGGTTGCTGCGGATATCGTCGGGCATCTCCTCCCGGTTGGCCTTGTAGTCGAGCAGGGTCTCGTGGCGCTCGGTGGGCGCGGCCGTGTCGAAGACCACGGCGATGTGGGTGGGCTTCTCGCGCTTGATGAGATCCAGCAGGGTGGTGGTGAAGCCGAAGGCGGCGCTGGTATTGAATCCTTTGCTGTTGATCCGGGGCGTGCGGATGAAGCTGAAGTAGGCGCGGTAGATGAGCGCGAAGGCGTCCAGGAGGAAGAGGCGCTTGTCTTCGGCGTGGGAATCGGACATGGGGGCAAGGTAGCGGCGTCTGGGAAGCCCATCGGAGCGTGAGCAACGGCACAGAAGGGCGCCCCGTCACCCCCTAGATTCGGCCCCATGCTCCGACGCACCTGGATCGTGCTTCTTGGGATTGCTCTGGCCGTGCTCGCCTGCCGGAATGATCCGGAAGAGACGGCCGTGCCCGTCGATCCCACGGCTCCCGGCGAACCCGTGAGCATGGATCTGGATCAGGTGCCATACCCCGTGCTGTCGCAATACAACTTCTTCACGGGCAGCATGGCCGCGCAACAGCCCAATACGGGCGTGCTGCCCTATGAGGTCATCACCCCGCTCTTCAGCGACTACGCGCACAAGTTCCGCTTCGTCTGGATGCCTGCCGGAACGCGCGCTACCCATGCGGGCGATGACGTGCCGCTCGAATTCCCCGACGGCACCGCATTGATCAAGACCTTCTACTTCGATAATGTTCAGCCAGCGGGCACGCGCCGCATCGTGGAGACGCGGCTCATGATCAAACGGGCCGGGCAATGGCTCTTCGCCGATTACGTGTGGAATACGGACCAGACCGAGGCGCACCTGGACCTGAACGGGAGCTTCACGCCCATCACATGGCGCGATGATGCCGGTACCGACCATGTGCAGAACTACCGCATACCGGCCTGGGCCGAATGCTTCACCTGCCATAAGATGAACAACGAGGCCATGCCCATCGGCCCGAAGCTGCGCAACTTGGCGCGCATGGTCGATTATCCGGAGGGTTCGCGCGACCAGATCGGGAAATGGGTGGAGATTGGCTACCTGCAGAGTGGGTTCCCCACGCCCGTGGCGGTGACGAGATGGAACGACCCGTCCGCCTCGCTCAACGACCGCGTTCGCGCGTACGTGGACATGAACTGCGCCCATTGCCATGCCGACCAGAAGCATTGCGACTACCGCCCCATGCGCTTCGCCTGGCAGGAGACCAGCGATCCGGTGAACCTGGGGGTGTGCGTCGAACCGGAGGACCCGCTGCCCGGCGAGCCGCAGCTCACCTACATCGTGGCCGCTTCCAACACTTACCGAAGCATGCTGCTGCACCGCATCTCCAGCACCGAGGAGGCCGTCAGGATGCCTCTCCTGGGCCGCACCGTGGTGCACCAGGAAGCGGTGCAACTGTTCACGGATTGGATAAACTCGCTGCCCGGACCCTGCAATTGAACCAGAACCCCCAACTTGCCCGCATGAAGCACTTCAACGCCCTCGTCCTCCTGGCCTGTCTTCCTTTCGCCCAATCCCAGGCGCAGAATACTTGCGCCTCCCCCTTGGCCGTCACTGCGGGTGTCCTTTACACGGTGGATACCGTGGACGGCCCCGATGTGCCCCTGCCAGTGTGCAGTGCCGGTAGCACCGGCGCCACGGCTGGTGAATGGTACCTGTACACCGCCACCGACTACGTCACCGTGATCGTGAGCAGTGACTTGGTGCAGAATGGCAACACCGACACCCGCGTGCAGGTCTACACCGGCACCTGCGGCAACCTCACCTGCATCATGGGCGATGACGATGGCGGCGCCGGCCTGCTCACCTTGGGCCTCTTCAACGCCTATCCCGGCCAGAGCTACCTGATCGCCTGGGACAACCGGTACTCGAGCGTCGGCTTCGACTTCCAGATCAGCGAGCAGCCGTGGGACCCCTCGGCCATCGGCTTCACCAGCCAGACCATCGCCACGAACGGCAGCGCCTATGCCGCGGTGGACATGACCAACGACGGCTACGATGACGTGGTCTCGGTGACCGCCACCACCATCCGCATCCACCATCAGCAGAGCGACGCGAGCTTCGTGCAGACGGAGCACGTGACCACCAGCGCTGACTTCACGCCGAGCTGGAGCATGGCGGCGGGTGATATCGATGCCAACGGCTACCTCGATCTGCTCTATGGCGGCGGCAGCGGCGTCACCTTCATGTACGCCAGCGATGATGGCACGGCATTCACCGAGGTGAGCGGCCCGCAATACGTCTTCTCGCAGCGCAGCAACATGGTGGACATCAACAACGATGGCAATCTGGACGCCTTCGTGTGCCACGATGTGCAGCCCAATGTGTACTACCTCAACAACGGGCTTGGCGACCTCACATTCTATCAGGGCGGCTTGGGCGATACCCCGGACGGCGGCAACTACGGCAGCATCTGGGTCGATTTCAATAATGACCATGCCATCGACATGTTCATCGCCAAGTGCCGCGGTGGTTCGCAGGTGCCGGCCTCGGTGGATCAGATGCACCGCAACAACGGCAATGGGACGTACACGGAGACGGCGCTCTCGCTGGGTCTTGCTGATTACCAGCAGAGCTGGAGCAGCGCCTGGGCCGACTACGACCTCGATGGGGACATGGATGTTCTGATCGGCGCGAGCTCCTTCGCCCAGGGCGGACACAAGCTCATGCGCAACGATGGCAGCAACTTCACCAACATCACGGTGGGCTCGGGCTTCGATGTGTTCGGCGGAACCAGCATCGAGTGGGTGGCGCACGACTTCAACAACGATGGCTGGGTCGATATCCTCGGGGCCAGCAACACCATCCACTTCAACAACGGAGACTGGACCTTCACGCCGATCGCCACCACGGCCAGCAGCGGGCCCATCGCCGACCTGAACCACGACGGCTTCCTGGATGTGGTGAATGGCGGCACCCTGCGCATGAACACCGCCAACAGCAACAACTGGCTGCGCGTGAACCTGCACGGCACCTTGAGCAACATCAACGGCATCGGCGCGCGGGTGGAGATCACGAGCGCGCTCGGCACGCAGATCCGAGACATCAAGAGCGGCGATGGCTTCCGCTACATGAGCTTCCTCGGTGCGCACTTCGGCCTGGGCGAAGATGAGCAGGTGGAGCAGGTCACGGTGTACTGGCCCAGTGGCACGGTGGATGTGTTGAAGGGCGTGGTCGCGAACCAGGTGCTCGAGGTCACCGAAAGCCTTGGCACCGGCCTCACCGAACTGCCCAGCGATTCGTTCACGGCGAGCCCCAACCCGGCGCGCGACCAGGTCACGATCACCGGGAACCTGAGCGGTGCCACCGCCCTTGTGCTCGACGGCGCTGGCCGCGTGGCGCTGCGCCAGAATGTGGCCAGCGGCCGCCTCGATGTGAGCGCGTTGACTCCGGGCGCCTACGTCCTGCAGGTGCTCACTCCGACAGGCACCTGGAAAGAACGCTTGGTGAAGCTCTGAGTTGGAATGCTTGAGCCGAGGGGCCCTCTGCCATCCGGCGGGAGGCCCCTCGGCTTTTACCGGACGACCGAAGCCCCTCCATAACCTTCCAAGCGCTGATCAAGGGTTGGGTGTAGGAGGGCGCGGTTATATTTACTCATGCTAAGGCCTTGCATAGGCACGCCGCCAAAGGCGCATGAACTCCGCCACCCGCATTGCACTGTCCTTGTCCGTGACCTGCTTGGTCGGTGGTGCGCGTGCCGACCATTTCTCCGGGGCCACGATCAGCTATGAGTGCCTCGGTGGCAACCAGTACCGCGTGAGCCTCGATCTATTCCTCGACTGCGCGGGGTCGCCCATCACTCCGCACACCCTCAGCTTCAGCAACAATTGCGGCGTTTCCTTCACGCTGGCCAATCTCGATCCCATCTCCGAGACCGAGGTATCGCCGTTGTGCCCAAGCCAGCTGGCTAACAGCACCTGCAACGGAGGCACGCAGCCCAGCTTCAAGAAGTACAGGTTCCAGTCGACGCTCTTTCTCTCTCCATGCAACAAGTGGACGATCAGCTGGTACACCTGCTGCCGCAACACCACGCAGAACGTGCAGTTCGCGCCCGGCATGTACGCGGAGGCGACGCTGAACAACGCCGGCGGCTTATGCGACAATTCACCGGTGTTCAACGATGTTGGCATCCCGTACGTCTGCGTGAACCAGCCGGTGAGCTACAGCCTTGGGGCGGTGGACCCCGATGGGAATCAGATGAGCTTCAGCCTGATTTCCGCACGCTACGCTTCGCCGGTGCCCACGCCGGTGAGCTATCAGAGCGGATTCACGGCAGCGCAGCCGATCCCCGGGGTCACCATCAACCCCATCACCGGCCAGATCAACTTCTTCCCGACGGTCACCGGCTATTATGTGGTGGTGGTGGAGGCGCGCTCTTTCACAAGCGGCGGCACGCTCATCGGCGCCGTGATGCGCGACCTGATGTTCGCTGTGATAACATGCGACGGCACGCCGCCGCAGACCTCCGGTCTCGTATCCGGAACCAACGGGATCTCCTTCTCAGCGGTGCAGTTCATTGCCTGTGAAGGCAGCAACTTCTGCCTGACCATGAACTTCTCGGATGCCAATCCCGCGCAGAGCATCACCGTGAGCTCGAACGCGGCCACGATGCTGCCCGGGTCCGCACTCTCGCTGAGCGGCACCAACCCAGTCACCGCAACGCTCTGCTGGACCGCCACCGCCGCCAGTTATCCGTTGGGCGTCACGTTCCAGGCCACGGACAACGCCTGCCCGATCGCGAACTCCAGCTCCTTCGCCATCACCGCGATGGATTGCGCCTATCTGCCCGTCGAGCTGCTCGCCTTCGAGGCCAAGGCCGGTGCGGAAGGCGTGATGGTGATCTGGAGAACGGGATCGGAGGCAGGTGCCCGTGCGTTCGTGGTGGAACGCGGACGTGAAGTGGACGCGTTCACCACGGTCGGCGAGATTCCAGCGGATGGCCATGATGCAGGTCCGCACGATTACCGCTTCATCGATCCCGAGCCGTTGGAAGGCCTGAGCTACTACCGCCTGCGCATGATTGACGATGACGGAAGCGACGAACTAGGCCCGGTAGCACCGACGTGGCGCCCCAGCGGCGTTGCCCCGTTCGCCTTACTGGAGGCTCCTGATCGTTGGGTGGTGCACGGCACCGGGCCAGGAGCATCCTGGCAAGCATTGCGGCCGGATGGCGCGATCATGGTCGCCGGCCTCGCGGATCAACGCGGTGCATTCGCGCTGAGTGGAGCTGCCGAGAGCGGGCCTGTGCTTCTGTTCGTGGATGGGGCCTCGGGGCCCTCCCGTTTGATGCTTCCGCCTGCTTGGATGGCGGAGCCTGGCATGCAGGTGCGCGCGCGCCGCTAGCGCTCTTTCCAGACCGATTCGAGCACCGTCTGCCCCACGGCCTTCAAGGTGGAAGGGTCGATCACGTCCATGTTGTCGGCATGCGTGTGCCAACTGGGATGGAAGCCGTTCGTGGGCTCGTGGAATTCGATGATGTCGATGGTGGGGATGCGCAGCCGCTCGTTGATCGGCAGGTGGTCATCGGTCCCGACGAAGTACTTGCTCTCCTGTACGAAGCGGTCGCCGTAGCCGATGGCCGCAGCCGTCCGCCACACCTTGTTCACGATGGCCGGTGCGAAGCGCATGCTGATGGCCTCGCGGTAGAAGCGGGCGTCGCGCGCGCCGCACATGTCGAGCAGGATGCCGAAACGCGCCGTGTAGCCTGCCACGTGCGGGTTCTTCGCGAAGTATTGCGAGCCCAGCGCCCAGGTCTCGATGCTCTTCTCGTCCATGGTGATGGCGCCGCTGGGCTGGCCGTAATCCTCCACGTCGGTGAAGAGCAGATCGATTCCGGGACCGTGCTTCTTCCCGCCGAGCTGCCGCGCGATCTCCAGCAGGATGCCCACGCCGCTACCGCCGTCGTTGGCGCCGAGGATCGGCTCGCTCGGGCGCTCTTTGTCCTTATCGGCGAAGGGCCTCGTGTCGTAATGCGCGAGCAGCAGGAGGCGCTCCTTCGAGGACGTGTCGAAGCGCGCGATGATGTTGCGCAAGGGAAGCTCCTTGCCGTTGAAGGCCTTCACCGTGGCGCGCTGCTCGATCACTTGCGCGCCGTAGCCCTTGAGCTTCGCCACCATCCAATCGGCGCAGGCCGTATGCGGCGGAGTTCCGGGCACGCGCGGCCCGAAGCTCACTTGCTTCGCCACGAAGGCGTACGCGCTATCCGGGTTGAACAACGGGGTCGGCGGCAGCGCGGGGAGCGCAGGCGCATCCGCCGGGGGATCCGTGACGGGACCCTCCGAATTGCACGCGGAGAGGAGCGCGAGCAGCAGCACCGTCATGGATGCCTGCCACCATCGGGCAGCCTTTAGCATCCGGCCTTCAACGGTTCTCAACCTCTTTCCCATGTGGTCCCACCTTTCGTGTCCTTCAGCGCGATGCCGATGGCGGCGAGCCGGTCGCGGATCGCATCGCCAGTAGCGAAGTCCTTACGGCCCTTGGCTTCGGCGCGCAAGCGGATGAACTCTTTCACCAGCGCATCCAGCGCGTTGTCGTCGGTCGGGCTCGCGGTCGCTTCATCGCGCAAGCCCAGCACATCGCGCACCAGCGTCTGCATCAACGCGCGCAGCTTCTCCATGGAGGCGGCCGTGAGCTTCAGTTTGCCGTCGTTCACGGAGTTGATGATGCGCGCGGCCTCGAACAGCTCGGCGATCATCACCGGCGTGTTCAGGTCGTCGTTCATGGCGGCATGGCAGCGCTGTTCGAGCGCGGCGATATCGGCATCGTCGCCATCAGCAGGCTTCAGCCTCGGCAGCAGGGCCATGGCCTTCATCAGGCGCTCCAGGCCTTTCTCCGAGGCTTGCATGGCCGCGTTGCTGAAGTCGAGCGTGCTGGCGTAATGGCATTGCAGCATGAAGAAGCGCACCGTCATGGCGCTGTAGCCCTTCTCCAGCAGCTTGTGGTTGCCCGTGAGCAGCTCTTCCGGCGTGAAGCCGTTGCCCTCGCTCTTGGCCATCTTCCGTCCGTTCACGGTGAGCATGTTGCCGTGCATCCAGTAGCGCACGGGCGCATGGCCATCGGCCGCCACGCTCTGCGCGATCTCGCATTCGTGGTGCGGGAACTTCAGGTCCATGCCGCCGCCGTGGATGTCGAAGGTCTGGCCGAGGTACTTGGTGCTCATGGCGCTGCACTCCAGGTGCCAGCCCGGGAAGCCCACCCCCCAGGGGCTGGGCCACTTCATCAGGTGCTGCGGCTCGGCCTTCTTCCAGATCGCGAAATCGAGCGGGCTGCGCTTCTCGTCCATGCCCTCGGTATCGCGCGTGTTGGCCAGCAGCTCGTCGATCTTCCGGCCGCTCAGCTCGCCGTACGCGTGCTGCTCCGCGAATTTGGGCACATCGAAGTACACGCTGCCGTTCGCCTCGTAGCCGTATCCGCTGGCCACGATGCGCTTCACCATCTCGATCTGCTCGATCAAATGGCCCGTGGCCGTGGGCTCGATGCTCGGCGGCAGGATGTTGAAGAGCCGCATGACATCGTGGAAGCCGTTGGTGTACTTCTGCACGATCTCCATCGGCTCCAGCTGCTCCAGACGCGCGCGCTTCGCGATCTTGTCCTCGCCGTGGTCCACGTCATCCACCAGGTGGCCCACATCGGTGATGTTGCGCACGTAGCGCACGGTGTAGCCCAGTTGCCGAAGCCAGCGGTAGAGCACATCGAAGGTGAGGAAGCTGCGGACGTTGCCCAGGTGCACATCGCTGTACACCGTAGGGCCGCACACGTAGAGGCCCACGTGCGGCGGCCGCAGCGGGGTGAACTCCTCCTTGCGGCGGGTAAGGGTGTTGGTGATGAAGAGCGGGCCTGGATTCATGAGCGGCCGAAGGTAGAAGCGCGGGCATGCAGCCGCCACCGGCGTGACTCCTTGCTACTCCCACACCGGCTTCCCGTTCGTGCCGCCCTTCGCCTTGCGGCAATCGAGCTCCACGCCCAGGTCGCCTTCGGGCCGCTCGAAATCGCCGGTGCTGATCTCGATGGTGGGGTCGGCGTACACCCTGTTCATATAGTAGCCGTAGATGGGCAGCGCGCTGTTGGCGCCCTGGCCCTTGTCGGTGGTGCTGAAGCGCACGCTACGGTCCTCGGCGCCGGTCCAAACGCCGGTCACCAGGTCGGGGGTGATGCCGATGAACCAGCCGTCGCTGTTGTTCTGCGTGGTGCCCGTCTTGCCCGCCGTGGGGAACTTGATGTTCGCGTACTTCTGGCGGTTGCCCCAGCTGGTGCGCAGCCGCATGCCGGTGCCCACCACCTTGCCGGTGCTGGGGTTGTACGCGCCATCGGTGACGCCCTTGAGCATCTTCAGCATGATGTAAGCCGTACGCTCATCGAGGGCCTCGTAAGTCTTGGGCGTGATGTCCACGATGGTGTTGCCGTTCTTGTCCTCGATGCGCGTGAAGACGATGGGCTCGATGTACACGCCCTTGTTGGCGAAGGAGCTGAAGGCGCCGGTGATCTCCGAGAGTTTCAGGTCGGCCACGCCCAGGCAGAGCGAGGGCACGGGGTCCAGCGGGCTCTGCACGCCCATGTGGCGCGCCAGCACCGTGACGCTCTCCGGTCCGTACTGCTTCATGAGCCACGCCGTGATGGTGTTGAGCGAGTTGGCCAGCGCGTATTCCACGGTGACCATGCCACCGTACTCGCCATCGCTGTTCTCCGGGCACCAATCGGGCTGCCCTTCGGGCATATCGAAGCAGATCTTCTGGTTGGGCAGTTCGCGGCAGGGGTCCATGCCCTCGCGGATGGCGGTGGCGTAAACGAAGGGCTTGAAGGTGCTGCCCACCTGGCGGCGCGCCTTGTCCACATGGTCGAACTGGAAGTGCTTGAAATCGGGGCCGCCCACCCAGGCTTTCACGAAGCCGGTGCGCGGATCCATGCTGAGCAGGCCGCTGCGCAGGAAGCTCTTGTAGTAGCGGATCGAATCCATCGGGCTGAGCAGCGTGTCGATCTCGCCCTTCCAGCTGAACACCCGCATCTTCACAGGGGTGTCGAAGATCTTCGGGATCTCCGCCTCCTTAACCACGGGCCACCAGGCATCGCAGCCGCCCTTGTCGGGATCGCAGTGGTAATGCAAGGAGCCTTCGTGCTGCGCCTTGGTGATGTAGGCGGCTGGCCGCTCGCAGCTGCCGCATTGCTTGCCCACGAGCACTTTGTAGCGCGTGCTGCGTTTCATCGCGGTGGTGAGGATGGCCTGGATCTCGTCCTTGCTCACGCGGCTATCGAAGGGCCGATTCTTCTTTCGGGCGATGTCCTTGAAGAAGTCGGCTTGCAGCTCGTTGGCCAGGTGCTCGCGCACGCCCCATTCGGCGTAAGCCTGCATGCGCCGATCCAGGGTGGTGTAGATGCGCAGGCCGTCGGTGTACAGGTCGTACGGCTTGCCGTCGGCGCGCGGGTAGCGGAGCTTGCCATCCTCATCGGTGCTGCTCAGCAATTCCTGCACCTTCTCGCGCAACGTCTCCCTGAAGTAGGGCGCAGGTCCTTCGGTGTGGCTCACGCTCTGAAAGCGCAGGCCCAACGGCAGGGCCTTGAGCGAATCGTACTGGGCATCGGTGAGGTAGCCGTTGCGCCGCATCTGGTCCATCACCACCATGCGGCGGTGCAGCACGGTATCCACGCGGTAGGCCTTGTTCGGGTTGAAGAGCGCGGGGTTCTTGCACATGCCCACGAGCATGGCGGCCTCTTCGATGCGGAGCGAATCGGGCGTGGTGTTGAAGTAGACGCGCGCGGCGCTGTGGATCCCGACGGCCTGATTCACCCAATCGAAGCGATTGAGGTACATGGCGATGATCTCGTCCTTGGTGTACATGCGCTCCAGCCGCGCGCTGATGATCCACTCCTGGAACTTCTGGAAAACGCGCCCGATCACATTGCTGCTGCGGTCGTGGAAGAGCATCTTGGCCAGCTGCTGGGTGAGCGTGCTGGCGCCGCCGCGTCCTCCAAGGAACACGGCCGCGCGCAAGGTGCCTCGCAGGTCCACGCCGGCGTGCTCGCGGAAGCGTTCGTCCTCGGTGGCGATCAGCGCGTTGACCACGTTGGGGCTGATGCGGTCGTAATCCACCGGGATGCGGTTCTCCCGGTAGTACTGGCCCATCTGGGTGCCATCGCTGAAGAGCACGGCCGTGGCCAGGTCGCTGCGCGGGTTCTCCAGGTCCTCCACGCTGGGCAGGTCGCTGAGCGAAGCAGCCAGCAGCATGAGGTAGATGCCGAGCACCGGCGAGAGCACCAGTCCCCACCAGAGCAGGCGGCGCCTCTTCTTGCTGTTGGCCGTGCTTTTCTTCATCGCGGGGCGAAATTACCCGTGTCCAATGGCGTGACCGGACAGGTGGTACTGAGCTATCAACGACAGGACGGTGCGGAGCGTGCGGCTCACGACCTCAGGGCTGGGCGCTCCGCTCAATGCTCACCCCCACGTCGATGATGCCGGGCAGCGGGTTGTCGCGCATGGCCTGTTCCAGCCGGATGGTGTATTGACCGGGTGCCGGGAATCGGTTGCCGAGCTTGTAGAGCACCTTGGCGTCGCGCGTGCGGCTCGCCACGATGAAGCCCGTTCCCTTTCCCAGCCAGCGGCCCATGGGGTCGGCCAGCAAGCACTCCACCGTATCGCGCTTGCTGCGGCCACCGGGGCCTTCAAGGTCCACGAATAGGTAGAGGTTGCTGTAAGCGTATTCCGTGGTGTGGCGCACATCGATGTACACATCATGTGTGTTCACCGTATCGGTGATGGCGAAGGTGAAGGCGGGCTTCAGCGCATTGCTCCAGGCGCCATCGGGGATGGGCGCGTCGCTCTGGAACACGACGTTCTCCGCGCAGCCGCACAACAGCACCGATGCCGTGATCAACCAAGCACCCTTCAAGCCGCTGGTGGTGTTGCGCCCCCGCCTTGCGGACGGTCACCACGTCCACGTCCGCGACGGCGCCGGTCGTTGCGGCCACCCGGCTGCCCCTCGGGGCGTGGGCCTTGCTGCGGGCGCTGGCCGCCTTGTGCGCGCTGCTGTCCGCCTTGTGCACCAGGCTGTCCGGAGGAAGCCGGCCTGCGGTCCCGGTCCCGGTTGCGCTTGCCGCCTCGGCCGCCGCCGCGCGATTTGATCTTGTTGTCGAAGCGTGTAAGCTCGTCCTGACCGGTCACGTTCTCGTAATCGGGCTGCTTCGTTTCGGGCGCCGGCTCATCGGTCATTTGGAGGTCCACTTCGGGGATCTCGCCCTCCTTGTTCTTCGCGAGGATCTCGCGCACCACATCGATGGGGAAGCCGGCCATGATCATGGGCTCGCCGGGCTTCTTGAAGCCGTACCACATCTTGCCCGTGAAGATGTCGGTCTTGATGTGCATGCCGGTGCCTTGCTGGGTCTTGAGCTTGGCGTTCTGCGAAGGGTAGCTCTTCACCGCCTCGATGTACATGTCCAGCTCGTAGTTGAGGCAGCATTTCAGCTTGCCGCACTGGCCGGCCAGCTTCTGCGGATTGAGGGCGAGCTGCTGGTAACGCGCCGCGCTGGTGGTGACACTCCGGAAATCGGTGAGCCAGCTGCTGCAGCACAGCTCGCGCCCGCAGCTGCCGATGCCGCCGATGCGCCCGGTCTCCTGCCGCGCGCCGATCTGCTTCATCTCCACGCGCGTCTTGAAGCGGTCGGCGATGTCGCGCACGATGCCGCGGAAATCGATGCGCTCCTCGGCGGTGTAGTACACGATGGCCTTGGTGCCGTCGCCCTGCATCTCCACATCGGTCACCTTCATGTCCAGCCGAGCGCCGCGCACCATCTCGCGCGCCACCAGCATCAATTCATCCTCGCGCTTGCGGGCCTCGTGCCAGCGGTCGATGTCTTCCTGTGTGCTCTTGCGCAGCACCTTGCGCAGCTCGTAGGTGTCCACCGTGACGTTGCGGCGCGCCATCTGCGTGCGTACCAGCTCGCCGCTGAGGCTCACCATGCCCACGTCGTGGCCGGGGGCAGCGTCCACCGTGATCAGGTCGCCCGGCGAAAGCAGGATGCCGGTGGTGTTGCGGAAGAAGGCCTTGCGCGTGTTCTTGAAGCGCACCTCCACCCCATCGAAGGCCTGCTGCCCGTGTGGCAGGGGCACGCCTGTGAGCCAGTCGAAGACCCCGAGCTTGTTGCACCCGCTGCTGCTGCAATAGCCGTTGCTCTTGCACCCGGCCGGCTTGCCATCCGCGCCCACACCGCAATTCCCGCATGCCATGGGGGCGAAGATAGAAGGGGGTCATTGCGGTTGATGGTGGCGGCCAACGCGCGGGCCACAGCCCGATGTTGAGAGCTGGAGCCTGAGCGCAACCCTCAGCCCGCCGAGCCGCCAGCCTTCAGCCCTACCCCCTCAACAACCCCATCAACCTATAGCTCATGTCCATGAAGAGCACCTTGGGGTTGGCGTTGCGCTCGATGTGCGTGTGGGCGGTCTCCAATTCGCGACGGATGCCTTCGGCGCTGCGCTCATTGAGCAACTTGCTGAAGTTGCCCACGAATTCGAGCTCCTGCCCGGCCACGCGCACCAGCGGGCCCGCCTGCATCCATTGCAGCGCGCATTGGCGCATGATGAAGAGGCCGTAGCGCACCAAGGCCTTCTGCCATTCGCGGCCGAGCTTCGCGAAGCCCTCGGCGAGTTCGGTGGCCGTGGCCACCTCGCGCTTGTAGCAGGCGCGCAGCCAGTCGCGGAAGAAGATGAAGTGCTCCTCCTCGCCCTTGCCGGCCATGTCGATGGCTTCCAGGAAGTCGCCCTCGCTGCGGTTGGCCACGGCCACCGCCTCCGCCTCGCCGAGCTCTGGGAACCGTTCGCGCAGCGCATCGGCCAGATCAGGCGCGGCTAGGGCGGGCACCTTCACCAACTGGGCCCGGCTCAGGATGGTGGCGAGCAATTGCTCCGCGTCGGTGGCCACCAGCAGGAACACGGTATTGGGCTCCGGCTCTTCAAGCACTTTCAGCAGCTTGTTCGCAGCGGGTGGATCCATCATTTCGGGCATCCACACCAGCAGCACCTTGTGGCCACCGCGGAAGCTCTTGAGGCTGAGCCGGCGCTGGATTTCCTGCGCGATGTCCACGCCCATGCGCAACTGCTTGTTCTCGCTCTCCAAGCGTTCGCGCCAGTGCTCGAGGTCGAGGTAGGGCTCCGCCAGCACGGTGGCGCGCCAGTCGCCCACGAAGGGCTCGCACACCTTCAGCTTGTCGGAGAAGAAGATCGGAAAGGCCAGGTGCAGGTCGGGATGCTCGAGCTTGGCCATCTGTAAGCAAGAAGGGCAGGAGCCGCAAGCATCGGCGGCATCGGGCTTCTCGCAGAGCAGGTATTGCGCGTAGGCCAGTGCCAGAGGCAGGTTTCCGCTACCGCGCGGTCCGACGAAGAGCTGCGCATGCGGCACGCGTCCCTCCCGGATGTTGCCGATCAGCTTCGCCTTCAGCGCCGCGTGGCCGATGATTCTTGAGAACAACACAGGGCGAAAGTAGCGAGCGCGTTACGGGTTGATGGGTTACGCGTTGCGTGTTCCTGTCGGCATGGATCACGCAACCCGTCAACCCGTAACGCGCAACGCATTTGCATCGGAGGCTTCTATTTTCGCGGCCATGCTCACAATGGATTCCTTCTCATTCAGTGGTACGAAAGCACTGGTCCGTGTTGACCTCAATGTGCCGCAGGACGCCAACTGTAAAGTGACAGACGACACGCGTGCGCGCGCGATCATCCCGACCGTGAACAAGATCCTGAAGGACGGCGGCAGCGCCATCCTCATGAGCCACCTCGGAAGGCCGAAAGGCAAGGTGAATCCGGCCATGAGCCTGAAGCCGGTCGCGGAGCACTTGAGCAAGTTGCTCGGCAAACCGGTGCTCTTCGCGACCGATTGCGTGGGCCCTGATGCGCGGGCGAAATCCGCTGCGCTGAAGCCTGGCGAGGTGCTGGTGCTGGAGAACCTGCGCTTCCATCCGGAAGAAGAGGGCGGCGACGAGGCTTTCAGCAAGGCGCTGAGCGAGCTTGGCGATGTGTACGTGAACGACGCCTTTGGCACGGCGCACCGCGCGCATGCCAGCACCACCATCGTCGCCAAGTTCTTCCCTCAAGCGAAGCTCTTCGGCTACCTGATGCAAGCGGAGATCGACAGCGTCGGCAAAGTGCTGGGCAATCCGCAGCGCCCGATGACCGCCATTGTGGGCGGAAGCAAAGTGAGCAGCAAGATCGAGGTGCTGCAGAACCTGATCGGCAAATGCGATGAGCTGATCATCGGCGGCGGCATGGCCAACACCTTCGTGAAGGCCATGGGCGGGCAGACCGGCGCTTCGCTGGTTGAAGAGGATCTGCTCGACACAGCGCGCGGCATCATCGCGGAAGCGAAGTCGAAGGGCGTGCAGTTGCACATCCCCACCGATGCCGTGGTGGCCGATGCCTTCGCCGAGTCCGCGAACACCGATCAGTGCGCCTCCGATGCCGTGCCCGATGGCTGGATGGCGCTCGACATCGGGCCGAAGAGCGTGGAGACCTTCCGTGCCGCCGTGCTGCGCAGCAAGACGCTGCTGTGGAACGGTCCCATGGGCGTGTTCGAGATGAAGCCCTTCCAGCAAGGCACGGTGGCCATCGCGCAAGCGGTCGCCGAAGCCACGGGCAAGGGCGCGTTCTCGCTCGTGGGCGGTGGCGACAGCGTGGCTGCCGTGAATCAGTTCGGCCTGGCCGACAAGATCAGCTACGTGAGCACGGGCGGCGGCGCCATGCTGGAATACCTGGAAGGCAAAGTGCTGCCAGGGATCGCAGCGGTGCAGGGATGAGTCAATTCACTTCCTGCGCGTCTTCGACTTCATTCTTCAGCTTCTCCATCCACTTCGCATCACTCAGCGCGGGCACCACCAGCGGAGCAAACGCGCACATCGGCTGATGCAGGCTGGACCCCACGCGCGATCCTTCCGGCGGTAATCGCCCCTCGGTGAAGCCTTGAAGCAGATTCAGCGCGATGCTGAGCGTGAAGGCTGAGCGCAGCACGCCGAAGCCCACGCCGGCAATCTTGTTGGGCAGGCTGAGGTCGGCCAGGTCGATGAGCTTGGTCAAGCCATGGCCGATGAGCACCACGAGGGCGATCACCAGCCCGAAAGTGATGAGGAAGGCAACGGCGGCACTGTTCACCTCGAGCTCAAGAGCGGAGATGGCGCGCTCGCTGAGGTGGATGCCGGCCCAGATGCCAAGCACGAGCCCGGCCAGGGAGGCCAGTTCGACGATGAAGCCCCGACGGAAGCCCTTCCAAGCAGCGACCGCAAGGATGAGCAGGAGGACCAGGTCGAGCCAGTTCATCATCGGCGAAGATGGGGAGCGTGCGCGCTTCATCTTCGCGGCCCATGGACCTCACCTTCGAGAAACGCTGGCGCGACCTGGTGGCCTCCATTTCGCAGCGCTTCGACGCCGGCACGCCGGACCTGAACAGCATCATCTTCCTGATCGGCGTGCAGGAGCTGGGGCAGGGCGCCCGCGAGTTCAAGAAGGATGAGAAGGTGAACCTGATGCACATCGGCATCTGCGTGCTGCTGCTGCCTTACGGGTACTACAAGGAATTGGGCCGCGATGCCGACGGTTGGCCGCACTTCGAGCGCGTGCGGGAACTGCCGCCCTTGGGAGCGAACGAGCAGGAGCGTCTGATGAAGGAAGCGGTACTGGCCTACTTCGAGCGGGCGTGAGGGCCTTTACTCGGCGGGGAGCAGCGTGATGGTCTCGCTGTTCTCCTGCTCCTCCTCGATCTTGATGATGCCCTCACCGACGAGCGTGTCCCACGTGCAGAGCACATCGAGCACCGCGAATCCGCTTTGTCCTTTCTTATAGAACTCCGAATAGTCGAAGACGGCGAGGCCGCCGCCATCGGTGGTGAGCTCTTTGTTCAAACGACTGGGGTCGCCCAAGGGGTATGCGGGATCGGCGTAGAGTTGCACGAGGGCATCGCCCACCTTGGTTCCGTCCTCGAGCTGAACGGTGATGAGGGCTTTGGTGGGCTTCTGCTTGTTGCAGGCAGGCAGCACGACGGCCACCAAGGTCAGCACCAGCGCGGCGGTAAGGACGCGAAAGGGGTTGAGCTGGGTCATTGGTCTAGTTTTGAGCGCCTTCGCGAAGGCTTGAAGGATGTCAAATGTAAGGCAGGGCTCTTTTAGGTGGCGGCAGGACGGCCTGACTGCGCTGTTCCTCTGCGCCAGCATATGGACGTGGGCCCAGGGCCCGGCGACGCCTACCCGCCCCTTGGTGGAAATCCGCTCCTCCATGGGAACCATGATCGTGGCCTTGTACAACGAGACTCCTGTCCATCGGGACAACTTCCTGAAGCTGGCCCGGGAAGGGGCCTACGACAGCCTGCTGTTCCACCGGGTGGTTCCCGGTTTCATGGCGCAGAGCGGCGACCCGGAAAGCAAGCGCGCGCGCTTGGAAACACCGCTTGGCACGGGAGGGCCGGGCTACACCCTGCCCGCCGAGATCATTCCGGAACTGGCCCATTTCCGGGGCGCCTTGGCTGCTGCGCGACTGCCCGATGAGGTGAACCCTGATCGGCGCAGCAACGGCAGCCAATTCTACCTGGTGCAGGGCCAGGCGCAGACCTCCGAGGACCTGTCGCGTGTGATCGAGCGGAATGCCCGATTCGGAACCCCTGTGACGTACACCGATGAGCAACGCCGACGGTACATCGGACAGGGCGGCTCGCCACATTTGGATGGTGCCTATACCGTCTTCGGCGAGGTCGTGGAGGGCCTGGATGTGCTCGACGCCATCTGCTCGGCGCCGTGCAACAGCCACGATCGTCCATTGACGGACATCCGCATCTTCGTGCGCCCTTTGCCATGAGCCTGACCGAACGCATCGCCCGCCTCGAGGAAGAACTCGCCAACGCCGAAGCCCGCACAGCCGATGAAGTGGAGCGCTTCCGTGTGGCCATGCTGGGCCGCAACGGCGCGGTCACCGAGCTATTCGAAGCGTTCAAGTCGGTGGCGGCCGAAGAGAAGCGCGCCTTGGGCCAGCGCATGAACCAGCTGAAGCAGCGAGCGCAAGGGCGATGGGAGGAGCTCAAAGCCAAGGTGGGCGGGGAACAGGAAAGCGACGGCCTCCGGATCGACACTTCGGCACCAGCGCTCACGGAGCCCATTGGCTCGTTGCACCCGATCACCATCGTCCGGCAGCGCATCGTGGACGTCTTCGCGCGCATCGGCTTCACCGTGAGCCAGGGCCCTGAAGTGGAGGATGATCACCACAACTTCAGCGCGCTCAACTTCCCGCCGGACCACCCTGCACGTGACATGCAGGACACCTTCTTCGTGCAGGGACCCGGCGGAATGGCGCTTCGCACGCACACCAGCAGCGTGCAGGTGCGCGTGATGGAAGGGCAGAAGCCCCCGATTCGCACCATTTCACCGGGTCGCGTCTATCGCAATGAGGCCATCAGCGCGCGCGCGCATTGCATGTTCCATCAAGTCGAAGCGCTGTACGTGGACAAAGGGGTGAGCTTCGCCGAGCTGAAGGGCACGCTCGACTACTTCGCCAAGAGCATGTTCGGCCCGGAGGTGTCCATCCGCTTGCGGCCGAGCTATTTCCCATTCACTGAGCCCAGCGCTGAGGTGGACATGAGCTGCACCATCTGCGGAGGGCCCGGTTGCAACGTGTGCAAGCACAGCGGCTGGGTGGAGATCATGGGCTGCGGCATGGTCGATCCCGCAGTGCTCTCCAACTGCGGCATCAATCCCGAGGAGTTCAGCGGCTTCGCGCTCGGCATGGGCGTGGAGCGCATCGCGCAGCTCGTCTATCGCGTGCCCGACCTTCGCCTGTACTGGGAGAACGACGTGCGCTTCCTCGATCAATTCGCAGCGGCCGCGTCGCGCAGCTGATCCGCGATGCGAGCGGAGGTCTGCATCATCGGCGGGGGTCCCGGCGGCTGCTCGGCGGCGCTGCAGCTTTCGAAGTATGGAGTTGAAACGGTGCTGCTGGAGAAAGCGCGCTTCCCGCGCGACAAGGTGTGCGGCGATGCGCTCAGCGGGAAGGTGATGCGCGTTCTGGAGCGATTGGACCCCGACCTCGCCGCGCGCGTGCGGACCGATTCCAACTCCCAGCCTAGCTGGGGTGTCACCTTCGTTGCACCCAGCGGGCGCTCGCTCCGCGTGCCCTTCTCCCGCGATACGGGGATCGGAGAAGCGCCCGGTGCCATACTGCCGCGCCTCTGCTTCGATGACCTGCTGTTTCGGCGTGTGAAGCAGGCGCCAGGCATCACCGTGATGGAAGGAGCGAGGGCGGAGGGCTTCCACCGCGCGGAAGGAGGCTGGCGAATCGATGTCGAAGGCTCTGCGAAGGTGGAGGTCGAGTGCCGGTTCCTCTTGGATGCCTCCGGGGCCAATTCGCGATTCGCGCGGAATATCGCCGGCCTGGCCATGGAGCCGCGTCACCACGCGGCCGGGGTGCGCGCCTATTTCAGTGGCGTGAAGGGGCTCGACCCGCAGGGCTTCATCGAGCTCCTCTTCCTCAAGCAGCTCTTGCCGGGCTACCTCTGGATCTTCCCGCTGCCAGGCGGCAGGGCCAACGTAGGCCTCGGCCTTCGCAGCGACGTGGTGAGCAAGCGGCATGTGGACCTGAAGACCACGCTCCAGGACCTCATTGCCACGCACCCGCAGCTGCGCGTGCGTTTCGCTGACGCACGGATCGAAGGCGGCATACAGGGCATGGGTCTGCCGCTGGCGAGCAAACGCTTCGCGCTCAGTGGCGACGGTTTCCTCCTGGTGGGTGATGCCGGGCATTTGATCGACCCCTTCACCGGCGAAGGCATCAGCCATGCGATGATCAGCGGGATGCACGCTGCGGATGTCGCGTGCGAAGCCATTGCCGCGCGCGACTTCAGCGCGGCGCGTTTACGCGCGTACGATGGGCGCGTTTGGAAGCGATTGGGCAAGGAGCTGGCCATCAGCACGCGCTTGCAGCAGCTCGCTGACAAGGCCTGGCTCTTCGATTTCGTGGTGGACCGCGCGAACCGCAATCCGGCGCTCGCTGACACCATCAGCAGCATGTTCAATGACCTCGACCTCCGCGAGCGATTGCGGAAGCCGGGCTTCTACATGGATCTGCTGCTGGGGCGGGCGTCGAAGCGCGCCTGATTAGAAGCAGAATTCCTAAACTTGGCTATGCTATCCAGGAAAGAGATCAGTCAGGCCCTGTTGCTCCTGGCGCTCTTGCCGGAGTGCCTTAGCGCCCAGCGCCTGCCGCCAGAAAGGGTGAGGGCGGGTGAACTTCCGAGACGTTTCATACTGGACGTTCCGAAACTAAGAAGCGACATACTCGCATCCCTTCCAGAGCGCCCTACGCTCAATAAGAGGATGCCGATTAGAAAACTCTGGTTTGCTGATTACACCGCCTTCAACATCAGCGACAGATTGACAAGGGGCTATGTCTATTCTGACTGGCCGGATCTTGAGGCCTACGTGAATGCCGTGCTCCAGCGCGTAATGCCGAAGGACTATCCGGGCCGAGAATCGACCCATGCCTACATCGTTCGAGACGGGGAATTCAACGCTGAGATGAGCGGGGCGGGTTTCATGTTTATCAATGTCGGTTTGTTTTCGGAGCTTCGGGATGAAGCTTCCTTAGCGGCGGTTCTCTGCCATGAACTGGCCCATCATCACCTAGACCATGCGTTTGATCGGTTCTATCAGCAAGTTGTGCTCAAAGAGGGAGAAGGGGTGCTCGGAGATTTTCGCACTTCCTCAGAGTCAGTGCGTAGGGAGGTACAGGCTGATTCACTTGCAATGGTTTGGATGCTGGCCTCCGAATATGATTTGGCCGCCATGCACGACGTATTACGCGCGATTGAACGTATAGAGAGACAGGACGGGCGTCGGCGTCGGTACCGATTCCATAGGCAGAGCGATGATTCACGCACACATCCAGGCGCTGTAGAACGAGTCGCGGCTTTTGGCGAGTTCTACGCCTTGCACAAGGAGGATTCAGGAGGGAGATTCCTTGAAAGTGAGGGCTTGTTCACTGGATTCAAGGAGGCTTGCAAGTCTGAGACCCTTGCAGCGCTACTCGACGACATGAACTATGGGCGGTGCATCCGTTTGGCATTCACGTACCACTTGTTCGACCCAGAGGAGGCTGCCTACATGTGGTATTTGATGGAAGCCGTACGACGCCGGTGCTACTTGGATAGTGAAAGGTGGGACGAGTTCTTCATCATGGGGGACTATACCGATCAGGTTCGCTCCCCGACGAGTGATGGAGACGAAGCGCCAAAGCACCACCTCTTTTCCTCCTTCGATGTAGACGTGATGGCTATCGACCCGGTCTTGTTGCCCCGAATCCAAGCCCGATTCTATTGGCAGGGCGAGGTAAAGTTCATCACCAATCGGGAAGCGTTCAGCTTTTTCAGTCAGCTTGCAGAGCTTCTCGGTTGCAACGAGTGCTTGTTGTCGGCTGCGCTGGAATGTCGGAATGATAGCGCCAGAAGCGACTCTCTCCTGACGAGGTATCTCAGTCATAATGGGCGGTATCGTGCGTATGCCGGAGACCTGCTCAAAGATGACTCGCTCCATTCCCAGCCTTCAAATAAGCTATTGGTCTTTACGGGTCTTAGAGCAACGATAAAGCAAGGATCAGAGCTGATTCCCGCAGGTGCAGGTGTAGGAGAAGATGCGGAACAGCTCCAGAGGTTGGTGGATTCATTGGCTGCGCTGCTGCCCGGGCGGAGGGTGATATCGTTGGCGGCGGAGAAATACCAATCTCTTGAGCGAAACATGCTCCTTCGTGAGCTTTGGGCGTTCTCTTCTTTTTCGACACTTGCTAAAGGAGAGCGAACCCAGCTTCGCATCCTCGATCCACGCCTCCACGAGCTGTTCGTGAAGGAGGGTGTGAACGAGATTGAGTTTGTTTCCTGCGATTACACAGAACTGCGAGGCAAGACGGCTTCACTGGACGGCTACGAGCTAGCCGCCGAGATGGACTATAACGCAGTGTTCAACCAGACCAGCGGGAATCGGTACCTGTATACCACCGTTAGTTGCGCAAGGGAGGTTGCGCCATCACCAATCAAGTACAGGCACAGAGGCGATGAGCATGTCCTCAAGAATGGCCGACGTGGCTTAACAGAAATAGCCTACAACGTCAAGCATATCATCGAAGAGAAGGATGAACGTTTGCGCGCTGCTGTGCTCAATTGGAAGAAATAGGTGCCCAGATGGAGTCACGTCGTCCTGAGGTAACAGAGCTCAACGGATGCGCTTACGGTCGTGCATTCGTGAGCCGTGCTCACCGTGCCCGCCGCGCAGCCACGAACCAATCCCACGGATAGGGCGCCTTCATCCACTTGGGCGGCGCGTCGAATTCCGTGGTCCACGGGTACTCGATCTTCTCGATGTCGAGCACTTGGAAGCCGCGATCGGTGAGCAGCGCTTCCAGCTCTTCGCGGAGGTAGTGCTTCGTCGGCACGTCGTCGATGCGCACGATGCCGTGCTCGAGCCCCTTGCTGTTCAGCGCTGCCGCCTTCTGCGCTTCCTGGGGGTCCATGCCGTCGCGCAGGTTCCACTGCAGGTGCCGGTACGCGGTGAGCAAGGTGCTGTTGAGCGAGGGCACCACCAGCAGCAGGTGCCCGCCTTTCTTCACGCCCTTGCAGGTGCGGTCAATGAGGCCCTCGCGGATCTCGATTGACGCATTGAGCCAGGTGTTGATGCAGAGCACGACATCCGTGGCCGGATAGCCGTTCTTGTCGGCGCTCACATCGGCATGCACATACGTGATGTTGCGGCGCCCAGGGTTGGCCTTCTCCGCCACCTCGAGGCATTGGCTGCTCACATCCACGGCGTACACCTGCGCGTACCGATCGGCCAGCATGGGCAATGTCCTGCCAACGCCGCAACCGAGGTCGGTGGCCTCGGCGCCAGGCACCGCAAGGCTGTCCACCCAATTGCGGATGATGCCTTTGGTGTCGTTCTCCGGCACATTGAAGATCTCCTGCTCGAAACTGTCCGCCACCTTGTCCCAATCGCGCTCATTCATGCGTGAAGCGTGTTGTGTCCGCCGGGCGGCAGACGGGGTTCGAAGTCGAGGCCGATGCAATGTACCCGGGCCTTGATGCGCGATCGGCCGCCGCCTGTATCATGTTTCCACGATCGAACGTTAGCCGAGGTAGCTTGCGCTGGCAATCACAACATGCCATGAAGACAGCGATCTGCGCGCTCAGGATGTTGCTCCTGCAAGCCGCGGCGATGGCCCAGACCGGCTGGTCGGTGCTCAGCATCCCGAACTCCGGCCGCTACGATGATGTCTTCTTCATCAATGCCGATACCGGCTGGGCGGCGGGCGGACCGAATGGATGGATCCGCAAGACCGTGAATGGCGGGCAGGATTGGACGCTGCAATACACATCGCCGCAGTACTTGCGCAGCATCGAGTTCATGAACGCGGACACGGGGTTCGCAGGCTCGTTGAACGGCCAGCTCTATCGCACGACGAATGGCGGAGGGAACTGGACCGACATCGCCGCGAACATGATGCCGCCTCCGCAAGGCATCTGCGGCCTCTCGGCTGCAGGCAGCGATGTGATCTACGCCTGCGGCCTGTGGGCGGCGCCGGCGTACATCTACAAGAGCACCAACGCGGGCAACGCCTGGACCTACACCAACATGAGCGGACTGGCCACGCGATTGGTAGACATCCATTTCACGCATCCGGACACCGGCTTCGCGACGGGCACGGCCGATCCTGCCAGCGCGGGCGGTGTGATCCTGCGCACCACGGATGGCGGCGCAAACTGGAGCACGGTGCACACCACCAATACGCTCACCGATATCGTCTGGAAGATTCAGCGGCTCGATGCGCAGCGCTGGTTCGCGAGCATTTACAGCGAGCCTACGAATGACGATACGCGCATGCTCCGCAGCATGGATGGCGGGTTGACCTGGGAGCAGATCACCGTGAGCGAGGACTACACGTATGTGGAGGCCATCGGCTTCATCGATGCGCTGCACGGATGGACCGGCGGCGAGGACCGCCTATGGGAAACGATCGATGGAGGCGCCTCGTGGCAGGAGATCGCACTGGGCTACAACTACAACCGCTTCTTCAAGGTGAACGACAGCACAGCCTACCTGAGCGGGCAGCGGATCTACAAGTACCAGGACGACCTCTCCACGCGCGCTCCCGCCGATGAACCGCACGCGAAATGGCATCGGTTGCGCGTTGCCCCGAACCCTTCCGATGGGCGAGTCACCATCCAACTCACCCTGGAGCGCAATACAATCGCGGACCTGCGCATCGTATCGGCGAGCGGCTCAACGGTGCAGCAGATCATGCGCAGCAACGCCGCTGCGGCGGGGGATTATTCCTTCCCCGTGGACTTGGAGGGCAGTGCCGGCGCCTCGTACCTCGTGGTGCTGAAGACCAATGAAGGCATGCGCTGGGAGGAGGTGGTGCTGGCGAGATAGCCTACGCCGGGCTCAGCTTCAGCATGTTCGCCATGCCCTGCTCGGCGATGGGCATGCTGGCGATGTTGATCACCAGGTCGCCTTTCTGCACGAATCTCCGGCTGCGCAGGATGTGCTTGATGTCGGCGATGGTGTGATCGGTGCTCACCGTCTTGTCGTAGTACTGCGCGCGCACGCCCCACACCAGGTTCACCTGGTTGAGGATGCGCCGGTTGCTGGTGAAGGCGTAGATGTTCGCCTTCGGGCGCATGCTGCTGATCTTATAGGCCGTATAGCCGCTGTGGGTCATGGTCACGATGGCCTTGATGTCGATGGCGGCTGCCATGCGCACGGCGGCCATGCAGATGGTGTCCGTGACCATGCGCTCATCGTGCTCCAGACCCGGCTGCTCCACGTTGAACATGGCCTCGCTGCTCTCCATCTCCTGCAGGATGCGGTTCATCGCCTTCACCACCTCCACCGGATGCCTGCCAACGCTGGTCTCCGCGCTCAGCATCACGGCGTCGGCGTGATCGAGCACGGCATTCGCCACGTCGTTCACTTCGGCGCGCGTCGGCGTGATGCTGGTGATCATGCTCTCCATCATCTGCGTGGCCACGATCACCGGACGGTGCTGCGCGAGGCACCGCTTGATGATGTCCTTCTGCACCAAGGGCACCTTCTCCATGGGGATCTCCACGCCCAGGTCGCCGCGGGCCACCATGAGGGCATCGGCCTCGTGGATGATCTCGTCGATCTCCTTCAGCGCCTCGGGCTTCTCGATCTTGGCCACCACGCGCGCATGCTTCTCGCGCTGCCGGATGAGGCCTTTGAGCTCGATGATGTCGCGCGCGCTGCGCACGAAGCTCAGGCCCACCCAGTCCACATCGTGCATCAGGGCGAATTCCAGGTCGGCGCGGTCCTTCTCGGTCAGGCAGGGCAGGCTCACGCGGGTATTGGGGAGGTTGATCCCCTTGTTGGCGCTGAGCGTGCCGCCATGGATCACGCGGGTGGTCACCTCGGTGCGGCCGTCGGTGCCCACCACTTCCAGGCGCAGTTTGCCGTCGTCCAGGAGCACGAGCTCTCCTTTCTTCACATCCTGCGGGAATTGCCGGTAGCTGGTGCTCACCAGTCCAGGCCTGCCGGCCATTTCTTCCGTGGTGATGGTGAGCAGGTCGCCCGCATTGAGCTCGATGGCGCCATTGGCCATGGCACCTACGCGGAGCTTCGGTCCCTGAAGATCGGCGAGTATGGCCGTGAAGGTGCCGAGCTCCTCGTTCAAGGAGCGGATGGTGGCGATCACGTCAGCATAGAAATCGTAGCTGCCATGGCTGAAATTCAGGCGGCACACATCCATGCCGCTCAGCATCATGTCGCGGAGCACCTCGCGCGAAGAGCTCGCAGGGCCGAGTGTGGCGACGATCTTGGTCTTCGGTTCGTTCATCGGTCTGGTCCGCATCCGGGCAGGCGCGGGGCGTCAAAGCAACAACTTGTGGCCATTGCGCAGGCTCGCCATCTCGATCGCGAAGGCCAGCAGCACGAATTCGGCCGAGCGCACACGGGGCAGCAGGTCGCCTTCGCGCTCGGCGGTCTCCTGATCGATCACGAGGAACAGGTCCGCCTCCTTCTGGTCGGGCACCAGCCGCCGCTTCCCGCAGGTATTGCACACCAATGCCCAGGAGATGATGCCTTCCTCACCGCTCTGCTGAAATACCGGATAGTGCAGCTCCTTGCCGCGAACGCGCTCCACGATGTCCTCACGCCGGCGCTCCAGTTCCAGCCCCAAGGTCTTGTTCAGCGACCAGCATAGGCGGTAGTCGGGCACATGGCAGCTGATCCCGATCACCGTCACATCCGGCGCGGCGGCCTCATCCGATAGCTTGTGCTTGGGCATCGCGGTGGCGAAGGTACCCTGACCGGTCAGCGGCGTCAGTCGCGGCGCTCGCGCGCGGGATCCGAATGGCCGGCGCTCGCATGCGGACCGGCCTTTTGCTCATCCTTCGCTTTGTGCGGCTTGCGCGAGCGCATGCTGCGAAAGGCGCTCTGCGCGGCATCCTGCTCAGCGATCTTCTTGCTGCCGCCCTTCCCGTTGCCCTTCACCTCGCCGTTGATCCGCACTTCGGCCACGTAATGCCTGCCGCGTCCACCACCGCCTTCGCGCACCACGAATTCCACCTTTTTCCGGCGCTTCTGCCCCCATTCCAGCAGGCGGCTCTTGCCATCCCGATCCTCCTTCTCGATCTCCTTCAGATCGAAGTGCTGATGGATGAGGCCAACCACCACCTTGCGCGTGCGGTCGAAGCCCTTGTCCAGGAAGATCGCGCCGATGAGGGCCTCCAGCGCGTTGCCGGGCACGCTGCTCTCATGCGCCCTGGCCACCGTGGTCTCGATCACGCGTTCGATGCCGATGCGCTTGGCAAGCAGATTCAGCTGCGTCCGGCTCACGAGCTTGCTGCGCATGCGCGTGAGGAAGCCCTCGCCCTGGTCAGGATAGCCTTGGAACAGCAGGTTGCCGATCACGGCGTCGAGAACGGCGTCGCCGAGGAATTCAAGCCGCTCATTGTCCGGAAGGTCGGGCCGTTCATCCGTGACAGCGCTCACGTGGCGCAGCGCCTGCCGGTACAGCGGCAGATCACCCGGCGTGATGCCGAGGGTCTGGCGGCACCACGCCCTCACCCGTCGCTCTTCGGGGTTGCGGGCGCGGCTGAAGAGGCGTGCGATCACGCTAACTGTGCTTGCGGAAGATCACCGAGGTGTTGTGCCCGCCGAAGCCGAAGGTGTTGCTCAGCGCGGCGTTCACGGTGCGCTGCTGCGCCTTGTTGAAGGTGAAGTTCAGCTCCGGGTCGATCTCGGGATCGTCAGTGAAATGATTGATCGTCGGGGGCACTGTGCCGGTGTGGATGGCCATGATCGCGGCAACCCCCTCGATGGCGCCCGCGCCGCCCAGCAGGTGGCCGGTCATGCTCTTTGTGGCGCTGATGTTGATCTTGTAGCTGTGCTCGCCGAAGAGGCGCTGGATGGCCTTGACTTCCTGCGGGTCGCCGATGGGCGTGCTGGTGCCGTGGGTGTTCACGTAATCGATCTCCTCGGGTCGCATGCCCGCATCCTTCATCGCGGCCTTCATGCAAAGCTCGGCGCCCAGTCCTTCGGGGTGCGGCGCGGTGATGTGGTAGGCATCGCTGCTCATGCCGCCGCCCACCACCTCGCAATAGATCTTGGCGCCCCGCGCGATGGCGTGCTCCAGGTCCTCCAGCACGATGGCCGCTCCACCCTCGCCGAGCACGAAGCCGTCGCGGTCCTTGTCATATGGGCGCGATGCCGTGGCAGGGTCGTCGTTGCGGGTGCTCATGGCATGCAGGGCGTTGAAGCCACCCACTCCCGCTTCATAGATCGCCGCTTCGCTGCCGCCGGTCACGCATGCCACGCAGGTGCCGAGCCGGATGTAGTTGTAGGCATCGATCATCGAGTTGTTGCTCGATGCGCAGGCGCTCACCGTGACATAGCTGGGGCCGCGCAAGGTGTGGCGCATGCTGATGAGGCCCGCCGCGCTGTCAGCGATCATCTTCGGGATGAAGAACGGATTGAAGCGGGGGGTGCCTTCGCCCTTGCCGAAGGCGATGCATTCATCCTGGAAGGTCTTCAGGCCGCCGATGCCGCTTCCCCAGATCACGCCCACTTGGTCCCGGTCCACGCCGCTTTCCAGAAGGCCGCTGTCCTTCAGCGCTTCGTCGGAGCACACCAGCGCGTACTGCGCGAAGGGGTCCATCTTGCGGGCCTCCTTGCGGTCCAGGAAATCCTCCGGATTGAACCCCTTCACCTCGCAAGCGAAGCGCGTCTTGAACTTGCTCGCGTCGAACCGGGTGATGGGTGCAGCACCGCTTCGGCCGCTCACCAGGCCCTTCCAATACTCCTGGAGGGTGTTCCCAATGGGTGTGAGCGCGCCCAGACCGGTGACGACCACACGCCTGAGCTGCATGCGGCGGGATTACTTCGCGTTCTTCTCCACGTACTCCACGGCTTGACCCACGGTCTGGATCTTCTCGGCCTGGTCATCCGGGATGGCGATGTTGAACTCCTTCTCGAACTCCATGATGAGCTCGACGGTATCGAGGCTGTCAGCGCCCAGGTCGTTCGTGAAGCTGGCTTCCATGGTGACCTCGTTCTGGTCCACGCCCAGCTTATCAACGATGATCGCGATTACCCTCGACTTGATGTCCGACATGTCGGTGCGGTTTTTTTGATGAGGCCCCAAAGGAAAGACATTTTCCAATCGGCCAATTCCGGCGTGCCCACGTCTACTTATGCACCACGAGCACCTGATCCAACGGCTTCCTTGCGATATCCGGCACCGTACACCGTGCTTCCGGGAAGCCCATGGGTATCAAGAGGTAAGGTCGCTCGTTGGACGGCCGCCCGAGCACCTCGGCCAGGAAATTCATGGGGCTGGGCGTGTGCGTGAGGGCAACCAGCCCGGCATGGTGCGCGGCTGTTAGTAGCATGCCCGTGGCGATGCCCACGCTCTCATTCACGTAGTAGTTCTGCCGCTTGCGCCCAGTTGCGTCCACCTCATACGCACGCTTGAACACCACCACTATCCATGGCGCGACCTCCAGAAAAGGCTTGCTCGCATCGGTTCCGAGTGGCTTCAGGTCCTCGATCCACTCCGCGTCCATGCGACCATTGTAATTGATGCGCTCTTCTTCCTCAGCGGCCTCCCGGATGCGTCGCTTCAAGGCCGGTTCGCTCACCGCCACGAAGGTCCAAGGCTGCTTGTTCGCGCCGCTGGGCGCGGTGCTCGCCGTTCGTACGACCTCCTCGATCACGACCTCAGGAACCGATTCATCGCTGAAGTGGCGCACGCTCCGGCGGCGCTCGAGTTCCATTCGGAAGGCTTGCGCCCGTTCAAGCATTTCTTCTGGAGCGCGCCTCGTGTAGGCGAGCGGGATGAATCCGGTCTGATGGTCCATGCCCCGAAGGTCGCACCTTCGCGATCTCGCTTGCGCCATGGGCCAAAGGCGGGTCGTGCATGAGACGCATCGCTGTACTCGCTTCCGGATCGGGGACCAACGCCCAGCGTCTCATCGAGCACTTCGCGCTCCATGCCTCGGCACAAGTGGTCCTTGTGGGATGCGACCAGCCTGAGGCCGGAGTGCTTCAGCGCGCATGGGATCACAATGTGCCCAGTTATCTATTCAACGGAAGGGAGCTGCGGGAAGGAACGGTCTTGAGCGAATTGAAGGGACAGCGGATCGATTTGGTGGTGCTTGCGGGCTTCATGCGCTTGATCCCGGCGGAGATGGTGCGGGCGTTCTCCGGCCGGATGGTGAACATCCACCCCTCCTTGCTCCCCAAGCATGGCGGGAAGGGCATGTTCGGTCATCATGTGCATGAAGCCGTGATCGCGGCAGGGGAGGTCGAGAGCGGCATCACCATCCATCTGGTGACTGAGCACTATGACGAGGGTCGCATCCTGTTCCAAGCGCGCTGCCCTGTTCTTCCGAACGACACACCCGCCATGCTGGCCGAACGAGTGCATGCGTTGGAGCACGCCCACTACCCGCACATCGTCGAGCAGCTTGTGAAACCAGCAGCCAAGCAGGGCTAGGCCACGCGCTCTGCCAAGGCGGCCCACGCGCTGAGGAGCCGGGGGCATCTCCGGAGCAAGGCCTGATGCGCCTGCTCATCGCCCGTGGCCCGCGCGCGCAAGGCGCTGGCCATGCGACGACGCTCCTGTTGAGGCCAGGAATGCAGATCGGCGATCATGTCGCATAGGGGAGCCCATGCATCGAGGGCGAGTCGCAATTCCAGCGAGTGCATCTCCGCCGGCTCCATCCCGAGCGCGCCGCAAAGACGGGAGCGCATCGCTTCGACGGTTCGGCGTCGTCCCTCCGTTCCCTGCAGCACCAAGTGCTCTTGCGCCCTGTTGAGCAAGACGCTCGTCTCGATCAATGGAGCGGGGTCGTCCGCGAGGCGCAGCACAAGACCATCGGCCACGAGGCGCTTCAATGTGGCGATCGGCACTGGCTCGCCTGCTCGCATGCGGTCGAGCTCGCGCTCCGCGATGCGCGCCAGTGGCTCGTTCCATGGGCGGAAGCCGAGACGGTAATAGAACCAGTAAGCACCGCTGCGAAGGCCGTCGGCATTGCCATGTCCCAGTTGATAGTTCTCGGCCTCGAATACCCGGACATCGAATCGCTGGCGATAAAGGCGCATCAATTGAGCGAAGAACCAGGCCGACTCGCCGCCGCGCAGGGCGGGAAACACATTGATCCCCACTTTGCTCCTTCCGGGGAAGAGCCACGCACCGCCATAGGCCATGGGCACTCCGTTCTTGAATGCCATGAAGCCCACGTATCCTTCCAACGCCAGCCTGTGCCGCGCATCCAGATGGTACAAGGCGATCATCAAGCCCCGACCCATGTCGAATGCTTCGGCGCTCCCGGCGTAGGTGATCGGGTCCGTCTCACGCTGCATCAGCGCCAGCACCATGCGTCCCATGTCGATGAGTTCGCGGCGTTTGGCGCGGGTGAGGGGCAGTGCGCCAGCGATCGGTTGAGCGATGATGCGCACTGCATCCGTTGTGCGTTCGAGCGCGCCTTCGTGATGGAACGGCTCCAAGAGGCTCATGCGTAGACCGGTGAGCGAAGGCGTGCGCTCGTCACCGACCATCCGCAGGTAGGGTTGGAGGTTGGAGAACAACGCCTCCCTGAGACCGTCGTCCATCGGGTGTTCCGCAAGGGTGCGGATCAAGCCGTGGAAGCGAGCACCCGCATCCTTGCCGAAAGCGGAACGAAGGAACTGTTCGGTGTCGCCGTCCAATTGCTCCAGGACCTCGCGCTCGGCCATGGTGAGCATAGGCAGCAGGCTGGTCTCGGCCACCTGGCGCTCGGCGTCGGCGCTGTGCAGCTCGATCCGGCCAGGCCAACGCCGCAGAAGCCAATGCGCGAGCCCGAAGGAGTAGAGCCCGACCATGTCGCATCCTTGCATACCGGTGTCGCGCAACTGCTCGCGCAGGCGGCGATCATCCTTCAGCCGAGCGCCAAGTGCGCGGCGGAACCCTTTCACGTTCCTCACCGCCGACCTGTATTGCGCCATGCTAGCCGGATACGCCTCAACGAATAACAGCAGATCGTGCAGCTCGTGAATGGACGCCGCCGAGCCCAGGGGTCTGCGAAGCGCCCTTTCCATGAGATCATCCGCACCCGCCGACCTTGTCACAACCGCTTTGCGCAGCTGCAGCACGGCATCGCGGCTCAGCGGCTTTCGATTGCTCATCGCGATGCCGGCTCGTCGGTCAAGCGTGTCTGCAGCAGCGCCCATCCGCACGCAGCGATGAGCAGCGCCTCGGCGATCAGGATGTTGACCGGCAGAATGCCCCAGGCTCCCACCACGAGCATCGCGGCAAGCCCGAATAGCACGTTGTTGCCGAATGTCCGTTCGCGCTCGCCGAGGAGGACGAAGAGCACAGGCCCGATCCAATGCACCAGCTGATAATCGAAGCGAGGTGTGGGAAGAATCATCATGAGCACCGTCCATGCGAGGAAACCAAGCAGCAGAAGGCGTGTGCCCTGCACGCCAGGCAATTCCCTCCGAAGCATGTAGGCCGATAAAACGAGGATGAGCCCGTAGGCCGCCCACGGCGCCCAACCGGGAAGCGCGATGCCGCCGACCGCCAGGAGAACAGCACCGATGGAGCCGTTCTCGAATTCCATCTTGTGGTGGTCACGCAGGTTGCTCAGACCTTCGATGGTGGCCGGGTATTCAAAGGCACCTGGATCCACGCTCGGTGGAGCACCAAGGCCGGGCATCGCGCTCCACGCGCGCATGGCGTCGAGATACTCAATCCAGGACGCCAGCCCGTTGGGGATCACCGCGAAAACCGCTGCCGCGACGGCGATCAATCCTGCGCCGCCCAAGAGCATGCGGAGCTTCACGCGCACCAGGAGCGGCAGCAACAAGAACGCATAGGTGGGCTTGAAGAGCATGAGCGATGCGGCGATCGCGCCGGCAAGAAGGTGTCGCTCTTTCTTCAGACTCCAGAAAAGCGCCGCTAAAAGGGCCCCGAAGAGGATGTACACCTGTCCGCGCTCTACGTGAAGGCGCCATGAGGTAGAGACGAGCAAGACCACCAGCGCCGTCGCCGCGATCAAGTGGCTTCGCTCATCCCCCTCGCCGAAACCGCGGAGCATGAATAAGAACGCGGCCAAGAGCAGTGCGTATTGCATGACCAGCCACATCAGCCGTGCATTCCCGAATGAGAGCATGCCGAGCGGGGCCAGCACGAGCGATTGGAAAGGCGTGCCGGTGTAACGCGTCATCTCGGCGCCCGGGGGCACCATGGGGTCCGCAAGGCGCTCCGGTTCACCGGGCCGCCATGGGTTCCGGTACATCGTACGGCCCTCGAGCAGGCTGCGGGCACCGACCACCTTGTCGCGCAGATCCACGCCGCCGTACTTGCGCGTGAGCGAGAGGTCGATGGCGAAGCTGAAGAGCAGCGCCAAGGCTGCGATGAGCGTTACGATGGAGCGTCGAGTCATGGCTGCCCGCCAAAGATGAGCGGGTTGATGGAACGCGTGCTTAGGGATGAAAGGTTAGTTTCACCACGCTAAAAACCCCAACCATGAGGAAAGCACTACTCCCCATCACGGCTGTCATCATCAGCGCTTCGGCCATGAGCCAGACGGTTCTGATCACGCAGGACTTCGAGTCCTTCGACCCCGGCGATCCGCTCGCTCAATCAGCCGGGCTTCCCTGGACCACCTGGTCCAATGCCCCGGGTGGCGTGGAGGATACCGAAGTGACTGATACGCTGGCCCATGGCGGCAACATGAGCGCTGTCTTCGAATCCACAGCGGCCAATGGAGGCCCCACTGATGTGATCCTGCAGCTTGGCAATCGCACCGCAGGACAATACCTGCTGGGCTGGTGGATGCGCATACCCGCCGGCAAGGGCGGTTATTTCAACATCCAGAAGAGCATCACTCCTGGGCAGAGCTGGAGCATCGATGTGATCTTCCGAGCGAGCGGGGCCATTGAACTCTCCACCAATGCTTCCGCAGGCGCCACCACCTCCTATCCGGTCGACCAGTGGTTCCTGGTCGGCATGTCCTTCGACCTGGATGCCAGCGCCGCAACGCTCACCATAGATGGCAATACGGCCGCGACTTGGGTGACCACCACGGCGGTGGGCACCGGCGGCGTGGGGCTGAATCAGATCGGCGCGGTGAATTTCTACGGGTATTCAGGCGGCGACCAGAGCGAGTACTACATCGACGATTTGAGTTTCGTGGACATCAGTGGTGTTGGCGTGTCCGACTTGGGGGCGCTGGAGGCCACGGCCTTCCCGAATCCGACCACGGGCGCTTTCGTTGTGGATGCGGCCGGCATATCGAGTTCAGCGGTGATGAGCGTGGTGGATCTCACCGGCCGGCAGGTCATCGCTCCGCGTGCCTTGCTGCGCCGCGGGGCTTTGTCCCGCGCCGAGGTCGACCTTGGCGGGCATCCGCAGGGCATCTACTTCGTGCGCGTCACCGATGGGGATCATGAGTTGGTGCGCCGAGTGACGAAGCACTGAGCGGTCATCCGGGAACTGAAGGGCCCTGGCTTCGTGCCAGGGCCCTCGGCCTTTCATTCCTTTTTTGCCTCAGCCCTGCACAGCCAGTTGCACCTCACAGACGATGCGAACCTCATCGCTCACGAGCAGACCGCCTGTTTCAAGCGCCGCGTTCCAGTTCAGCCCCCATTGCTTGCGATCGATCCTGCCGCTGAGCTGAAGGCCCGCCTTGGTGTTCCCCCAAGGGTCCTTCGCCATGCCGCTCCACTCCACATCGAGCATTACGGGCTTGGTGATGTCCTTGATGGTGAGGTCGCCGGTCACCTTCCACTTGCTGCCACTGCCTTCGATTCGAGTACTGGTGAAGGTGAGCTTCGGGAAACGCTCGCTATCGAAGAAGTCGGCGCTGCGCAGGTGTCCGTCGCGCTTCTCATCGTTGGTGAAGATGCTGGCGGTGCTGGCCCAGAAGCGCACGCTGGCGTTGGTGAGGTCATCGCCCTCCAGTTCGGCGTCGGCGCCGAATTCCTTGAAACTGCCTGTGACGGTGCTGATCATGAGGTGCTTCACCTTGAAGAGCACTTCGCTGTGAGAGGCATCGATGCCCCATTTCGTGGTGGTTACGGTCGAGGTTCCCATGTGTTGGTTGTGTTTGACGGTTGATTGGAGCGCTTCGTATCGCGCTCTGATGGTTCAGGTATTCAATCGTGCAGCGACCTCGCTGAGCGGTTTGCGGGTGCGGGGCGTGCGCTCACGAGTGATGTACGGCTCGCTCAATGTTCCTGCATCGCCCAAGCGCCCGAGCACCAGCAGGCAGATGAGTTCCTCTTCTGTTTCGACCAGGCCAAGCCGCGAGGTCGCTTGCGCATGTTCGAAGCCGCCGAGGATGTGGCCATAGATGCCCATGCTCGTGGCCTGCGCGAGCAGATTCCCCACAGCCATGCCAGTGTCGAAGGCCCATGTTGCATTCAGCGCGCGGTTGCGGGCGTGGTGCTTCATGCCGCTGATGGCCACGATGGCGGCCGCGTTCGGCGCCCACGGCTGGTTGCCGCCGGAGAGCGTGTCTCGCAAGGCATCAAATGCCGCGTCGCCGCGAAGCGCATAACGGAAGCGCCAAGGCTGCTCGTTCATGCTGCTTGGCGCCCAATGCGCCGCTTCCATGAGCGTTAGGAGCTCCTCCTCGGAAACGGGCTCAGCCGTGAATGCGCGTGGACTGAATCGTTGGCGGATGAGCGGATGCACATTGCGCTCGGTGCGCGCTTCCTTGATGGCGATGGTCGGATTCATGGCTCAGTTCAGTTGCATGGGAACCTCCATCATGAGCACCTCGGCCCCTTCGTTCCCAGCGGTCAATTCCAGGTGATCGACGTCCCAGATGCCCAGCCCATCGCGGCGCTCCAGCAACTGGTCATTCACCACCGCGCTCCCTTCCAGCATGAAGACGTAAACGCCGTTGCCTTTTCGCTTCAGGTCGTATGCCGCGTTCTTGCCCGCATCGAAGCTGCCCAGGTGGAACCATGCGTCCTGGTGGATCCATACGCCGTCGTCGTGCGGGTCCGGGGACAGCACTTGCTGAAGGCGATTGCGGCGCTCCGTGGGATTCAATGTGAGTTGATCGTAGCGCGGCGCCACATTGCGCTTGTTGGGGAACACCCAGATCTGCAGGAAGCGCGTGAGCTGGTCCGCGTTAAGATTGCTCTCGCTGTGCGTGATGCCGCTGCCGGCGCTCAGCACCTGGATGTCGCCGCGGCGGATCATCTGCGTATTGCCCATGCTATCCTTATGCTCCAGGTCGCCTTCGAGCGGAATGGAGATGATCTCCATATTGTCGTGCGGGTGCGTCCCGAATCCGCGTCCGGCCGCCACCGTGTCGTCATTGAGCACACGCAGCGCACCGAAGTGCATGCGCTCGGGGTCGTAGTAGTTCGCGAAGCTGAAGGTGTGGTGGGTGTCCAACCAGCCGTGGTTGGCATGTCCGCGAGTGGCCGCCTTGTGCAGGACCATGTTGCTCATGATGCGGGGTGTTACAGATGGGAGGTGGTTGAAGCCAATGGGTTCGAGCGGCTGCAGCTCGTCGATGCCGTTCTGAATCAATCGTGCCGCTGCGCTGCCGCCAACCAGCATGCCCGTGCCCAGCAGGCTATTGCGGATGAACTGCTTTCTGTCCATTAGCGTCGGGTCTCAGTCGTCGAACAACACTGACAGGTCTTTATTCGTTGGCGGGTCAAATATATTTACCTAGGAAAATAAAATACAAATCTGAACTGTGAACAATGCTGAACACGCGCACTCGAATGCGGCAGGACCGCTTCCGGACGCGCCGCTTACTTTGCTCGCATCACTCCATACGATATGGCCAGGAAGTCCACCAAGAACCGGAAGCGCGTGACGAAAGCCGCGCGGCGAACAGCGGCGCGCGATTCAAGACCTAAGTCCAAGACCCTGGTGCGCAAGCGAGGCAGCGCAGCAGTGACCAAGAACACATCAAAGAAG
>JAEUSX010000255.1 GCA_016788405.1 Flavobacteriales bacterium
GCAGGGGAGTTGATCAATGAGGACATCGCGGCCGCCATCGGCGCGAGTCCCATCGAGGAAGTGGAGATCCGCAGCGTGCTCACTTGCGAGCAGAAGCACGGCGTATGCGCTAAATGCTACGGGCGTAACCTGGCCACTGGCCGGAACGTGCAGCTCGGCGAGGCCGTTGGCGTGATCGCCGCCCAGTCCATCGGTGAGCCTGGAACACAGCTCACGCTGCGTACCTTCCACGTGGGTGGTGTCGCCGGCAAGATCACCGAGCAGAGCGAGATCCGCGCGAAGTACGATGGCACGCTGGAGATCGATGAGCTGCGCACGGTGAAGCGCAAGGACCGCAAAGGCGAGAACGCCGAGGTGATCCTGAGCCGCAGCACCGAGATGCGCATCGTGGATGCCAATACGGGCATCGTGCTCACCACCAGCAACCTGCCCTACGGCGCCTATCTCTACACACAGGGCGGGAAAGCCATCAAGAAGGGCGACCTGATCTGCACTTGGGACCCGTACAACGCCGTGATCATCTCGGAGATGGCCGGTACGCTGGCCTTCGAGAGCATCGAGGAGAACGCCACCTTCCGCGAAGAGATCGACGAGCAGACGGGCTTCGCCGAGAAAGTGATCATCGAGAGCCGCGACAAGCGCAAGAACCCCACGATCCGCATCATGGATCCCAAGGGCAAGGAGGAGCTCAAGACGTACAGCCTGCCCGTGGGCGCGCACATCGTCGTGAAGGAAGGACAGAAGATCGAGGCGGGCGATGTGCTGGTGAAGATCCCGCGCAGCTCCGGCAAGGGCGGCGACATCACCGGCGGTCTGCCGCGCGTCACCGAACTGTTCGAAGCGCGTAACCCGAGCAACCCTGCCGTGGTGAGCGAAGTGGATGGCATCATCGCCTACGGGAAGATCAAGCGCGGCAACCGCGAGATCTTCGTGGAGAGCCGTACGGGCGAGCAGAAGACCTACATGGTGCCGCTCAGCAAGCACATCCTGGTGCAGGAGAACGACTTCGTGAAGGCGGGCCAGCCGCTGAGCGATGGCTCCATCAGCCCCGGCGACATCCTCGACATCCAAGGCCCGACCAAGGTGCAGGAGTACCTCGTGGACGAAGTGCAGGAGGTGTACCGCATGCAGGGCGTGAAGATCAACGACAAGCACTTCGAGGTGATCGTGCGCCAGATGATGCGCAAGGTGGAGATCGAGGATCCGGGCGACACCCGTTTCCTGGAGCGCCAGAGCGTCAACAAGGTGGACTTCATGGAGGAGAACGACTCCATCTACGACAAGCTCGTGGTCTCCGACGCCGGCGACAGCACCAACCTCAAGGTTGGCCAGATGGTGAGCGTGCGCAAGCTGCGCGATGAGAACAGCGCGCTGAAGCGCAAGGATGCGAAGCTCGTGGAAGCGCGCCCCGCCAAGCCGGCCACCGCGCGCACCATGCTGCAGGGCATTACCCGCGCCAGCCTGCAGACCGACAGCTTCATCAGCGCCGCTTCCTTCCAGGAGACCACCAAGGTGCTGAACGAAGCCGCCGTGAGCGCCAAGGAGGATCACCTCATGGGCCTGAAGGAGAACGTGATCGTGGGCCACTTGATCCCGGCCGGTACCGGGGCGCGTGCCTACCAGAACACCTTCGTCGCCAACAAGGACGAGTACCAGCGCCTCGTGGCCGAACGCCTCGAAGAGCAGGAGATCGACGAGTGACCGAAACAGCGGCAAGCAGCTAGTTGGCGAGCGGCGAGTCATTGACTTGCCGCTCGCCGCTTGCAACTCGCCGCATTACGAAAGGAACAACATGGCCGACCAGAAAGACCAGCCCCGCCCCAATCAGCTCAACATCGAGATCAGCGAGGAGGTGGCCGATGGCGTGTACAGCAACCTCGCCATCATCACCCACAGCAACTCGGAGTTCGTGCTCGACTTCGTGCGCGTGATGCCCGGCGTGCCCAAGGCCAAGGTGCGCTCGCGCATCCTGCTCACGCCTCAGCATGCCAAGCGCCTCATGCGCGCCCTGGCCGACAACATCCAGAAATTCGAGCAGGTGCACGGCGCCATCCGCGAAACGGAGATGCCCGAGATCCCGATGAATTTCGGCGGGCCGGCGGCGCAGGCCTGAGCCGCATCCATCCGATGCGAGCCCATCCCCCAGTCGTGGAGGGCCTTCTTCCTTGTGCTCAGAACCGAAGCGCGCGCAAGCGCTCCGCGACGCTCGCATCAGCGCATTGCCGCTTCAGTTCGCGCTCAACATGGCGCGCGTAGCCTTCATTGGCGTAGCCATGCTGGATGAGATGCAGCTCGAGCAGGAAGCCGTCCACGGCCTCCCAGAGCGCCTCTGATGGGCGCTTGCCCCAAGGCAGCTTATCGAATTCGCCTTTTACGGACTCGTACGCGTCGAGAAGGTCGTGCGTGATCATTCGTCAACACGCTGATTGAAGAGGATGAAGCCGAAGTTGAGGCTCCAGGCCCACGGCTCGCGCAGCTGGTCGAAGTAACTCACGTTGAACCACACCGGCCCGATGGGGCTCTGGTAGATCAACGAGCCCGAGCCGATGTAGTAGCGCTCTGTGAACGCGGCGCCTGTTGCGCCACTGTTGCCCTCGCCCCGCACGATGGGCTCATAGGGCTGGAACACGTACGCCTCCAATCGAAGGTCGAAGCGCTCGCGCGCCACCGCGATGATGCTGCGAAGCCCCCCTGCGATGTATTTGGGCGCGCGGAACTCTTCCATGAAGTACGTGCGACTCTCCGGCGTGGGCTGGAAGGCCGGAGCCCGTATGATGCTGGCCGTGTAGTTCTGGAACATCGGCATGGTGCTGAAGAGTCCTTCCGCGAGCAGGCCGAAGCGCACTTTGCCGCGAGGAAGGAAGTACTGGTCCCATTGCAGTCTCGCGCTGAACCAGTCGTGCGAGTCGCGGAAGCGCTGCCCCGGTTCCACTTGGGTGCTGCCCGCCACGGTGCGCTCATCGCCCGAGTACCCTCGCACGGTGAGCGTGAGCGATTCCCCGGCATTCGGATGCTGCTTTCGATTGAGCGAGTTCCGCGTGATCAAGAGCCCAGCCGTGGCGAAATCGAAATAGGTGACATCGCTGGTGTCCTGCCCGCTGAAGTCCGCCGTCTGGTAATAGCTGTCTCTTGTCTCGGCGATCTTCGCGTCGAGCCGGAGCAGGCCCTTGTTGCCCATGCCCATGCCCGCGTTGAGGCCGCCCCAGGTCTCCTTCATCACCACGAAGCTGGGCCGCACCTCATCGAAGAAGGTGCTGAAGCTGCTGAAGTAATCCCAGCGCTGCAGCGCGAATGCCGGTTCGAGGTACATGGGCTGCCGGGTGGCCAGGTCGGCGCGCACCCGCACATTGGCCGACTGGTAGTACTTGCCGAAATACGAGTTGGCTTGGGCGTAGAAACTGGCCCGGCTGAACAGGTTGTACCGCAAGGTGACCATGCCCGTATTGATGGGCCGCGAGGAGAACATGCCGCCGAAGCGCACCTCCAGGTCCTTCTGCTCCTTCGCCGTAAGCAGCAGTTTGAAGCGCCCCGTGGCCTTATCGTGGTCGGCGCGAGGGTGCAGTGAGGCGATGTTATGGTCGGCCAGCAGGCGGAAGTACGCGCTCTTCAGCCGTTCGGCATCCAGCGGCTGGCCAGCCCGTTCCACCACGCGTGTTGCGTAACGCGTGGAGTTGCGCCTGAGCCCTTCGATGCGGAACTCGGTGAATTCCAAGCGCGGCATCCGGGACCTGAACAAGGCGCGCGCGCGCGCGATCAACATGGGATCTTCGCGGCGCTGCAGATGGGCGAGTATCTCCGGCATGCGTTCCATCGCCGCACGGTACCCGTCGTCAATGGCCTGTCCGGGATCGCTGAAGTCGAAGAGAGACACATCCGTGCGCGGCTCGATGATCACGCCGTTCTCGCAGATCACCGAGAAATTCGTGGGCTCCTGCATCATGGAGCGCAACTGGCTCACCAAGTCATCCTCGCTTGGCGGCGGGGAGTTGCTGCTCACGTTGCTGCCGATGATCAGGTCCGGGAAGAAGTCGGTGTACATCACATCGCTCGGGAAGTTGTTGTAGAGCCCGCCATCCATCATCAGGTGGCCATTCACGCGAAGCGGCTTGAAATAGAAGGGGTAGCTCATGCTGGAACGCACGGCCGTGGCCAGGTCGCCATCGCGGAAGGTCACGGGCTTCTGGGCGGTGATGTCGGAAGCGACGCAACGGAAGGGCACGAAAAGGCTATCGAAGACGTACCCTGCGGCAGCGCTGGCGGGCGCGAACCCGCGCATCTGCTCGAAGTCCAGCAGGGCCGGGCTGCGCAGGTTGGTGGGCAGCGCGGTCTGGATGAGCGTGTCCAGATCGAATCGCAGGTTGATCAAAGACGCATCGGGCCGATCCTGCTTGAAATAGTAAGTGTACTTCGCCTCCGTGCCGCCCTCGGCCATGATCCGGTACAGATCGGTGCGGAAGAGCGAATCGATCTCCGCTGGCGACCACCCCGAGGCGTACATGGCGCCGAGGAGCGCGCCCATGCTGCTGCCCGCGATGCAGTCTATGGGCACGCCGTTCTCCTCCAACGCTTTGAGCACACCGATGTGGGCCATGGCCGTGCCCCCGCCACCGCTCAGCACCAGGCCTACGCGCTGGCCACGGCCCTGAAGGCACATGAGCATCAGCAAGAGCGCGATGAAGAGGCGATGCATGGCGTGTAAAAGTAGGAGCAGCCCCACCGCTGGACCGCCGTTCATGGAGGGGTCACGCCGTCCGTTGAATCGAGTGGATGACCTCCGTGAGGTATACGGGCGCGCTCAGCATCCGGCTGCCGTACCAGCTGAACATTTCACCATCGACCAGGCGCACCGGGGTGCCCGGGCAGATCATGTTGAATTCCGCGACGTGCTTTTCGGCGAAGGGGAAGGGCTCGGAGGAGAGCAGGATGACGTCCGGGTCGGCCGCGGCCAACTGCCCGGGTGCGATCTCGGCGTAGCGCGCTTCGGCGTGCGCGAAGACATTGACCAGTCCGCAGCGCCGCATCAGGTCACTGATGAAGGTGTCGCCCCCGGCAACCATGAGCGGGCCGCGCCAGATGAAGTATGCGGCAGTGCGCGCGGGGGCGATGGGCTTGAGTGCGCTGAAGGCATCGGAAATGGCGCGCGCCAGCTCTTCGGCTCGGGCCTGCGTTCCGGTGATGCCGCCTATGAGCAGGCACATCTGCAACGCTTGATCCAGGCTCCGGGCATCGCTCATCCACACCGGGAATTCCTTCTCCAGCGCTTCGATGTCCGTGCGTTCGTTCTCCTCCTTATTGCCGATGATCAGGTCCGGCCTCAAGGCGCGCACCTTGTCGAGGTCCACCTTCTTCGTGCCGCCCACGCGGGGCTTGCTTCGGAACCAAGACGCCGGATGAACGCAGAACCTGGTGATGCCCACTACGCGTTCTCCGAGCCCGAGGTGGTGCAGCAATTCGGTCTGAGAGGGCACGAGCGAGATGATCCTTTGGGGCCGGGCGGGTATCACGACCTCGCGCCCCATCTGGTCCGTGCAGCGGTTCAGGCTGTTTTCCGAGTCGAGCATCCGGTCGAGGATCCTTTGGTTCCGCTTCGAATCGGCATTCATTACTGCAGAGGCCCCTTGTCATGCACGAGGCGCAAGATCGGAATCACATGCCGCTATTTTCGCGCTCCCATCGCCATGACCATCACCCGAGAGCAAGCCCTTGCTGTGCTCGCCCGCATCATCGAGCCCGATCTGAAGAAGGACATCGTGACGCTCGACCTCGTGCGCGACATCCGGATCGAAGGGAATACCATCCAGGTGAACGTTGAGGTGAGCAATCCCGCCATGCACAGCCGCAAGCGCATGGAGGAGGCCGTGGTCTTCAACTTGAAGCAAGCGCTTGGCAAGGAGCTCAACGTGGAGGTGACGGTGAGCCCATTGAGCGGTGAGCGCGCCAGCGTGCGCAAGGTGCTGCCCGGTGTGAAGCACATCGTGGCCATCGCCAGCGGCAAGGGCGGCGTGGGCAAGAGCACCATCACCGCGAACCTCGCTGCGGGATTGGCCGCGCGCGGCTTGCGCGTGGGCCTCATCGATGCCGATATCTACGGTCCCAGCATGCCGCTGATGTTCGATGTGGTGCATGAGAAGCCCGGCACGCGCGAGCGCGATGGCAAGCATTGGATCGTGCCCGTGGAGAGCTACGGCGTGAAGCTGCTCAGCATCGGCTTCTTCGCGCAGACCGATCAGGCCATCGTATGGCGCGGCCCGATGGCCACCAAGGCACTGGAGCAGATGATCAAGGATGTGGACTGGGGCGAGCTTGATGTGATGCTCATCGACCTGCCGCCTGGAACCGGCGATATCCATCTTTCCCTGGTTCAAGCAGTTCCGCTCAGTGGCGCCATCATCGTGAGCACGCCGCAGCCCGTGGCCCTCATCGATGCGCGCAAGGGCGTGGGCATGTTCCGGCTCCCCAGCGTGAACGTGCCAGTGCTAGGCATCGTGGAGAACATGGCGTGGTTCACCCCGGCGGAACTGCCCGAGAACAAGTACTTCATCTTCGGTCGGGGCGGTGCGAAGGCGCTCGCGGAAGAACTGAAGGTGCCCTTCCTGGGCGAAGTGCCATTGATCCAAAGCGTTCGCGAGGCCGGCGATCTGGGCCGCCCCGCCGTGCTGCAAGGGGATACGCCCGCCGCTGCGCCTTTCCGCCATCTTTGCGCCACGGTCTCGGACAGCGTGCTGAAGGCCATCCCCGCTTGAGCCATGAATCCGAAGGAAATCGAAGCCGCCGAGCTGCGCATCCGAGAAGCGCTTGCCGAGCTGCGCCCCTTCCTCGAGGCCGATGGCGGCGACATCACCTTGGATGAAGTGACCCCCGATGGCCTCGCGCGTGTGCGCCTGCATGGCAACTGCCTCGGCTGCGCCATGGTGCCCATGACCATGAAGGCCGGCGTGGAGGAGGCGATCAAGCGCGTGGCCCCGCAGGTGAGGAAGGTGGAGGCCGTGAATCTGGGGGTGGAAGCGTAGTCGAACCAAGAGGTCGCGCTGGTGTTATCCGCTGCGTGATGCGCGTCACCCAGCCGCGCTTGCCCCCGGCTACCTTCGCGCCGCGATCATGTCCACAGCCACACCGAAGACCAAGCCCGTCGAGGAGCGGAGCAACGTGGTCATCCTCTTCGCCGGCGATAGCGGCGACGGCATCCAGCTCACCGGCAGTCAGTTCACGGATAGCAGCGCGCTCTTCGGAAACGACGTCAGCACCTTCCCGAATTTCCCAGCGGAGATCCGCGCGCCGCAGGGCACCCTGGCCGGCGTGAGCGGTTTCCAGCTGCATTTCGGAAGCGTGGAGATCTTCACCCCCGGCGATCAATGCGATGTGCTGGTGGTGATGAACGCGGCAGCCCTCAAGGCGAACTTGAGCAAGCTGAAGAAGGGCGGTGCCATCATCGCCAACACCGATGGATTCGACAAGAAGAACCTGCGCCTTGCGGGTTACATCGATGATGCCGACCCGCTCACGGATGGCACGCTGTCCGATTACGTGCTGCACGGGGTCGATGTCACCAAGATGACGCGAGCGGCGCTCGAGGGCCTCACCCTTGGCATGAAGGAGAAGGACCGCTGCAAGAACATGTTCGTGCTCGGCTTCATCAACTGGATGTTCAACCGGGGGATGCAGAGCAGCGAGCGGTTCCTGCAACAGAAATTCTCCAAGAAGCCCGACCTGCTCGAGGCGAACCTCCGCGCGCTGAAGGCTGGCTACCACTTCGGCGACACCAGCGAGACCTTCACCACACGCTTCGAGGTGAAGCCAGCGCCGATGCCCAAGGGCACCTACCGCAGCATCACCGGCAACCAAGGAACCGCCCTTGGCCTCATCGCTGCTGCGCAGAAGGCGAAGCTCGACCTTTTCTATGGCAGCTATCCCATCACGCCCGCGAGCGACATCCTGCACGAGCTCTCGCGCCACAAGAATTTCGGTGTGGTCACCTTCCAGGCGGAGGATGAGATCGCAGCCATCAGCAGCGCGATCGGCGCCAGCTACGGAGGCGCCATCGGCATCACTGCGAGCAGCGGTCCAGGCATCGCGCTGAAGACCGAGGCGATGGGCCTCGCCTTCATGCTCGAGATTCCCTTGGTGATCGTGAACGTGCAGCGCGGCGGACCGAGCACGGGCCTGCCCACCAAGACAGAGCAAGCCGATCTCTGGCAAGCGGTCTTCGGCCGCAACGGTGAAGCACCCATCCCGGTGATCGCCGCCAGCACGCCCATCGATTGCTTCGA
>JAEUSX010000017.1 GCA_016788405.1 Flavobacteriales bacterium
CAACGAGAACACTCCGCCTTCCGCTGTGCCGTCGGCAGGACCGTGGTCCACCACGCTCATGCCATCGTAGCTGGCAAGGCCGGATTCAGTCCCAACCCAGATGATGCCATCGGGGCTCTGCGCAGCGCAGTACACCTTGACCGCAGGGAGCCCTTGCTGATTGCTGATGTTCTCGAAGAAGTAACGCTGTCCCTGCGCTTCGGTGAGCGCGATGATGGCCATCAGTGTGATCAGCCAGTTGCGGAGTTCGCGCATGGGTTTCATTCCGCCATCGCGGGGTCAACGGGTAAGGTCGAAGAAGGAGGCATCGCCCGAGGCAGCGTCGGAGACCACGACGGTGTTGGTGACGCTTTCGCTGTAGTTCTGCATCTGCGCTTTCAGTGCACCGTAATTGTAGAAGCTGTATATGTCATCCTTCTTGCCATCGATGGGTATCCAGTAGGCCTTGCCGCCGGCCGTGCGTCCGTGGCCGCTGTACCACACCAGGATCGTGCTCACCTTGCTGGTACGCACAAGATCACGGAGCTCCACGTTGAAGAATCGCTCCATCTGCTCCTTAGTGAGGTTCTTCTTGCTGATGGTGCGCTGGATCTGGTAGCTGCTGAAAGCCTTCTGCATCTTGGCCGCGTCGGTGGATGCGATCGCGGGCAGATTGCGATAGCTGCTGTTCTCGATCTGCACCAGCCAAGTGCCGCCCTTCACCACGGGCGTTGCATTGGGCGCTGACTCATTGGTGATGGGCTTGGTGATCGCCACCACTTCGGCGGCACGCTTCACTACCCAGACCTGATCCACGGCGTTCCCGTACTGGTCCTCCGCTCGCAGGGTGAACGTGTCACCTCCCTTAAGGTCGACCTTGATGGAGAATTCCGGATTCGGGGCATCAGGCGCGTAGCTGGCATTCACACCGTTCACCGCGATCAGGCGGATCAGGCTGGCGTCGCTCACCGTGCCTTCGATGAAGACGTCCGACTTGCCAGCAGCAAGCGTGATCTCACGTTCCCCGCTCGGTCTCGGTGATGTCAGAGCGATGGTCGGCGCGATTCCCTCGCTGCGCTCCACGCCCAGCACCTCACTGCTGAAATTATCGTACGCATCCGTAGCCTGAACAACGATCTCCTTCGCATCGGCCGGCAGCGGGATGCTCACCGCGAATTCCGGGTCCTTCTCATCCTTCGCGAAGTCCGCCGGCTTGCCATTCACCGTGATCGACCGAAGCAGGCTCCTGTCGCGCACATGTCCGCTCACCTCCACGAATTCCTGCGACCCGGAGACCTTGGCGACATCGCCCAGCCGGAAGGGCTTGATCACGGTGATGGACGGCGGATCGGCTTCGCGGTTGGCCTCGAAGATCTGCTGGGCGATGCGCTCGCGCCGCGCATCGAATTCGGCGCGTTCATCGCTGGTGATGGCGCCTGATGCCTCCATGGCCTTCTGCGCCGCGTCCAGGTCCTTGAGCGCGCCGTCGAGGTCGAGATTTGATTCACGGCATTCGGCGCGCAGGCGAAGCGCCTCCACATCCTTGGCGTCTGCAAGGATGATGTGGTTGAGGTCATTGATGGCGTTCTGATGCTGCCCGAAGCCATGGTAATAGCGGGCGCGCTGCAGGTACACGGCCCTATCCGTGCGCTCCAGCGCCATGCAACGACTGATGTCGTCGATGGCCTTGGCGAACTCCTTCTGGTGCGCGAATGCCTTGCTGCGGGTGAAGAGCGCATCGGTGCTCTGCGGATTCAGTTCGAGCGCACGGGTGCACTTCTCGATCGCCTTCTCGAGCGTCCGCGTTTTCATGGTGGGCCCGGAGTAGAGCTCATAAAGCGCGAGCTGCACCTCGCTCACCGCCACATAAGCCGGCTCGTAGAGGTGGTTCCACTCCAGCACCTTGTCCAGGTCGAATTCGGCCGTTTTGTAATCGCGCGTGGCGGTCCGGACGATTCCATGCAAATAGTACGTGTCCGTGGTGGCCTTGATGGCCAGGGCCTGGTCCGAGGCTCTGGTCGCGCAATCCAAGTCTCCCGATCGAAGGCACGCGCGGCTGAGGGCCATCTGCGCCGCTTGATTCTTCGGCGCTGCGAGCACGGCCTGGTTGGCGAATGCCCTCGCTTTGACGAGGCTGTCAATATCCAGGTACGCCGCAGATGCCGCGATGGCATGCGCGGGATCCTCAGGCAGCAGCGCGGCCACCTGAGCAAGGTCTGCTGCTCGTTCAGCGCTTCGCCCCAGCGAACCGTACGCATCAGCCCGGCCGATGTATGCCTTTGCGAGCTTCGGGTCGGTCCGGATGGCGAACCCGTACTTCTCGATGGCCTGCTCGAACAGCTGCTCGGCCATGAGCTTGTCGCCTTCCTTCAAGAATGCTCTGCCAGATTGAGCGGATCCGTTCAAGGCGATCACGACCAGCGGCAGAAAGAGGATACGGCGGATGACGGACATGATGACCGGGCTAAAATAGGGGTGCCGCGCATGGCAAGAAGCGGGCCCATGGGGAAACCAAGGCTGCAGGATCTCGATCACGACCTCTCAGGACGCTTCATCCGGGCCATGTGTCTGGCCAAGGCGGCCCGCGCGGAGCGGCGCACCCCAACCCGAATGATCGGCGACCAACCCAGCAAATGGCCGGGCATCCCTAACGCCTGTCGACTCCAGCGCCAGAAATCGAAGCGGTCGCGCTGATGCACGATGAGGCCGTTCCGCAGCACGAACTCGCTGCGGATGACATTGTGAACCGACCTGCCCGTACCAGTGAACGTGTAGCGGGCGTGCCATTCGCAGGAACCTGAGCGCTCATCCTCGCTCAGGATGGCAAAGGTGATTCGCAGGTCGGCGCTTCGGCTCACGAGCATGGCCCACATCGCCCGCACCTCCTCCGCATTCAGGCTGCCGAAGGCCGGATCGCTGTAATGAGCCTTGTCGGAGTAGCACTCAGCCATTCGAGGAACATCGCGCGCAGCGAAGGCGGTGTAGAAGCGGCTCAGGACGCTCATCGAGTGAAAGTAGCTCAGGATTCCGCTCCCTGGATCCCGGCGAACGATTCGGTCGAATAGTACTGAGGCGAATGCGCGCTATTCTTGCCTTGGAGAACCGAATTTCAGCCCTGTTCAACCAGTATTTGAATCGATGGATCCCGTTCGAACCAAGCCACGCTCGTTCAGGCGCATAGCCGTATTCTGCGGAGCCAGCTCCGGTTCCGACCCAGACATCATCACTGCAGCGCAGGAAATGGGGCGCTCCATCGCCCATCGTGGGATAGGAATCGTCTTTGGGGGCGGTCATGTGGGACTCATGGGCGCGGTGGCGGATGCCGCCTTGGAAGCCGGCGGAGAGGTGGTCGGCGTGATTCCGGCATTCATGGTCGAGAAGGAGTTGGCGCATGAACGGCTAAGCGAGCTGATCACCGTCCGGGACATGCACGAAAGGAAGATGCGCATGCACGAACTCAGTGATGCCGTGGTGGCCCTTCCCGGCGGGTTCGGCACCATGGACGAACTCTATGAATTGCTGACCTGGCGCCAGTTGGGGATTCATGACAAGCCCATCGGGCTCCTCAATGTGAAGGGCTTCTATGATCCGTTGCTCGCGCAAGCCGAACGCATGAAGCGAGATGGCTTTCTGCACGGCCCGACGCGGATCATCACCGCGGCCGATCCGAAGACCCTGCTCGATGCATTGGGCTCCTGATCATGGGGACGGAATGCCCGATGCAATGCGCATCTTCGTCCTCCTTACCATGAACCCACTTCCATGAAACAGCTCTACGCGGTCATTCTTTTCGCTGCTCTCGTCGGCCAGGCCACGGCTCAGTCTGGCACC
>JAEUSX010000025.1 GCA_016788405.1 Flavobacteriales bacterium
TCGTGCTGCGCCCTGCCAACGTTTACGGCCGTGACCGATCGCATGACAAGCCGCAAGGCGTGGTCGAGCACTGGCTCGCGCGACTCCGCGCCGGGCAGGAGCTCATCAGTTGGAACGACACGAGCGTGGTGCGCGATTACATCCATGTGGACGATGTGACGGCGGCGTTGATCGCTTCCCTTCATCGGCCCGTCGTCGAGCCCTTCGTGAACGTGGGCACGGGTATCGGCACCAGCTTGCGCGATCTCGCCGAGCTCATGCAACGCGTTACCGGCATCACCGTGAGGCTCACCGCATCCGCATCGCACCATCCGGCCCTTTCGCGCAACGTGCTGAGCACGGCCCTGATGGAGAAATGCCTGGGCATCGCGCCACGCGTAAGCCTCGAAGAAGGGATCGCGCGCACGTGGGCTTCCATCGCGGCGCGCGGGGTGAAGAGCGACGCTGCGGACTAGCGCCCGGCCTCCAATCGCTCGCGCACGGTGTACATCGGCTTGCCCTTGTGCATGAGGAAGAGGCGTCCGAGGTACTCGCCGATGAGGCCGAGCATGAGCAGCTGGATGCCTGAGAACACCACGACGGCCGACATCAGGGATGCCCAGCCATGCGGCGTATCGGTGATCATGCTCTCGATGAAGGTGGTGATCGCCATGGCGAAGCCCACCAGGCTGACGCCGATGCCCATGACGCTGCTGACACGAAGGGGCATCACGGAGAAGTTCACGAACATGATGAGCCACAGGCGCACCAGCTTGCGCAGGGTGTAGCCGCTGTGGCCCTCGGCGCGCGGCGAATGAAGCACCTGCAGGCGGCCGATGCGGCGCGTGTGCTCCAGGATGATCCCGTCGATGTACGGGTAGGGGCCGCTGTACTCGATGATGCGGTCGCGCAGGAAGCGGCTGACGCAGCGGAAGCTCGAGAGGTAGAGTCCTTTGGGCTTCTCGAGCAGCACCGTCGCCACGGCATCGTTGAACCGACTGCCCATGTTGCGGAACCAGGAATGGCGCTTGCGCTCGTAATAGGTGTACACCACATCGAGCTCCTTGTGCGCCAGGTGATGCAGGTAGAGCCGCTCCACCTCCGAGGGGGGGTTCTGGAAGTCGTCGTCGATATTGATGATGTGCGCGCCGCTGGCCGCGGCATACCCCGCCATCACCGCATTGTGCTCACCGAAGTTGCGCGCCAGATCGATGGCCACCACGGGCATGGGCGCCTCGTGGCAGATGCGCTGGATGGCCGCCCAGCTGGCATCAGGGCTGCAGTCGTTCACGAGCACCACTTCCATGCCGCCATCGATGCGCAGCTGCGCCAGTTCGCGCACCAGCCGCTCGATGCTGGTGGCGCCGTTGTACACCGGAATCACGATGGAGAGCGCTGTCATGCGTTCGGGCGCCGTGCCACCAAGAGCACCGAGCCGCCGAAGGGCAGCGCCGCCCCGAAGGAAATGAGACGGCGCTCCAAGGTCAAGCACCACCCGAAGACCTTATCCACAACCGGGTTGATGGCTTTCACATCGCTGGCCTCGCGCGCAGGCCAGAGCTTGCGTCGCACCACCATGAGCGGGAAGAGCAAGGTGTTCCAATAGGTTGCGCGCTCCAAGGAGAACCCGGCCGCCTTCAGCATCGCCCTTGCCTCCTTCCGTGAGTAACGCCTGACCTGGCCCACACTGATATCGTGATAGCTGCTCATCCATTGGTAGGCCGGTAAATTGACCACAACGACTCCTCCCGGCCTGATCACGCGGTGAAGTCCTGCGAGGGCCGCGCGCTGGTCCATCCGATAGCCCAGCACATCAAGGCACACCACGGCATCGAACGAACCATCCGGGAAGGGCAGCGCATCCACAGAGCCCTGGACCACCTGCGCCCCGGTCTTGCGCCGAGCGAAGGCGCAAGCCGCTGCGGAGAGGTCGATGCCGTTCAGGTTCGCTCCATGCTTCGCATCGCCGATGGCTTTCAGCATGCCGCCGGTCCCGCATCCGGCATCGAGCAGGTCGACTGCATCGGGCGCGTGCGCGCTCAAGACCTGGATGATCAGCGCTCGGAGGCCACGGTACCACCAGAGCGAGCCTTCGAGCTCGTCCATGCGCGCCACCTCATCGTCGTGCATGCTCATGCGCCGCGCAGCCGTTCATACTCTCCGCGATCGCGCAGGTAGTCCGCTTCATCGTAGGGCTTGTCGCAGAAGACGATCACAACGCAATCCGGCCCATCGAAGGCCAGTCGGTTCCAGATGCCCGGAGGGATGCTCACGCCGAGCCCCGGCTCATCGAGCACGACCACGGTAGATCGCCTGGCATCGTCGAGGGTGATCGTGACGCGTCCGTGCAGACAGACCACTGTCTGCGTGCACCAGCGATGCGCATGATCTCCTCGAAGGCCGCCCGCAGGCACCCCGCTCACGGCGAAGACCCGCTTGATGGGCATGCCCAAGGCCCGTTCGCCTTCATCGGAATACACGGAGAGCGATCCGGACGCGTCCGCGAATCGCGGGAAGCGGATCATCCGCAGGTCGTCGATGGTGGCGTTCATGCCGGAGCGTTGAAGTATGCGCGGACCTCGCCGATGACGCGGTCGGCATCGGCATCGGTCATTTCGGGATAGAGCGGCAGTGAGAGCACGGTGCGCGCCAGTCGCTCGCTCACCGTCATGGGGCCATGCGCTATGCCCGTATATGCCGGCTGCAGATGCACGGGTTCCGGGTAGTGGATGCCCGCCATGATGCCTGAAGCCGCGAGGTGCGCCCGCAGCGCATCGCGCACGGCTTGATCCGCCAGTTCGATCACGAACAGGTGATAAGCGTGCGCGCAGTCGGAAGCGACCGACGGCAGGGTGAGGGGCAGGTCGCCGAGGCCCTCGCCGTAACGAGCCGCGATGGCACGACGGCGCGATGTCTGCGCGGTGAGGTGCTTCAGCTTCGCCGAGAGGATGGCGGCCTGCATCGGGTCGAGCCGGCTGTTCCATCCGCGCAGTTCACTGTGCTGCGGTGTGCGCCAACCGTACTGCCGCAACTGGCGCAGCCGTTCGGCAACAGCCTCATCGCTGGTGATCACCATGCCGGCGTCGCCGATGGCCCCCAGGTTCTTCGTAGGGTAGAAGCTGAATGCGGCCACGCGCCCGAAGGAACCGACCCTGCGTCCGTTCCATTCCGCGGCATGCGCTTGCGCGCAGTCCTCGATCAAGGCGAGGTCGTGCTTCTCGCACAAGGGGATCAACGCTCCGAGATCGGCCGGGTGGCCATAGAGATGAACAGCGATCACGGCTTTGGTGCGCGGTGTCAGGAGCGCCTCCGCCGCCCGGGGGTCGATCGTTCTCGTCAGCGCATCCACATCGGCCAGCACGGGGATGGCACCGGCCATGTCGATTGCGGCAACGGTGGCCACGGCGGTGTGTGAAACCGTGATCACCTCATCCCCCGGACCGACGCCGAGCGCGCGAAGCGCCAGATGGATCGCATCGGTTCCATTGTTCACGCCGATGCCGTGGCGGGCTCCGCAGTAGGCTGCGAAGTCGTGTTCGAAACGCGCCACGGCCTCGCCCAGCACATAAGAAGGGCCTTCGAGCACCCCCCGGATGGCGGCATCGATCTCGTGCGCCAGCGCGCGATAGGCGGCCCGCGGATCGCTCGTGAGCAATGGTGCAACAGGCATCCGCGGAAGAGGTGAGGTGGCGAACGAAGGGGTGGCGAAGCTAATGGCACGCCTGTCCGCGAACCGATTTGCTCTAACCTTGCGTCGCTTCCGCTGGCTCCTGCATGTTCTCCTGGCTCAAGAGCGACGACCTCCTGCAACGCCGACCATGGCTGTTCATCGGGATCGCGTTGGTGGCGCGCGGCATCTATGCCCTGCTCGCCATCAGCCAGCTTGGGCCCGACCGCCATCCCGGCTGGCTCTATGTGGAGTCCGGGGATGCCGCGCTGTACTTGAACCCGGTCGATAATCTCATCCAGAACGGGACGTACTTCGACGACTACCGCATGCCCGGTGTGGGCGCTCCTTACTTCCTCCTGCGGCAATTCCTCGGCCCGGAGGCCAGTCGGCAGGCCATGGTGGTGCTGCAATGGCTGCTCTCGGGCTTCACCACCTTCCTCCTCGGCAAGCTGGCGTGGCGCCTCACGGGCAGGCATCTCATCGGTCTGGCGGTGTACACCGTGTACCTGGTGAGCGCGTACAGTGCCTGGTACGACCCGGTGATCTCATCCGACAGCTTCTCGTCGTCCATGCTCATCGCGCACGCGTGGCTCTTGCACCGAGCCGTTGAGACCAGGCACCGAGGCACGCTGTTGCTGGCCGGACTGTGCATCGCATGGCTCGTGTTCCTAAGGCCCATCAGCGTCCTCCTGCTGCCCGTTTCGGCCTTCGTGGCGTGGCGGTTCTGGGATCGGGATGCGCGCTGGCGCATGGCACTTCTGGTGCTGCTGCCCTTCCTCGTGTTCGATTCGGCCTGGATCGCCCGCAACTGGCATGTGAACCACCGATTCCGTCCGCTCACCAACCAAGGATACCAGCCCGATTACTTCATGCGGGAGATCCGCGGCAACGCCATGGTCTTCCTCCAAGGCTACGGCGGCGATTACATCTGGTGGAACCCGGGTTCCGACATCCGGTGGTTCGGCATCTGGAAAGGCGGGCCGGACCTGGACGACAGAGGCCGAAGGGCGAAGGAGCCGCCGCCTTACGCCTATGTGGAGGGATACAATCGTGACAGCCTGCAATGGCTGGCCGACCGGACCAGATACATCGCCACGGCAGGCCTTTCCGAAGCCGACTCCCTGCGCGCGATCGAGGAAGTGAACGCCAAATTCAGACGGTACTCCGCCCTCTACGAGGAGAAGGCCCCTTTCCAGTACCATGTGATGAGCCGTCTGCGGATGTTCCGCAACGTGATGATGCAAAACGGCACGGAGACCATCATCCTGAAGCCCTTCGCCAGCCTGCCATGGGGATGGAAGCTGTTCAAGATCGCGCAGGCCGGGATCTTCGTGCTGTGCTACGGGTTGCTCTGGGTGGCGGTGCCCGTGCTGGCGTGGCGCTGGCGCAAGCAGTGGACCCCGCTGCGCGTGTTCGTTCCCGCCGCCGCGATGTACCTGACCCTCATCTTCCCGTTGGGGCTGCGCATGTGCGAGTGGCGATACATGGCCATGCAGTATCCCCTCGTCATCACGCTCTCCGTCAGCTTCCTGCTGCTGTTGCTGCTCAAGGGCCGCGGCGCAACCACGCCTGCATGAGACCGTCTAACCTTCGCGAATCCGTGGAACGGCCATGAGCAGGACCATCCTCATCACCGGCGGCGCCGGATTCGTCGGCTCGGCGATCGCGCTGCATTGGAAGGCGCGGCATCCCGGAGACCGCGTCATCGCCTTCGACAACCTCAAGCGCCGTGGGAGCGAGCTGAATCTTCCCAGGCTCAAGGCGGCCGGCATCATCTTCACCCATGGCGATGTGCGCAGCCTTCCTGACCTCATGGCCGTGCCGCGCATCGATGCGCTGGTTGAATGCTCAGCCGAACCCAGTGTCCTGGCCGGGTACGGCGGCGACGCCCGGTACGTGGTGGACACCAACCTGCTCGGCACGGTGAACTGCCTCGAACTGGTGGCTCGCGACAAGGCGGACATCCTCTTCCTCAGCACCAGCCGGGTGTACCCGATCGCCACGATCAATGGCTCATGCATGGAGGTGGGCGGACGATTCGCGATCGACCCGGATGCACACGTGCCCGGTGCATCGGAGCACGGCATCAGCGAGGATTTCCCCTTGCATGGCGTCCGATCGCTTTATGGCACCACCAAGCTCGCGAGCGAACTGCTCATCGCCGAGCAAGCCGCCGTGCATGGCTTCCGCTGGGTGGTGAACCGCTGCGGCGTGATCGCAGGACCCTGGCAGATGGGGAAGACCGATCAAGGATTCGTGCTGCTCTGGCTCGCCCGGCACCAAT
>JAEUSX010000026.1 GCA_016788405.1 Flavobacteriales bacterium
CTGGAGGAGATCGGCCAGAAGTTCGACCTCACCCGCGAACGTGTGCGCCAGATCAAGGAAAAGGCCATCCGCCGCATGAAGCACACCAGCCGCAGTTCGGTGCTGAAGGCATACCTCGGTTAAGAACGGTTCATCGCTGGCCACAGTCCGTCCCCGCGGCAAGGCGCGCGCAAACGGTGACTGACAACCGCCTGAAGCCGCGGCCTACCTTCGCGGCCATGCCGCACCTTCTCGCTCCGTCCTTGCTATCAGCCGATTTCGCAGAGCTCGGCAACGCGGTGCGGCTCATCGAGGAGAGCGAGGCCGCCTGGCATCATATCGATGTGATGGATGGCGTATTCGTGCCGAACATCAGTTTCGGGCTGCCGGTGATCAAGAGCATCCGCAAGCATGCGAAGAAGCCCTTCGATGTGCACCTGATGATCGTGGAGCCCGATAAGTACATCACCGCTTTCCGTGATGCGGGCGCCGACATCCTCACGGTGCATTACGAGGCCTGCACGCACCTCCATCGCAGCATCCAGGCGATCAAAGCGGCAGGCATGAAAGCCGGAGTAGCCATCAATCCGCACACTTCCGTGGAGCTGCTGGCCGATGTGCTCGCCGATGTGGACGTGGTCTGCCTCATGAGCGTGAATCCAGGATTCGGCGGCCAGAAGTTCATCGAGCGCACTTATGGGAAGATCGAAGCCTTGAAGGCGATCCGCATCCGCACCGGCTCCAAGGCGCTGATCGAGATCGACGGCGGGGTTGGAACGGAGAACGCCGAGCAGCTCCTGGCTACCGGGGCCGACGTGCTCGTGGCGGGCAATAGCGTTTTCGGCGCTGCGGACCCTCGTGCCGCCATCGCAGTCCTGGCGAGTTAAGCGGCGCTCCGTGGTCGATTCGGACACCTTGGTCGCCACCCTCGACCCGGCGGGCGAATGGCGCTTCAACGACCGAAACCCCAGCGCGCGAGGCCCGTTTGCGCACCTGTCATTCCGTACTGCGCCATGGCACGCCTCTCCCTCCAGCTATCGGCCCTGCTGATCTCGAGCTCATTGCACGCGCAGTACTCTGCGCTCGGAATCAAAGCCTCGCTTGGCATGAGTGATCATCGATCCGCCAGGATGAGCTCCACCATGATACCATGCGCGGCAGCGGGTGCGTATTTCGCGCTGAGAGCAGGGCCGCGCATGGAGATCCAGCCCGAACTGCTGATCGCTTCAATGGGGGCTGGATACCTGCTCAGCGAGGGCGGGCAAGCCTCGGTGCGCACGCTCCATGCGTCACTGCCCGTATCGCTCAAGATGTACATCGGCAACGTCTTCAATGCGCAGGCAGGCTTCCAGACGCAGCGTCTGTTGCACGCGCAGCAGCGCAGTCCGAGCGGAACCGCCGACGTGACGGACTCCTATGCGCACTGGGAACACGGCGTGCACATAGGCGTGGGAGCCGACCTTGTGCGCGGCCTGGACCTTGGCTTGCGCTGCTATATGGGCTTAAGTCCGATTCTGGTGGACGACGCGACCTATTTCCCGCGCAACCGTTCGCTGATGCTCTCAGCAGGATACCGTGTGACCGGCTTGCGGTCACCGAAGTACAATCGGCGACGGCGCTGAGCGCTCCCGCACGGCCGGGTATCTTCGCCGCCCATGGCGAAGCCCCCCGTGATCGCGCTCCTCGGCGGCGGACAACTAGGCCGCATGTTCATCGAGAACGCCTTGCGCTACAACGCCATCGTTCATGTGCTTGATCCCGATCCCTCGGCGCCGTGCGCTGCGATCGCCACACGTTTCGTAGTGGGGGATTTCCGTGACGCGGACACCGTGATCCGCTTCGCGGCGGATGCGGATATCGTTGGCATCGAGATCGAACAGGTCTCTGTAGAAGCGCTCCATGAGCTGAAAAGACAGGGCAAGCGCGTGGTCCCTGACCCGGATGTGCTGCGCATCATCCAGGACAAGGGCCTGCAGAAGCAGTTCTATGCTGAGCATGGCATCCCCACGGCCCCGTTCGCCCTGCTCGAATCAGGCCTGCACTTCCAAGGGCACCCGCACCTTCTGCCCGCTTTCCTGAAGGCACGCATCGGGGGATACGATGGCAAAGGCGTGATGGGGGTGCAAGGCGCGGCTGATCTGGATCGCGCATTCGAAGCACCTTGCGTGCTGGAGCAGCGCGTCGAGATCGACATGGAATTGGCCGTATTGGTCGTGCGCTCCGCGATCGGCGCTACGGTTGCGTATGAACCGGTGGAAATGGTCTTCGACCCTCGCTTCAACCTTGTCGACCATCTGCGCGCGCCGGCCCGCATCACGGCCATGCAGAACGAGACGGCGATGGCACTTGCACGGCGCGTGGCGTCCGCCTTCGCGCAACCGGGCTTGTATGCCGTGGAGATGTTCCTGACGCGGAATGGCGAACTGCTCGTCAACGAGGTGGCTCCACGCGCGCACAACAGTGGGCATCACACCATTGAGGCTTGCCCGAGCAGCCAGTTCGACCAGCTTCTTCGCCTTTACATGGACTGGCCGCTCGGCGACACGGGACTGCATGGTCATTCCGCCATGATCAACCTGGTGGGCGAAGGAGGTACCGGTCCTGTCGAAGTGAAAGGCCTTGATGACGTGCTGCACGTGCCTGGAACATTCCTGCACCTCTACGGAAAGCAGGAAACGCGGACCGGCCGGAAGATGGGTCACGTCACGGCACTGGCCGGGGACCATGCTGGGCTCGATCAGGCCATCGCGGTGACCAGAGTGCACTGCAAGGTGGTCCCTCGAATGCCCGGGCGAACGATAACGAACAACTGAAACAACATGGTCGGCATCATCATGGGCAGCCGCAGCGACCTGGAGGTCATGCGCGAAGCCTTGGACACGATGAAGGAGTTCGGAGTGGAGCATGAGCTCACGGTGGTGAGCGCCCACCGAACGCCAGAGCGCATGTTCGCCTATGCCAAAGGAGCGGCAGCGCGCGGCGTCAAGGTGATCATCGCCGGTGCGGGCGGCGCGGCGCACCTGCCCGGCATGGTGGCCTCGCTCACCACCCTGCCGGTGATCGGCGTGCCCATAAAAAGCCGCAACAGCATCGACGGCTGGGACTCGCTGTTGAGCATCGTGCAGATGCCGGCCGGAGTGCCCGTGGCTACGGTGGCTGTGAACGGCGCGCGCAATGCCGGGCTCCTGGCCGTGCAGATCCTGGCTACCACCGATGAGAAGCTCGCGGCGAAGCTGGAAGCCTTCAAAGGAGAACAGCAAGACAAGGTCCGCGACGGCATCGCTGCGCTGAAACAGCAGTTCCCGAACCGCTTTGATCCATGATCGCCGCTCGCGGACGGCCCTACACGGTGCACACACTGCGGCTCCTGCCTGGACAGGACGTGCTCGGCCGACTGCGTGAGTGGGCAGAGCGCGAAGGCATCGAGGCGGCTTCTTTGGTGAGCGCCGTGGGCAGCGTGAGCACGGCGGCCATCCGATACGGCGGCAAGGAGGAGGCGAGCAGGCTGACCGGCGACTTGGAGGTATGCGCGCTCTCGGGGACCATCTCACGTCACGGTTCGCACCTCCACCTCGCCGTCGCCGACGCCGAAGGGAGGATGAGCGGCGGGCACCTGATGGAAGGCACCTTGGTGCGCACCACGCTGGAGATCGTGCTGCAGGAGATCGGCGGCGTGCGATTCGTTCGGCGGAAGGATGAGCGAACAGGCTACTCCGAGCTGTTCCCTGAGGAGATCAAGCCCTAGGGCACCACTTCCATCATTGTGCGCTCCGGGATGATGAGGGGATAGATCTCATCCACGTCCGCGTTCTTGAGCGCGATGCAGCCCCAGGTCCAGTCAGCTCCCGAGTCGACCCAGTGGTCCATTCCATCGGGCACGCCATGGATTCCGATCTCGCCGCCGATGTCCTTGCCACGCGGGATCAATCCTTGCGTCTTGCGCTCGTTGAAGCGCCGCCAGCTCTCGGCGTTCGGGTAATCGACCCAGATGAACTTGTGCCATTGCGCGTGCATGCGCTTGCTTCGGAACGTGAATGTTCCCTCGGGCGTCCTGCGATCGCCTTGGTGGAGCTTGTCGCCAACAGGCGCTTCTCCAAGCACGCACGGATAGGATTTCAGCACACGTCCCCGCGATAGCACCTCGAATCGCCGCTGCGCCTTATGCACCTTGAAGCCGATGCTCCTCGCATCGATCCTCAAGGAGTCGATGATGGTGGACAAGGGCCGGATCACCGGCGTCGCAGCCAGCCCCTCGGAATCGCCGCTATCGCCTAGCGGCTGATTGGCGGGTTGGCTGCAAGCGGAGACCGCGTGCAGAACGAGAAGCAGGGCGGCGCGGCGCATCATGTCCATGCACAACGCAATGCGCCGCCTCTTCGCGCGTAACGCCTATAGCACGGCGTACGGGATCAGCACCTCGATATCGGTCTCGCCGCCAGCGTTGGTGATGTCGCCGCCGCTCACCCCCGCCGCGCTCTTGTTGGGCTCGTGGCGCAGAATGATCGTGAGGTCCCCAGCTCCCGCCACGGAAGTGGACCACTCCGTGACCAGACCGACGGGCAGGCCGTTGGGGTCGGCATCACCGTAGGAGACCCACGTGAGTGAGCCTCCGGTGGTGGAGAAGAAGAACTGGTGCTCCTCTGCTTCGGCGGCCACTTCGTTGCTGATGGTATCTGCCGGCGATTCGGTCTCATTCAGCAGCAGAAGGCTCACCGCATAGGTCGCGCCAGGCTGTAATTCCCCGCCAGTGATCACAGGCGCATTCCCGCCATCGCCATCCGCATCGACCCAGCTGAACTCGACCACCTCATTGGTGATGGAATGGGTGAAATAAGCCCGCACCGAAGTGATCAACTCCTCTTCGTTCGGAGGCGGGGTGTTCGCAGGCGACTCAGGCTTCTCCGGTTTGCACGCCGCGATCGCGAGGAGGACGGAAAGGGCAAGAGCCAGTTTCCGAGTTGGAATGTGCTTGATGTTCATTGTTCTCATCACGTAGTTCGTTGGTGCCGTTCGGCGCTCCTGATTCGTTATTCACTGACTGTTGAGCCTCGGAAAATGGTGCGTGCGGCAGCGCTGTTTGGATTCAGTTCCCCGATCGCCGCGAGCCGAACGCGTAACGCACACTGAGCACGATGTCCGTGCCGCGCGCGTCAGCGAAGTAGCGGAAGCGGTCGAGGTAATCGCGGTAGGCTTCATTGAAGAGATTGTTGGCTTGGAGGCCGATGCGCAGTTCGCCTTTCCCGATTAAGCGCGTTGAGGAGGCGGAAAGGGCGAAAAGGTGATAGGTCGCAGGCGGTGGCGCGAAGTCGAGTCCCTCCGGAACGCGGTGCTGCTCGAACACGGCCTGATGCGTAACGCCCGCCTCAAAGTCACGCCAGCGACCGATGGCGGCCATGCGGATCAGGAGCCCGTTCTCCACGCGGTCGGCTGGCATGAGGAAGAGCCATTCATCCCTGCGCTGATCACGAGCACGAACAGTGCTGCCTCGCATGCGCCAAGCGAACTTCTTGCCCAGCCGCAAAGTGGCCGCCGCATCCACACCGCCCATGAGCGCATCCGTGGCGGTGTAACGGAACACCGGGAACGCGCCACGCACGGTCAGGCGCGTGCCATCGGGGCGCAGGTAGATGAAGCCATCGATGCGGCTAGCATGCAACGTGGCATCGATCCGCAAACGCCCTTTGAAAAGCGCCGCTTCCGCGTCCAAGGTGGCCTTCACGGAACGCTCACTGCCGAGCGCCGCATCACCTTCCTCGATGGCCGCCGCGCTGTGATGCAGGCCCTCGCTGTACAGTTCGCTCACATGCGGTGGACGGTACGCGCTGGCCAGTCCGAATCGAAACCGCGCACTGTCGCTCACCACATAGTTCGCGCCACAGGCGAAGGCCGCATTGGTGAACCGATGCTCTGGCGTCTGGTACTGCCCATCGCGATCGAAGCGGCGGATGTTGAGCACCGTCCCCTCGACGCGCGCGCCTGCTTCAAGCTCCAGTCGCTCGCCCACGGGCAGGTGCTCGATCACGAAGGCCCCGATGCTCTTCTTGCTGAAGTCCGGTATCAGCGGCCGCACACCGGTCCCTGGGATGTTCGAATTCTCCTGCGCCAACGCCGAGACTCCTGCCTTGCCATGCATGTGCTTGCCCAGCCAATGCTTGAGCACGGCATCGGCGGTGTGGGTGGCCAGCCAGAGATCCAGCGCAGGCGTGGCGCTTCGCCCCGATCGGCGGATATCGTACTCCTGCCGGTCGTTGGCCTGGTAGCCATAGTTCACTTCCAAGCGACCGCGGTCGCTGACGGCGAGGCTTCCGTGCGCTCGCAGCAGATGATGAGCGACTGTCTGGCGCGGGGCATCGATCGCATAGCTGAAAGGAGCGGTGTACCAAGGTTCGCCGCTGTCTATGGCCCGTTGCAGGTCGGTGGTGCTGCCGATGTGCGCTGCGCGCAGGATGCCCAGCTCACGCGTGAAGCGGCTGTAGTAAACACTGACGCCACGGCGATGATCGCGGTAACCGACCGAAGCGCTGCCGCTCCATTCCCGCAGTCCGGTGTTGCTCAACGTGTAGCCTGCGGCGTCACTATCACCCACATAGCGGCCGCTGCCCTGCACGCGCCAGCCGAAGCCGGTCACTCCCTTCAATCCGCCTTCGAGCAACGCACTGCCGCCGCCGCCGCGGCCGTTCCATTGCCCGATGCCGCGCAGTTCACCACCGATGCCTGCTTGACGCGGCAGCTCAACCGGCTCGGCGATCACCGCCCCCCCGATGGCATCGCTGCCGTACTGCACGCTGGCCGCGCCTTTCACCACAGTGATGCGGTCGGCGCTCAGCGGATCGAGGCTGGGCGCGTGCTCACTTCCCCACTGCTGATCCTCCTGCCGGATCCCTTGGTTGAGGATGAGCACGCGATTGCCGCTCAGGCCATGGATCACGGGTTTGCCGATCGTGGGCCCTGTTGCAAGGACCGTGACGCCGGGCACGCGGGCAAGCAGTTCGGCTACCCCTGTGCCAGATGCACGTTCCATATCCTCGCGATCCACGCTCCTTGTCGGCTGGCCCACCTGTTCATCGGGCCTGGCCTGGATCACCTCCAATTCGCGCAATTGCTCGGCGTGGTGCTCCAGTTTGAAATCGATGGTCATGGAGGAGTTGAGCCGCACCTCACGGGTCGTCGGCTCGCAGCCCAGGTGATTCACGCGCACTTGATAGGTGCCCGGGCACAATCCTTCGATCCGGTAATGGCCCTGCTCATCGGCCACGGCGCCTTTGCCGAGCGAAGCGATGAAGACTTCAGCGAAGGACAAGGCCTGCCCATCGTGCTCATCGAACACCTGTCCGCTGAGCACGAGCGTGCACGGCCCCGTCTGCGCGAACGAGGCCGCAGACACGGCCACGATGGCCAATATGAAGAGATGTGCTCTCAAGGTGCTACAGGATCAACAGCGATGGAAGTACAGGCGATGGAACCCGCGAAGCGGCCCGCCTTCACGCGAGCCGATGACGTTGGCGATCAGGCTCGCGGAGGCCCGCGCGCGTCGGCCCAATCAGCCATAGCGCACTCTAACTGGAGCAGTGCATCGACCCTTTGAATCGGATGCAGAAGAAGCGGCAGGCCCGTGGCTGTGTTCGGCGGGGCCTCGGCGATGGGCATGGCGAGGTCGCACAAGGGGCAGTCGGCGGACAGCCAGGCGGAATCATGCCCGTGATCGGCACCGACCGCTGAATGGCATTCGTGCGGGAAGGCCCGTGCCATGAGGCCCGGCAGCATGAGAATGCCGAGTACCACAGCGAGCAAAGCCTTGGTGCGGAGTGCCTTCACGCGGCGAAAGTACCCCCCGCGCCGCTCGGCTCACACCATTATTTTCGCCCCCCATTGAACCAACCATGAAGCGACTCCAACCCATCGTCCTGATATTCTGTTGCCTGTTCGGAATCACGGCCTCGGCCCAATGGAGCATCATCAATCACCCCGGTTACCAGGCGGTGAAGAGCGTTGCCAGCGGGAGCGGCGCGTTGTACATGGTGGCCTATCCGAGCGGTGTGATCAAGAGCACCAATGGCGGCCTGAATTGGAATCCAGCGAACACGGGCCTTCCTGCAGGCACCCAGGTGCACTCCGTGTTCTATACAGGCAGCGCGCTTCTCTGCGGCACGGAGAGCGGCGTGTACAAGAGCACCAACGCTGGTGCGACCTGGACGCTTTCGAACACGGGTCTGCCCGCAAGCAGCTCCAGCAACTATGCGAAGAAGTTCTTCCAGTTCGGCACCACCACGCTCGCGGTGTACTCCGCCTCGATCGGCAGTGGCGGTGGCATCTATCGGAGCACCGATAGCGGCGCGCAATGGTTCAGCGGCAACAATGGACTTGCCGCGAACATGGTGGTGCATCAGGCGGCGCAGGCCGGCAGCCTGCTATACGCAGCGACCACGGCAGGCTTGGCCAGCTCGAACAACCTGGCCGTGACCTGGAATCAGATCGCCACTTCGAATTTCGCCTGCTACGGCGTGCAAGGCACGTCGACGAGGCTGGTCGTGATCAGCGGATTGGGTTATCGGTACAGCAACAATGGAGGTAACTCGTGGACCAATTCCACAGGCACGCCGAGCAATCCGGTGGGTGGCGAGCTGATCCTTTACGATGGGAAGTACTGGGCCATCAATACGGCCAGCCCCATGGACGTGCTTCGATCCACGGACAACGGCGCGAGCTTCAGCGTTTACGAAACCGGCCTTCAGAATGCGGATGTGATCTCGCAGAACACTTTTCATGCGAGCGGGAACATGCTCTACCTCGGTTGTTTCAGCAATCTGTACAGTCATGCGGGCACCACGCTTGGTTTGGTCGAAGAGGAGGCTTCGGAGCTTCCGCTGCCTTTCCCCACCATCTTCACCGATGGCTTCACGGTTGATCTCAGCGGCACGGTGCCCGGCAGCCAGCTCGTTCTGATCGATGCAGTAGGACGTGAAGCGCGACGTGAGACCCGGCTTCCTCAGGGCCGTGCCTGGATACAGCGAGGTGAGTTGCCCGCTGGCAGCTATCGTCTGGCTCTCATTGAAGGTGGCTCGGGTCGCTTGCGCCACCTTGGCGCGGTGGTGGCTCAATAGCGGATATTACGGCCCCTGTCCACAACACGCTCGGAGAATCGGGCGCAAGGCAACCTGTCCGGTATCGATCGGGTCGTTAAACTTGGTCGGCCAATCCGCCAGACGTGACCCTGACCCGGCTTCATCTCCCTCTTGCGCTCGCGCTGCTATGCGGCAACGCATGCGCCCAGCCTTGCCTGGTCGGTTACAACTTCACGCAATCGCCGCCACCGGTGAATGGCACCTATGGCTGCGGCGAGACCGTGACCTTCTGCTTCACGGTGACTTTCTGGAACTCGACCAACGCGAATTGGTTCCAGGGCATCGTCGCGAACTTCGGTCCGGGCTGGGATCTGAGCACGCTCACGCCAGGCGCGCCCCCTGCGAGTTGCTCCGGCAGTGGCACTTGGGGCTGGTATCCGAGCGTGCAAGGCACAGCGGCCACGAACGTCGGCCCGCAAGGCCCGGGCTTCTTCTACGATTACAATCCTCCAGACGGGAACCCGGGCAACAACTTCGGCGACTTCTGCACCGGGGTCGTGAATTGGCAATTCTGCTGGACCATCAGCGTGCTGAACCCTCCTGCGTGCGTGAATGGACTCGGGCTCAGTGTGAGCTTCAACACGTTCGGCGATAGCGAGACGGGGTCATGGGGGAGCGGTGCATGCGGCCTCGACCCGGTCGTGCCCTCCACGCCGGCGGTGATACAGGCATGCAATGTGAGCGCGGGCACGGGCGGGCCGATCACGTTGTGCTCCTCCTCAGCACCAACAGGGCTCTTCAGTGCCTTAGGCGGAACGCCGCAGGCCGGAGGCACTTGGACGAATCCAGGTGGTGCGCCGCATTCTGGCATCCTCGACCCAGCTGTCGACGGCTCCGGGAACTACACGTACACGGTCACTTCTGTCGCTCCGCCTTGCTCGCAGAGCGCGGTGATTGCCGTCACTGTGAACCCACAGCCCGATGCCGGTGCGGACGCGGCTTTCACCGCCTGCACCAGCGATGCCCCGCTCGCCTTGATCAACCTGCTTGGCGGCGCGCCGACCGCGGGCGGCACATGGGTCGGCCCAGCAGGCGCATCGAGCGGCACCTTCAATCCTGCGGTCGATCCGCCAGGCGACTACACCTATACGGTCAGTGGAGTTCCACCGTGCGTCGATGCCAGTGCCACGGTGACCGTTGCGGTGAACCCTTCGCCGTACGCAGGTTCCGATGGAGCGCTGGTCTTTTGCTCCAATAGCGCGCCCGCATCCCTGTCCACAGGTCTTGGAGGAACGCCCAGCCTTGGGGGCACTTGGACGGGGCCTAGCGGAGCGATGAGCGGCATCTTCGACCCCTCTGTTGCTCCAGCAGGATCGTACGTGTACACCGTGACCGGCGCTGCGCCTTGTCCCAGCAGTTCCGCCACCGTCGTAGTCACCGTGAATGCGCTGCCTGAGGCTGGCTCGGATGCTTCGACCACGTTGTGCGAGACCGCTGGCGCCACCGCCCTCATCGGTCTGCTCGGCGGCACGCCCGACCCTGGCGGCGTTTGGACGGACCCTTCCAACCAAGTGTTCGCCGGGAGCATCACACCTGCGACGGCGACAAGCGGAGCCTATGCCTACACCATCGCTGGCGCCGCGCCTTGCCCAAGCGCTTCTTCAACGCTGAACGTCACCATCAATGTGCAGCCCGATGCTGGCAGCGACGCCACGTTGAACCTCTGCTCGGCATCAGCGGCCGTCGACCTCTTCGCCTCCTTGGGCGGTGCACCTGATGCAGGCGGCACATGGAGCGGGCCCGGTGGTCCGATCGGCAACACCACGTTCACCCCCGGCAACAGCGCACCCGGAGCCTACACCTACGCGATCGCCGCGCAAGCGCCCTGCGTCGCGTCGGCAGCCACAGTCACAGTGAACGTCAGTGCGCAGCCCAGCGCAGGTGTGAGCGCTCCGTTGAGCGTTTGCAGCTCTTCGGGCAGCACCCCGTTGCTCCCAATCCTTGGCGCCACGGCCCTTCCCGGAGGAAGCTGGACCGATCCCTCGGGCGCTCCGAGCACCGGTTCATTCACGCCTGGCAGCTCTCCGGATGGCGCGTACACCTATACCATCCTTGGCGTGGCCCCCTGCCCGGACGCCCAGGCCACCGTCACTGTCAGCACGATTGCGGCATCGGACCCTGGCAGCAATGGGTCGCTCAGCGCGTGTTCATCAGATGCGCCGGTCCCGCTCGTCCAATCACTGGGTGGAAGCCCCGATCCTGGAGGCGCTTGGACGGCCCCGGGTGGTGCAGCCATGGGAGGCACGTTGAATCCATTGAGCGCGACTTCGGGCAACTACACCTACACGCTTCCTGCGAATGGCCCCTGTCCTGCGACCTCGGCACAGGTGGATGTGACCATTTCAACAGCGGTCTCCGCTGGCACGAGTGGAAACCAGGCCCTGTGCAACAACAGCTCCGCTCCGTTCAATTTGGTGAGCGCCTTGGGCGGCGGCCCGTCGGCCGGAGGAACATGGACGGATCCGAACGGAGCCGCCCACGGCCCTACGTTCAACGCGGCCGCCGATGCACCTGGTTCATACACGTACACCGTGGCCGGCACGGCTCCGTGCCCGTCAGCCACCAGCACGGTGACCATGAGCGTGGTGCAGGCTCCGGATGCTGGCAGCGGAGGGCCATTTTCAATCTGCGCGAGCGCGGCGCCGATCGACCCCCTGACTTGGCTCACGGGTAATCCGGCGTCCGGTGGCACTTGGACCGCGCCTGGTGGTGCCACGATCGCACAAGTGAATCCCGCCACTGCGTCAAGCGGCAATTACACGTAC
>JAEUSX010000056.1 GCA_016788405.1 Flavobacteriales bacterium
CGTTTGATCAAGGATGCCATGGTAAGAGGCGTTTTTCAAGGGCAAGACGCCGCGCCCGTGCAGGCGGTTGCCGCGTTGGCGAAGACTTAACATGCGTTGGCAAGCAGCGGCTCGTCCCGCACAGGCACCGGTGGTGGAGGAGGGCCTTGGCGTTCAGCGGCCTGCCTGTACTATCGCAGCATGAAAGCCGCTCTCCTGCTCCTGGCCGCCGCGCCGGTGGCGCTTCACGCACAGGACTACTTCCAGCAACAGGTGGATTACACCATCAGCGTCCGCCTCGACGATGCGCGCCACGAACTGCATGCGCAGGAACGCATCGTTTACCGCAACAACTCGCCCGCGGCGCTCGACACCATCTGGATGCACCTCTGGCCCAACGCCTACAAGGAGCGCGGCACTGCGCTCGACGACCAGCTGTGCCGCACGGGCGACCTCTCCCTGCACTTCGCGAAGGACGCGGAGCGCGGCTTCATCGACAGCCTCGACTTCCAGGTGGATGGAGCGAAGGCGGCCTGGGGCTACCACGAGGAGCACATCGACATCGGCTGGGTGAAGCTTCCCACGCCACTGCTGCCGGGCGGCTCCATCAGCATCAGCACACCGTTCCGGGTGAAGATCCCCGATGGCAGGTTCTCACGCCTGGGCCGCACCGATCAGGCGTACTACATCACCCAATGGTACCCGAAGCCGGCGGTGTACGATGCCACGGGCTGGCACGCCATGCCCTACCTCACGCTGGGCGAGTTCTACAGCGAGTACGGCAGCCTCGATGTGAGCATCACCCTGCCCGCCAACTACGTGGTGGGCGCCACGGGCCTGCTGCAGGATGCCAGTGAACGCGCCTGGATGGACTCCCTCTCCGCCGTCGCCTACAGCGAGTCGCAGAAGTTCTACCTGGACAAGCAGCGCGCGAAGCTGAATGTCTTCCCCGCATCCAGCGCGCGCACCAAGACCATCCGCTATAAGCAGGACCGCGTGCACGACTTCGCGTGGTTCGCCGACAAGCGCTTCATCGTGCGCAAGAGCCATGCGGTGCTTCCGCGCAGCGGCCGGGATGTGACAACATGGGCCTTGTTCACCCCGAGGAATGCGCTGCTCTGGAGCGATGCGGCGAGCTATGTGAGCGAGGCCGTGCGCTTCTACAGCGAGCACGTGGGCGATTACCCCTACGACGCCTGCACCGCCATCGATGGCACGATCAGCGCCGGTGGCGGCATGGAGTACCCCATGATCACCATCATCGGCAACATGCCCAACAAGGAGGGCCTGGACAACGTGATCGCGCACGAGGTGGGGCACAACTGGTTCTACGGCATCCTGGGAAGCAACGAACGCGATCACGCCTGGATGGACGAGGGCATGAACAGCTTCCTGGAGCTGCGCTACATGCGCGCGCGATATCCGAGCAGCGGCTTCAGCATCGACATCCCGGGCTTGAAGAAGGCCACCGCGCACCTCACCGATGCGCACCGCACGCAGAGCGAACTGGCCTACCGCCTCAACGCACGGCGCAATCTTGACCAACCGCTCTCGCTGAGCAGCGACGACTTCACCAGCACGAACTACGGCGCCGACGTGTACATGAAGACCGCGCTGGTCATGGATCACCTGATGGCCTACCTCGGCGAGGAGATGATGGACAAGTGCCTGCATGCCTACTACAACGAGTGGAGCTTCAAGCACCCGCGGCCCCGGGACATGAAGAAGGTGTTCGAGCAGGAGAGCGGACAAGACCTCAACTGGGTGTTCGAGGGGTTCCTGAGCACGGATGAGAAGTACCGCGTGAAAGCCGTTTCGTTGGACAAGCGCACCTCGGAGGGCACTGCGGAACGCTGGCACCTTGGGCATCGCGCGAAAGGCCCATCCAAGGTCCCGTTCGCCATCACCGGCTATCTCGGATCGGATAGCCTCGGCACCGTGTGGGCCTGGAACCACGGCTTCGGTCATCAAGGGCGAACCGAATATGCAGGGCTGCCCTGGCCGAACGTGGACCGCGTCCGCATCGATGCCGGCAACCGCACCATGGACATCGACCGCCGCAACAACTCGGTGCGCGCACGCGGGCTCTTCAAGCGCCGCGCGCCGCTGAAGTTCGAGTCGATGCTGGGCATCGAGCGCAACGACGCGCGCAGCATCTATTACTCCCTGCTGCCGCTCTGGAATGGGCATGATGGCTGGCAAGCAGGGCTCAGCCTGCGCAACACCACCTTCCCCAGTCAGCGCACCGAATGGGTGGTGGCGCCGTTGTGGGCCTTCGGGAGCGAGCGCCTCGTGGGCGCGGCGCGCATCGAGCACCATTTCGACCGCATCCGCAGCTCCGTGTTCCGCAACATCCACCTCGGCTTCGGCGCGCGCTCATCGGGCTTGCTGCATGAGCATGATGCATCGGCCTGGTACGAGAAGTACGCACCGAGCATCCGCTTCGACCTGAAGCGTCCGCTCGCGAAGCCGTGGACGCACAGCATCAACCTGCGCGCCGCGCGCATCTTCCGCACCACGGAGATCACCGGAACCGATGATCTCGTGTACCGCTATCGCACCTTCGACGATTACCTGGAGCTCTCGCACGCCGCTGCGGATGCGCGGAAGCTCCGCCCATCGGCCATCACCACCACGCTCACCGCAGGCGAGGATTGGCTGCGCGGCGCGCTCGAGGTCAAGCAGGCCTTCGCGTACAACGCGCGGGGCAGGCAGTTGCGCTTGCGCGCCTTCGCCGGGACCTTCTTCACCGGCGGAGCGAACGCCGTGAGCCTGGAGGCCTGGAACCTGAGTTGGGGCCCTGCTGACCTGCTCTACGATCACGCCTACTTCGAGCGTGGCGCTCGGGACCGCTTCTTCAGCCGCCAGTTCAACAAGCAGCAAGGCGCCTTCAAGACGCCCTTCCGCGGCGGGGGGAGCGATTCGTGGATCGCGAGCCTGAACATGGAGCTCGACTTCCCCTTCAAGCTTCCGCTCGCCGCGTTCGCCAGCGCGGGCTGGGCGCCCTACACAGAGGTCAATGCCGACGGCACGCGGCACGAGAAGACCGCCACGTATTACGAGGCAGGCATCGGGGTGCCCATCGTGAAGGACCTGATCGAGGTGTGGGTGCCGCTCTTCGTCTCCGACCGCATCCTCGATGAGGAGGAGTTCCTCAGCCGGGGCATCGGCGATCGCATCCGCTTCGTGCTCGCCTTGGAGAAGGTTGATCCCACCAGGTTGCTGAGGGGGATGAAGCCGTAGCGACTGACCGCCAAGCACGACCTTCGCCACGCATGCAGGCCGGCCAGCGCATCCACTTCCTCAGCGATTTCCACCTTGGCGTGCCCGATGCGGCCAGCAGCCTGACTCGGGAGAAGCGCATCTGCGCATTCCTGGATGAAGCGGCGAAGGATGCCGCGGAGATCATCCTGCTCGGCGACCTCTTCGACTTCTGGTTCGAATGGAAGAAGGCCGTGCCGCGCGGGCATGTGCGGTTGCTGGGCAAGCTCGCGGAACTGACCGACCAGGGCATCCCCGTGCACCTCTTCATCGGCAACCACGACATGTGGATCTTCGACTACGTGCCGAAGGAGACCGGCGTGATCGTGCATCGGGAGCCCATCGTGCGCGAGATCGCCGGCAAGCGCTTCTACATCGGCCACGGCGATGGCCTCGGCCCCGGCGACCATGGCTACAAGTTCATCAAGGGCGTGTTCCGGAATCCCGTGTGCCAGTGGCTCTTCGCGCGCCTGCACCCCAACTTCGCTCTTTGGCTGGGCGATGCTCTCAGCGGCCAGAGCCGCAAGAAGAGCTACGAGAACGACCGTCGCTGGCTGGGCGCCGACAAGGAGTGGCTGGTGCAGTATTGCCTCGAACTGCTGCAGAACGACCGCTTCGATCACATGGTCTTCGGCCACCGGCACCTGCCCATCGACATGGAGATCGCGCCCGGTTCACGCTACGTGAACCTCGGCGATTGGATCAGCTACTTCACCTACGCCACGTTCGACGGCAACGAGTTGAAGCTGATGAAGCGCATGAGCGATGGTGCGTTGAGCGGGGACGCGCGCATTACCGGTGGTCCGGCGGTGTGATCCGCTCCCACGCTACATCCTTCCCATCAAGGCAACCAGATCCACCAGCCGCGAGCTGTACCCGTACTCATTGTCGTACCAGCCCATCACCTTCACCATGTTGCCCACCACGCTGGTGAGCTGCGCATCGAAGATGCAGGAGTGCGGATCGCCCACGATGTCCACGCTCACGATGGGGTCCTCGGTGTAGCGCAGGATGCCCTTCCACTTCCCTTCGGCCCGCTGCTTGAACCAGGCGTTGATCTCCTCGGCGCCGCGATGGTTCTTCACGCGGCAGGTGATGTCCGTGATGGAGCCATCGGGCACGGGCACGCGGATGCCGCCGCCGCCCAATCGTCCGTCCAGCTCGGGGAAGATGCGCGTGAGCGCTTTGGCCGCACCGGTGGTGGTGGGCACCATGCTCACCGTGGCCGCGCGCGCGCGGCGCAGGTCCTTGTGCGGCGCATCGTGCAGCCGTTGATCGCCCGTGAAGCTGTGCACGGTGGTCACATAGCCATCCTC
>JAEUSX010000085.1 GCA_016788405.1 Flavobacteriales bacterium
GCGACCAAGGTGCGGGCGATGATCCTCGAGAAGAACCCGAAGGCGATCATCAACGGGAGGCTGCAGGGCTATGGCGATTACGCCACGCCGGAGCAGAACATCCCCGTGGAAACGCCGAAGGCTCCTGCGTGGGAACTGTGCATGACGCTCGGTGAGCAATGGGGCTGGCAACCTTATGACACCAACTACAAGAGCACGCACGACCTGATCCACATCTTCGCCGATGTGATCGGCCACGGCGGCAACCTGCTGCTGGGCGTGGGTCCGAAGGAGGACGGCACCTTCACACCGGGACAGGTCTCACGACTCGAAGACCTGGGCACGTGGACGCGCAAGCACGCGGAAGCCATCTACGGCACGCGCCCCGGCTTACCGAACGGACACTTCTTCGGGCCAAGCACGCTTTCACAAGACAGCACTACGCTCTACCTCTTCCTGGCGAACGGCATGAGCAACAGCGTGGAGATCAAGGGGCTCGTGAACAAGATCGTTTCTGCGGACGTGATACGCGATGCCGGGTCCGGGCCCGTCATGACACTCACGCATCGCGTCGTGGGCAAGATCAGTTGGAGCAAGGTCCCGGGCCTGGTCTTCATCGATGTGCCGCAGGAGGCCTTGGACCCCTGGATGACGGTGCTGAAGGTGAAGCTGGATGGGCCGGTGAGGTTGTACCGGGGGGAGGGGGGATACTGATATTCACCACAGAGGCACAGAGGGCACAGAGATGTCCTCACGTTGAATTCCTCTGTGCTCTCCGTGCCTCTGTGGTGAACCGCATTCACTCCCCGTACACCATGATCTCGTCACAGAACAACCAGCACTGGCCCTTACTCCCGTGCCAGGCGGGGAGGTCGCCGAGGTTCCCGGCGGTGACGCGGATGTAGCGGGCCTTGATCCATGGGGGCGTGGGCAGTCCGGTCCGGTCGATGTATGGCGCACCTTTCTGCGATGCGTATGGGATGGCGGTGCGGTTGCGTGGTGTCCAATGCACGCCATCCTCGCTCGATTCCCACCCCCACTCGCTTGGCAGGAAGATCCAGCTCTGCTGATCCTGCAGGAAGGTCGCTTCGACGCTCTCCACTTCCCGAACCTCGCCCAAGTCTATGGTGGCCACCAGGTCCTTGCCATACCAGCCCTGCCAGCCGAACTGGTAGTTCTGTCCAGCGAGGAAACCATCGGTCAGCGCGTCGGGACGGTCGCCGGAATATCGCGGATCGGGCGGTGTGACAAAGGTGATCGGCCTGCCCGTGGCCATGTTCTTCACGACCCCGTTCTTCAAGTGGCGATCGAATTCGAAGTAGTAGTCGTTCAGCTTGTTGCGCGTTTCGTGCAGCTGGATGTGCCCATGCCGCTGTGCCCTCGCGATGAAGGTGTCGAGCAAGGCGACGAAATAGGGCTTCGCATGCCAAGCTCCGGTGGTGTCCTGTTCGAACAAGCCATGCTCCGTACCCGGCTTCGCCCGCGCGACCTCCAGCTCGGCGTACATGATCCCCAGCCGCGCATCCTCCACGCGCCACGCGTAGATCGTGTCCAGGTCGAATGTGGCCGCCTCGGCGCTGTTGAAGAGCATCTTGTACTTGGCGATGTTCTCCGCGCTGAGGTAGCCGTCCTTGTGCGCTTGCGGGTGCTCATAGAGCGTGAGCGGCTTGCCGCTCTTGTCCAGTTCCTCTTCCAGCAGGCGCGTGTACTTGTCGATGTACACGCCGGCGTCGCCATAAAACGCGTTCATGAAGTGCGTGCGCAGCGAGTCCACGTTGAGATCGGGGTTCCAGAGCAACTTGGCGAGGAGGTAGGTGCGGAACTCGGGCATCTCACCACCGCGCGAGGAGAGCCCTTGCTCGAAGACCATCGGCACGCCCGCATCGCGGAAGAGCTGCAGGTTCGGTTGCAGCACCTTCCAGTTCGGGAAGGGCGCCACCAAGTGCGAGAAATTGATGACGTAGTCCCACACGATGATGTTGTGGGTGAGCGCTGACCAGTCGCGGAGATCCGCGGTGAACGAGCCTGGCTGATCATGCGCGTCGATCGGTCGGCTACGGTCCTCCTCGATGCTGCAGAGCATGATGTTCACGTTCGGCCGCGGCTTGGTGACCTTGGGCGCGCTGCGGCTGTACTGGTACGCGAGCGTGCTGATCACCTTATCCGGGAAGCTGTCGGCCACGGCGTTCGCGAAGCGCAGGATGCTGCCGCTGGGCGATCCATCAAGGCTGTCGGTGCGGTGGCACTGCGCGCACTGGCAGTGGTTGAAGTTGTCCATCTGGCTCACGCTCCAGTAGCGGGCGGCAGGCTTGCGGGCCATCATAGCGCGCAGGCTGTCCACGGTGATGCGCAGTACATCGGGATTGCTCAGGCACAACTGGTCAGGAACGCGCACGCCATTCCGTTCAGCGAAATACTCCGGGTGCGCCTCGAACTGCGCGGGCGGCACGAAGCGATGCATGGTGTGGACCCAGAGCCCCCAATCGGGATCGACGCTGCCTTCCTTCACACGCACCCAGCGGATGTTGTTGTCCGCAGCATAGACGCTGTCCGTGGCCGGGTGCAGGTAGGCCATGCGGAAGGTGAATGCCGGGGTGTCCTGCGCGGGGGAGAGGAGCGGGGTGAACACGAATGCAAGGCTCACACGAAGCCACGGAGGACACGGAGACGGGAGCATCGGGCGCATCATGCGATCACAGCTTCTTTATCCCGACCGGAAGTCGCGCATTGATGCGGAGCACACGCACCCGGTCCGGATCGGGGTCGGCAGGGATCACAATCACACCGGTGGCCGTAATCTTTTGCCATTTCAATTGGCTCGTGGACCCGAGCAGCTTGACCTCGGGTGCTCTCCTCAGCGCATGCATGTCCATTCGTACTTCTGCAGAAGATCCATCAAGGAAAACGTACATGATGTGCTTCTCCTCTCCGCTTCTGGAGGACATCACTTTCTCCGATGACCCTAGCGCGGCAGTTGGAGCGTTATACCTGGATGGTCTCGTCCCATACAC
>JAEUSX010000088.1 GCA_016788405.1 Flavobacteriales bacterium
CCAGGGCCTCGGCGAGGTCCGTGGCCGTGTGTTCGACACAGAGGGCACCACCTTGCCGATGGCCAGCGTGTACACCAGGGTCAATGGCGAGCTCTTCGGCACCACCACCGACCTCGATGGACGCTTCGTGCTCAAGCCGCTCGCACCCGGGAATTACGCCATCACCATCTCCTATTCCGGGAGGCAGCCTTATGAGTACGCCAGCGTTTCCGTGGTCGCCGATCGCGCCTCCTTCCTGCCCGATACCAAATTGCGCGGCATGGAGCTGCCTCCTGTGGTGATCCAGGGAACCATCAGGCCCTTGATCGAGAAGGACGATCCCAGCCGCATGACCCTGCTCGCCGCCGACATCGCCAAGGACCCCAACATCCGCAATCCGGTGCAGTTCCTCGGCAAGACCTTCGCGGGCGTGACCCCCGCGCCGAATGGAGAGGGCCTCTACTTCCGCGGCTCACGCACCGAGAACATGGCGACCTATCTCGATGGTATCAAGATCGCGGGCGCCGTCCCGAGCATCCCGCCTTCGGCCATCAGCAGCGTGAGCGTGTACACCGGTGGCCTGCCTGCCCGCTACGGCGACGTCACCGGCGGGGTGGTGGTGATCGAGACCAAGAGCTATGCGGAGATGGTGCAGCACGCCCGACGCATGGCCGAGATCCGTGCAGAGGAAGAAGGCGATACGTTTGACTGATCGAAGATGCTGCTGCGCCGAAGAGTCGCCACGGATGGCACGGACGAGGAGCTGGTGCTCGCCCTCACGGGCGGGCATCGTGCTGCGCTCGCCGCGCTGTGGGACCGCTACGCGCACCTACTCTACGGCGTGGGCATGAAGTACCTGAAGGATCCCGAGCGCGCCAAGGACCAGGTAGTGGAGCTCTTCGCCGCCCTGCCGGATCTGCTGAAGAAGCACCACGTTGAGCGCTTCCGTCCATGGGTGCACACGGTGATGCGGAACCGTTGCCTGCTCGCGCTCCGCGGCGATGCCCGACATGCCCGCGTTGACGATGCGCATGTCATCGATCTCGTTGCCGAAGAAGCCGAGGACCGTGTGCTCCGGGAGGCCACCTTGCAACAGCTCGAAGCGGCCATCGCCCGATTGAACGACGCGCAGCGCGCTTGCATCGTGCGTTTCCACCTCGAGCGCCGCAACTACCAGGAAACCGCGGCCCTCACGGGCCTCACCATCGAACAGGTGCGCAGCCACCTCCAGAACGGCCGCCGCAACCTCAGACTCCAACTGCTCAACCATGCCGACCAGAACCGCTGACGAGCATCCTTTCGCTCCGCGCCGGGCGATCACGCGCGACGAGCTCCTGGCCTATGCCGAAGGCAGATTGCCGCCCGAACGCATGCGCGAAGTGGAGCAAGCGCTCGAGGCCGACGTGCTGCTGCGCGACGCAGCCGAGGGCTTGCGCATGCCGGGAGCGCGGATCGGCCTCGGTGCATTGGATGCGGCGCGTCCGAGCGGCGCGCGCGCGATGAACGGATGGGTCGTCGGATCGTTGGTGGCGGTGATCGGCATCGCGGCCTGGATGATCCTCGCATCGGACGACACGAAGCCTCTCGCCGAGCGCGGCGGAACGGCGCCGACGATCCCGGAGCCGCTGGCGCCCCTGCGCGCAGAGGAGATCGCCACAGCGCATGAGCAGCCGGAATCCCTGTTGATCGGCCATGAGCGCCTGGCCCTTCACGCGCAACCGCTCCGGCAACGGTCCGCCATGGTCGATCCGGAGCCGGCGGAGCGTGATGGCGGCATTGAACCGCTCTCGCCACGCGAGCCGGCGATCGCACGCGGCGAGGCGAAGACGGAGCCGCGCATCGAGCGCAAGCGCAAATCCTCGCGCCAGCTCGTGTTCCTGCATGACTTGAAACTGGTGCACCCGCAGGAGCTCTACACCGCGGATCCGGTGCTCGCCCTTGCCGATGAAGGCGTGGCCGCTCGGTTCGCCGATGCCTCGGCGGCTGGTTCGGCCGGCGAGACCGTGATGATGCCCTACCTCGAATTCATGGACGGCACCACTGCGCGCTTCGCGGCCAGCGATCACAAAGGCTGCCTGGACGACCTGCGCTTCGTGCTGGGCCAGTACCCCGACGATGTGAATGCGCTCTTCTATGCGGGATTGTGCAGCTACAACCTGGGCATGTACGCGCGTGCTTCGGCATTGCTGCAGCGCGCGGCCACGCATCCGGTGGATGTGTTCGATGAAGAGGCCATCTGGTACGGCGCGCTCACCACGGAGCGTCTGAGCGGGAAGGAGGCGGCGCGTGAGGCGTTCGCGCGGATCGCTGCGCAAGGCGGCTTCTACGCGGAGCAGGCAAGGATGCGCATGGCGCGCTGAAGCGGATCAACGACGGTTCACCGCAACAGGGTGACGTGCCCGATCACGGATCGCTCTTCCTGGTAAGGCAGCTTGTAGAATGCCCGGTACACGTAAACGCCGTCCTGCGAGAGCGTGCCATTGTACATGCCGTCCCACTTCTTCTCGGGATCCTCGGTCTCGTAGATCAATTCGCCCCACCGGTTGAAGACCATGATCCTGAACTCCTCGGGGTCGCACTCGCCCACCCAGGCCCAGGCATCGTTCTCGTCGTCGCTGTTCGGCGAGAAGGCGTTCGGGATCCAGATGCTGCAGGAGTCCGTGCAGTCGTACACCATGAACGACTGCTGCAGGGTGTCGGTGCCGCAGGCCAGCTCGGCGACCACCGTCACGGTCACTTCGCCCTCGGCGTTCATCATCACCTCGGGGTCGATGGCGGTGCTCTGCGGGGCGAATCCGCTGAAGTCCCATTGCGCAGCGACAATGATGCTGTCAGCGATCAACGTGAAGCGCGCGGGCTCCTGGATGCATCGGCCCTCGAAGGCGAAGTCCGCCTCGCAGGCGCAGAAGGTGGTGTCGATGAGCGCGAACGCGCTGTCCGTGCAGCCGAAGGGATCAACGACCGCCACGATGAAGGCGCCGCTGTCCGCGACCGTGGTAGGGTCGGCCACAGCGATGCCGTTCAGCGTGTAGGTCGCGCTCAGGCCGGACACCGGGAACACCGCGCTCAGATCAACCGATTGCCAGGGGCACAGCGTGTATGCTTGATCAGGCCCCAATTCGGGATTCGGATTCACGGTGAAGCTCACCAGCGCGGTATCGGTGCAGGAGAATCCGTTGGAAGCGATCACTTGGTATTCACCTGGCGCGTTCGCAGCGGTGGGCGTTCCTGTGGCGGTGCCGTCCAGGGTCCAGTCCGAAGTGAGCCCCGCGAGGGCGAAGAGCGTGGTGAGGTCCATGCTGTCGCCGAGGCAGATCGAAGCATCCGCATCAACGCCGAGGCTTGGTGCCGTGTTGAACAGAACCGTGGCGATCGCCGTGCTCGAGCAACCAGCAGGGCTCGTCGCGGTGAGCGTATAACTGCCCGCATCGGTCACCGTCGAGGGATCCGTGATGCTGGCCCCATTCAATGTCCAATCCGTGGAACTGCCAGCCGTATTGTACAGCGTGGTGAGGTCGACGCTGGTGTTGTCGCAGGCCGTCACCTGCTGATCGGGGCCGAGTATAGGGTTCGGCAGAAGGGTCAGCGAGACCACTGCCGTGTCGCCGCACCCAGCAGCATCCGTTGCGATGACGACGTAGTTCCCTGCGGAGCTCGCTGCGGTCGGGTCGCTGACGGGGTTTCCGATGAGCGACCAGCCAGCGCTCAAGCCGCTGGCGGGAATGGCAGCGGTGAGGTCGAAGTCTTCGCCGTCGCAGATGGATGCTTGGACATCCGCACCGAGCTGCGGCGCCGATGACACACTGAGCGTCGCGATCGCCAGATCACTGCAGCCATCCGCGTTGCTGGAGTAGAGGACGTAATCACCAGCCGCGCTCACGGCCGAGGGGTCCAGCACCGGGGCGCCGTTGTAGGTCCAGACATTGTTGATGCTGGCCGATGGGAACGCGCTGCTGAGGTCGAAGGCGAGGTTCGAGCAGCTGGACACCTGAATGTCCGGCCCAAGATCCACCCCGGGGCTCTGCGCCACGCTCACGATGGCCGTGTCCGTGCAACCATCGGACGTCGTGGAGATCAGCTCATAATCACCGGGCTGGTCCACGGACTCAGGCGTGGTGAAGGGGACGCCGTTCAAGTACCAATCCGTCTGCATGCCCGTTGTCATGAACAACCCGGTAAGATCGACGCTGGCCCCAGGGCAAAGGCTCGTCGCTTGATCAGGTCCGAGCGCGTCAGCGGCGCCGAAGCTCAAGTTCACCAGCGCGGTATCGCCGCAATAGCCCGCGTAGGTCGCGATGAGCTCGTACGTGCCCGGCTGCGAGGCCTGCGCCGCTTGCGCTGCGGATATTGCTTGCCCGTTGAAGGTCCAGACTTGTGTTACGCCTGTCGTATTGAACATGGCCGGCAGGTTGACAGCGGCTGCGTCGCACTGGATGAAGTTGATGTCCGGCCCTAAGTCGATCCACGCAGGACTCCCCACGTTCACATAGCCGAAGTAGGTGCAGCCATTGAGTTGATCCCAGACCTCGATGTTGTAGGTGCCGGCTTGGTTCACCGCATAGGGGTCGGCCACCAGCTGCCACCCGTTCCAGTAAACAGAGATGATGGCGGAGGGGTCCCACCACCAATTGCCTAGGAAGGGGCTCAGCACATCCACTGTTCCACCCGGGCAGAACGCGTCGTTGTACCAGCCCATGTCCACGATGCACGGTGGCGGCGGGGCATCGAAGGCGATGGTGAAGCCGCCGTTGTTGCTGCTTCCATCGAACCAGCCCGGATTCCAGCCACTGCCGTCCGGATTGCCGGTGCCCGGATTCGGTCCGCCCGCGCAGGCGGTATCAATCACGGTAATGGTCCATGTGCCATAGGCATTCTCCCAATCGAATACGCTGAAGTCGCCGCCTTGCGGTTCGAACCAGCCTGTGAATGGCGCGGTGCCAGTGGTGATGGAGGGGTTGCCCCCGCTGAGATTGGTATTCGTGTAATTCTGGCCGCCCGCGCCATTGAATGCTGAGAGCAGCAACGTGGTGCCCTCGGGTGAGGTCAGGCTGATCTGCAGGAACTCCGGATGGTCCGTGGTGATGTTGAGTTCAAGGCCAACGAGGGAATAGTACCCCCAGCCCGTGCCCCATGGGGCGAGCGTCCCGAACACGTTGACATCCGCGGTGAAGATGCTCGTATCGCAGGGCGGTATCGGCCCGCTGGTGAACGGGAAGATGATGGGTTGCGCGCGCAAGGAACCCGTAAGAGCCAGCAGGGTCAGCGCAGCCAGGGCGGTTCGGACTGACTGAAGGAGCGATGGCATGGAAGAGTGCTGGCGAGGGTGGGCGAAAACTACTCCCTGTCGATCACGTGACGAAGGGTTCTATGGTTCGGTTGCCGCTGGCCAAGCTGGAATTCTGTCGGAATGAGCGGGCCAGGCGGCCAACGGTCAGTCCAACGCAATGAGGTTCACGTGCGCGACGCGCATGCCGCGCGATACCAGTGAGCAGCGGAAGGCCCCGGCTCCAGCCGAATGCCTGTAGCCAAGGACCTGACTCTTTCCCAGTACAGGTATGGCCGAATGGTGGACCGCGCGCCCTGTCGCATCGTGGACGACCAGCTCCACCTGACCCAAGGTGGCACCTTCCCATCTCAGCTCAGTCCGTTCCGTGAACGGATTCAGGAGGACGCGGAGCGAGTTCGAGGGCAGCACTCCTTCGCTCAGGCCGATGGGTGCGCAATTCAAACCGTAGGGCAGGTCATCGACCGGGGCCTGCGGTGTGGCGGCATCGTTGGTTCGCACCAGTTCGGCGGTGAAGGGACTGGTGATGCCTTGCGCATCGATCCCCGCGACGCTCACGAAGTACACGCCGGGCGAGACCAGATTGGGGATCAGGAAGCTCGACTGGTTCGTGCGGTACACCGCATCGAAGTAGCCCGTGCTCTGCGAGCTGCGCACGCCCACCCTGAATTCAACATGCTCCGGCAGGCCCGTGATCACCGCGCGCAGGCCCGTTGGTTCGTCCAAGACGTTGAAGGTCGGCGGCCGCGGCCCGTGCGCCATCAACGTGGCGGCCATGCCATTGATCACCGCGTTGCGGGCGAGGTAATTGAAATCGACGAAGAGCGTGTCGAGGGTGCCGTCGGCGTTCAGATCGAGGCCCAACAGG
>JAEUSX010000170.1 GCA_016788405.1 Flavobacteriales bacterium
ATGGGGAACCGCTTCACGGATTGGCTGGGCGATATGAGCTACACGGTGTACCTCTTGCACATGCCCGTGGGTTATCTGTGCGACAGCGTGATCAAACGCGTCACGAGCATCCATGAGCAGGCCTGGGGCCGTGTCGCGCTCTTCTGCCTGTTCGTTGGCGTCGCGTACGCCAGTGCCTGGGCCCTGCACGTGATCGCCGAGCGGCCGCTGCTGAAGCGGCTCAAGCGCATCAGCATACGGGCCCGCGTGCCCGCACTGAAAGCCTGAGGCCCGGGTACTTTTGAACCGCAACCTCCAGCGTGAGCGCCCCACTGCACGTCCTGCACACCTTCGCGAACAACGCGACGGTTCCTTACCTGAGCTGGTTCGCGGAGCGCGCCTCGCGGGAAGGCAACGTGCGCTACACCTTCCTGAACATGGTTCCGGAGAGGCCTGCGATGATCGATGAAATGACCGCGCGCGGATTCGCCTGCGAATGGGTGCGTTACGATGACCGGCACCGGAAAAGGGGCATGGTTCGCGCACTGCCCTGGCTGTACCAGCGCATCCGCGCGCACCGTCCACGCATCGTGCATTGCAACCTGTTCGACGACACGGTGCCTGGTCTCATCGCCGCACGCATGGCCGGGGTGGGCGTCCGCGTGATCACGCGGCAGGACACGGGCTTCCACTGGATGCATGCGCCCAAGTGGCTCTTCGTGGACCGATGGAACGCGCGCATGGCCACGGACATCATCACCGTATCGCATGAGGCACGCCGCCATTTGATCGAGCAGGAGCGGCTGCCCGCCGACAAGATCACCTGCGTGCACAATGGGATACCACCGGGGCCGCACACCGCGCAGGACCCGCGGGCCATGTCTGAGCTGCGCGAACGATTCCGGATCGATGGGCATGCTCCGGTGATCGGCACCGTTGCGCGCTTCATCGAGTGGAAGGGCTACCGGCACATCATTGATGCGGCGCGGATCCTCGTGCAGCGGCATCCGCGCGCGCGCTTCCTGTTCTGCGGCTCCGGCCCTCAGGAAGCTGAGGTGCGCCGATGGATCAACGAGGCCGGCCTCCAGGGCCATGTGGTGCTCACCGGTCGCATCGAGCGGACCCTGATGCCCTCCTTCTATGGACTGCTGGACGCCTACTTGCACGCGGCCGTGCTCGAACCGTTCGGATTGGTGTTCCCGGAAGCCATGATGAACGGCGTGCCCGTGGTGAGCACCGCCACCGGCGCCGCGCTCGATGCCATCACCGATGGCGTGAACGGCATGCTCGCCGCGGAGCGCAGCGGAGCCGCCCTTGCAGCCGCGATGGATCGGCTCCTGGCCGCGGACCACCGCGCGATCGGCCTGGCCGGCAAGGCCACGGCCCTGCGCATGTACACATTCGACACGATGTGGAACGGCACCATGGAGGTGTACCGCAAAGCCCTCGAGCGCGCATGAGCGGCCATCCGTTGGTGAGCGTGGTGATGCCGGCGTACAACGCTGCGCCGTACATCGAGGAGGCCATCCGGTCCGCGCTCAGCCAGAGCTGGAGCAATCTCGAAGTGGTGGTGGTGAACGATGGCTCGAAGGATGACACGGCGATCATCGCCCGCGCGATCGGCGATGATCGCGTTCGGGTGATCGACAGGGCCAATGGTGGCGTGAGCAATGCGCGGAACACCGGCGTTGATGCGGCCCGTGGCGAATTCATCGCCTTCCTCGACGCGGACGACGCGCTTCATCCACGTGCCATCGAGTTGAAGATGGACGCGCTGCAACGAGCCGGAGCGGATTGGGCGTACAGCGACATGTGGACCTGCGACTCCCAGCTCAGGCCCATCGGCGAGCCGGACCGTGGTGCCGATGGCGACCTGGTGCGCATCGTGCTGCTCGGCCTGGGCCATGCCGTTCCAGGCGCCGGCAGCAACCTGCTCGTGCGCGCGGACTGCCTCAAAGAGGGCGTGCGCTTCGACCCGGCCCTCTCCAACGAAGCGGACAAGGACATGGTGCTCGCCCTGGCGAGCGGTTGCAAAGGGGTGCGCGTGCCGGAGCCGCTCTTCTATTACCGCGGCGTCGCTGGGAGCATGAGCCGGAACATCGAACTCTACCAGCGCGACCATCTGCTGCTCTTGCGCAAGGCACGTGAGCGCGGGCTCCTGCGCGATCGCGGCTTCGCACGTGAATGCATGGCGCGCGGCTATTGGGCGATTGGCGGGAGCTGGTGGCGCAACGCCCGGCGCCCGCTGCGCGCATTGCCATGGATCCTGCGCGCGGCGCTCCTTCGTCCTGGCTTCGTGATCGCCCGGTTGCTGCGCCGCTGAACGGATCACTTCCCGCGCTCTTCGCGCAGGTGCTGCTCCCATGCCCAGGCTGTGGCCATCATCTCCTTCAACCCGCGCTCGGCCTTCCAGCCGAGCATGCGCGCTGCCTTTGCCGTGTCACTGTAGATAGCGGCCACATCGCCTTCGCGCCGTGGGCCCACTCGGAAGTTCAGACGCTGCCCGGTGACCTCCTCGAACGTGTGCACCGCCTCCAGCACGCTCACGCCGGAGCCGGTGCCGAGATTGAAGATCGAATGCCCCTCAGCCGCCAAGTTCCCGGCATAGTCCAGCGCCTTCACATGCGCCGAAGCTATATCCGAGACATGCACATAGTCGCGGATGCACGAGCCATCGCGCGTATCGTAATCGCCCCCATGCACCACCACCTCGGGGATGCGGCCGATGGCCGCGCGCGTGATGACGGGCACCAGGTTCGTGGGCGGATTGATGGGATCCTCCCCCAGATGACCGGACGCGTGCGCGCCCACCGGGTTGAAATAGCGCAGCGAGATGGCGCGGGTGCCGGGCATCACCCGCATGTGCGCCGCCACGATGCGCTCGCCGACCTGCTTGGTATGCGCGTAGGGCGATTCGGGCTCGCCCAACGGGGTTTCCTCGCTCACAGGAAGCGCGGCGATGTTGCCGAACACCGAGCACGAGGAGGAGAAGATGAAGCGAGGCACCTTGCTCTCGCGCACCGCCTCCAGCACATTGAGCAGCGAACCGATGTTGTTGCGGTAGTAGAGCCCAGGATCGCTCACGGATTCCGGCACCGACTTGAAGGCCGCGAAATGGATGACGCCGATGACGTCCTCAATCGACGCGATGGCACGCAAAGTGGCCTCGCGGTCGCAGAGATCCACGCGCACTGACGTCACTTTCCGGCCGGTGATCGCCTCCACCCGCTCATACGCGCGAGGGTTCGAATTCGCGTGATTGTCCATCGAGACCACCCGGTACGGCGTGCGCTCCATCAGCTCGATGAGCGTGTGCGAGCCGATATAGCCAGCGCCTCCGGTCACGATGACGGTATCAAGAGCCATAGATGCGCTGATAGATGGAACGCGCGATGCCAAAACTACGGTAGCGCTCGGCCACGGGCCTGATGCGGTCGTAGATCTCGCGCCGCGTGCCAGAGGCCAGCAGCGCCTGGATCGCGCGCACCGCCGCGCGATAGTGCTCATCGCCAAGACCGCTGAGCACGGCGCCGATCCGCGCGTCGGCGATGATGCGCGAATCGTCGGAGATGCCGGGCGTGATGATCACCGGCAGGCCGAGCGCCCAGTACTCGCCATCCTTGATCGGCGTGCAGAGCGCCTTGGTGGGAACCGGCTTCACCGGAGTGATTGCGAAGTCGGCCAGGCCCATCCATCGCGGAACATCGGCGTGCGGCACGCGCCTGATGATGAAGATGGAGGGAACGAGGCCGGAGCGGGCCATCATGGGCTCCAGCTCCTCGCGCGTGTGCCCAGTGAGCAGGAGCACGCGCAGCCGCTCTCCCCATGCATCGAGGGCTGCGCGCAGCAGCCCGAACGATTCATCCTCCAGATAAATGCCACCGAACTTGCCCGCGTAGACCGCCACGATCATCCCTTCGAGCCCGAGCTCGCTCAGCAAGGCCGCATCCTTGACGCTGGGCCACGCGAAACGATCAAGGTCCACGCACGCGGGCTTCACGTCGATGCGCCGTTCGGCGGGCAGACCGTAACGGGCATGCGCGTAGGCGCTCATGCCTTCGGCGCAAGCGATCAGGTGCGTGGCCCGTCGGCTCTGCCAGCGCTCAAGCTGCAGCAGGATGCGATGCGCGGCGCCACCGCGCGGCCAGGTGCCGTTCTCCACCATGGCGTCAGCATGCGGCTCGTAGCTGTCGATAACCAGAGGTCTCCGGGTGACCCAGGAGAGGAACAGGCCGATGGCGCCGGCGGGCGTGCACCAGGCATGGATCCCATCGATCCGCTCCCGCCGCACGATCGCGAGCAGACGCGCCAGCACGCGAGCGACCATCACCATCCCCTTCAGTCCGAATGGCTCGTAGCGGAACGGATGATGCACGATGCCTTGGCCCAACTGAGCGGGCACGAGCGGGGCCCCTCCCTTCTCCAACGTCACCAAATGGATGCGGCTCCCGGCTGGCAGGGCCTCCAGGATCATCCGAACGTACGGCAGCGTGTAGGCCTGGATCAGGCCTTCATCGAAGCTCCAGTAGGTGAGCGCCAGCAATGCGCGCGGCCTCCTCATGTCCTTCGGCGCCCAGGGCGATCACGTTTCACGGCACCGATCCAACGCTGCGAGGTTCCCATCCGGTAGCGCTTCAGGTCGAATTCAATCCCGGCATTACGGTCCTCGCGCCGTGCCTTGGCAAGCCTGACAATGATGTACAAGCTGCTGATGAAGAAGGGCACGAGCGGGATCTTGAAGCGCACGAGCGCGCCGAAATTCGGGGTGGTCACGCCAACGGTGAACGCGAAGAGGATGGAGAACAGCACCGCCATCAGCACGATCGGCACACCCGCGATGGTGCGCACGGCGAAGAAGGGTCCTGCTCGCAGGAGCGCGATGATGGCCAGCACGAGGACCCACAGGTTCTCGAGGCCGCTCAGCAGCATGACCGGAGTCTTCGCCTCCCAGATGTAAGGTCTGAAAAGCGCGGCATTGACCGCCACGGGGAACTGGCCCATCAGGCCCAGCCAAGTGCCATCGAATTCGCCCAGCTCGAATCGGTGCGCGCCGTAAGCACGCTCGTTGGAGAGGTCCTTCTGCGTCATCCGAATCGTCTCCAGCGCGCTGTCCAGGGCGAATTTGTCCATGCTGCCGCCCAGTCTGCGCAGCACCGTGACCGAGAGCCCGAACATGGTGACGAAGGCGACCGGCACCAGCACGAAGCGCACGAGGAAGCTGCGGATGCGCACCACCCTGAAGTAGGATACCCAGATCAGCGAGCATGGGAAGATCACCGTGAACATGTACGGCTTGAACCACAGCATCACGAGCGCGGCGATGACGAGCATGAAGGACCGGGACACCGTGTTGCGCTTCTTGAAGAAGATCTCATCGACGCCATGCACCCAAAGGCACACGGCGCTGAAGGCCCATGTGTCCTTCATGATCCCCGAGCCCCAGAAGATGGCAGAGGGCATGAACAGGAAGCCGATGGCCAGCTTGCCGCTGAGGTCCGGGAAGTAGCTCACGAACGTCCTGTAGCATTTCCAGACGCCGTAGAAGGTGATCGTGGCCGTGAGGAGCGTGGTGAGCAGGAAGCTCTTGTTGGTGAAGATGGCCAGCACGCTGGTGATCTGAAGGACCGCGAACGTTCGGTTGTCGAAGAACACGTACTGGTATGGCTTCGCTGTGGCTTCGGAATAGACCGTCCAGGCGCGCATGGAGTTGTCGCCCATGAGCTGCTTGAAGTACTCGACAGGCTCCACGAAGGCCAGGTTGCGCATGGCCAGCGCGGAGTAGAAGTACGCGGTGGTGTCTCCCCCTTCGTAGTAATAGAAGTAGATCAGGCTGAAGAAGGTCGCCCCGAACAGCTTGGCGTATATGCCGCTGAGGTAATAGCGGTACTCCGGCGAAGCATGCAGGCGACGATTCCTCCGCTTGATGAATACGAAGAAGATGACCACCAGATAGAGAAGCGCCGCCATCCACTCCCAATAGGCGATGTGCACATCGCCGTGATAGAACATGTAGACGAGCGGCCTCATCGGTGATCGTGCTGCCTGTTCACGCCGGCGGCCGTTCGGACCCGGTGCCTGACCGCCCGGTCACGCAACGCGTCAGCGCGACGGCGATCAGCGCCAGCATGATCAGCCGCACCGGGGTGGTGTAGCGCGCCTGGATGGTGAAGGGGATGTGAAGCAGCCCGACATAGGCCAGGAGGAGGAGCATGGGCCAGGTTCCGCGCCACGAGAGGGCCCCGCGTCGATAAGCCCATGGCACGAGCGCCAGGAAGAGCAACAAGATCAAGCCGGTGTACAGCGTGGCATGCAGCATGCGCATCTTCCCCGCGATTCCCGCTTTCTGGAAATCTCCGCGCTGGATGCCGATGACCCAAAGCCTCACGGCGGAATAGGCCTTGTACTTGAGCGTGTACCATGGGTCGTTGAGCATGTTCCTGATCGTCGCCTCCTTCAGGAGCCGCTCGCGCTCCAGGGTGAGCTTCGTGTTCCAGGTGTTCTCGACCGGATGGGGCATGAGCGACCGCGAGGCCAGCATGATCGAATCCGCGCGCGTGCGCAGGGGGTCGATCCGCTCCTTGATATCGCGCCATTCCCGCTCGTACTCCGCGATGTGCTTCGGCACATCCTCCTCGGGAACGAAGCGCACGATCTCGTCACCCATGAAATTGTGCAGGTGGAAGGTGTCCACGTATCCGGGTGTCTTCCCCGCCCAATAGCCGAGCTGCATGTAGCCTGGGCCACCCTCGATGGGCGTCACCCGGAACACGCCATGGTTCCGGAGATTCCAGAAGCCGTACGGCAACAGGCATAGCGCGTAGACCGCGAGCGCGATGCCCTGCCCCCGCCAATCGATGCGCCGGCGGTCGGTCCACCAGGCGAAGGCGGCGAAGAACAACGGGAAGAGCAGGAAAACCGGCTTGCATTGCTCGATGAATCCGAACAGGAGCCCCATGACCACCGCGATGCCCACGCTCCAGCGCCCTCGGCCCGTGCCGTAATAGAGCGCGGCGGTGATGGCCGCCATCACGGGCATCTCGGTATAGAGCTGCGTGATGTAGAACGGGACGTTCACCAGCGGCAACAGGAGCAGAAGGAACAGGTTCCGCGTGAGCAGGCGGTCATCGAAACGAGCGATGATCCGCATGGTCAGCGTGATCGCATAGGCATAGAGGAGCAGGTTCACCACGTACATCGCCTTCCAGTTGCCGAAGAGCGCCAGGACGCCGGCGACGAGCAGCGAATAGCCCGGGGCCCGGAACGTATCGGGCCAATCATCGCCCAGCGGCCACCACATGCTGTAGGTGCCATGCAGAATGCCTTCCGCGAGGCCGAGGTATGACCATGTATCGGTGAGCACCTGGTGCCTGGATCCCCAGGCCACGCCGAGGGCCACCAGCGCGTTCAGCCCGAGCAGCGCGAAGTGCGCCCGTCGTCCGCTCAAGGCTTCGATCAAGTATGTGATGGCGCGTCTCACCCTTCAGATCGCCGCAGGCGCGGCACAGGCAAAGAAGCGGAAAAGGCGGCACGATCCGGCACGCAACCCGTGCGCTGGGAGCGCGTACTCGATGCGGCGCCTATTTTCACCCGCGCAAATCGCCGCATGCCAAGCGCTCCGCCACGCCCACCCTTCAAGGTCTGCATCGTGGTCCCCTGTTACAATGAGCAAGGGGTCATCAGCCATACGGTGCGGACATTGCTGGACCAGCTCACCAAGCTGGAGGCCGAAAGCCTGGCGAGCGCATCAAGCTTCATCTGCTGCGTGGACGATGGTAGCCGGGATGGCACCTGGACCGAGATCGAACAGCTCGCAGGAGCGACCGGCCGGGTCAAGGGCATCAAGCTCAGCGCCAACTTCGGGCATCCCAACGCCTTGGTGGCGGGCCTTTTCAGCAACCGGTCACAAGCGGACATCCTGATCACCATCGATGCCGACCTGCAGGATGACGAGAACGTGATACGCGCCATGCTCGAGCATCACCGGGATGGCAAGCGCGTGGTCTATGGCGTGCGTCTGGAACGGCAGGTGGATTCCCTGCTGAAGCGAACGCTGGCGGCCTTGTACTACCGTATGATGAAAGTGATGAACGACCGCACGATCCGGGGTCATGCCGATTACCGGAGTGCTGATGCCGGCGTGATCGCGGACCTGGAGCGTTTCGGCGAAGCCAACCTCTACCTAAGGGGCATCTTCCCCTTGATCGGGTACCCATCAGCTGAAGTGCACTTCGCACGGAAAGAGCGCCACGCTGGAGTTTCGAAGTATCCGATCAGCAAACTCCTAAGCCTCGCGTGGCAAGGAATCACCTCCTTCACCACCACGCCGCTAAGGATGGTGTTCTACATCGGCCTGGCCATGTTCCTGCTCGCTGCGGGCTATGGAAGCTGGGTGCTCTACGCCGCATTGTCCGGAAGCCCCATCGAGGGCTGGGCCAGCGTGACGCTGCTCTTGATCACCTTCTCCTCATTCAACCTCATCAGCCTGGGGATCATCGGCGAGTACGTGGGCAAGATCTACAAAGAGGTGAAGCAGCGGCCGCGCTACATCATCGAAGCAACGGTCTGACGGAATGGGCGGGCAGGGCACGGCTTTCGATCATGAGCAATTCGATTCGATCTACCCGGATGGCGTGGAGCGGCATTACTGGAACCGCTGCCGCAACCAGGTGATCGCGAGCATGCTGCGCCGCGTTGGCGCCCAGGGCCCCATGCTCGAAGTGGGCTGCGGCAAGGGCTTGGTGGTGCAGGCGCTGCGGAGCGAAGGCTTCGATGTGGAAGGCGTTGATATCGCCGCGGTGGATCCCGTATCCGGCGCCGCCGCGCATGTACGGACCGGCACCGATGCCTTCGCGCTGAGCGCTGAGGAGGCTGTGCGCTACAAGACCCTGCTGCTGCTGGATGTGATCGAGCATCTGGAACACCCAGCCGAGTTCATCCAACGCTTGCGCGCGGCCTTCCCGAATATTGAATGGGTCGTGGCAACGGTGCCCGCGCGACAGGAGCTCTTCAGCGCGCACGACACATTCAACCGCCACTTCAGGCGGTATGATCTGCCAACGATGCGCGCTCATATGGACCCCGAAGGCGATCGGGCATGGCATTCGTCCTATTTCTTCCATGCCCTGTATCCGCTGGCGTGGCTCCAGGCCAGGGCATCCAAAGAGCGGCGTCGATTCTCCGCGCCTCGACCAGGCTTCGCGAGCGCGCTGCACGCCTTCATCGGCGCAGCGCTCATGCTTGAGCACCGCATCGTTCCAGGCCGGATCCGGGGCACCTCATGCATCGCAGCATCCGGGACTCGCGCGGCACGGTGACCGCCATCCGCGCGCTCAGTGGTGGTAAGGCTTGCCGTTCAGGATCATCAGCGCACGGTATATCTGCTCCGCGAGTATCACGCGAACCAACTGGTGCGGAAATGTCATGGCCGATAACGAGAGCAACAAGTCCGCACGCTTCCTCACATCATCGGAGAGGCCGTAGGCCCCGCCGACCACAAAGGCCACTTGCCTTCCTCCTTGGTCACGCCACGCTCTGAGCTTCGCACCGAAGTCAGTGCTGCCGATCGCTTTGCCGCGCTCGTCAAGCACCACCACCCGCTCCTCTGGCTTCAGGGCAGCGAGCAACCGTTCGCCTTCGGCGCGCTGCCTGTGGGCCGCTTCTCCTGAGCGCTCTTCCGGCACGATGATCGTCTCCACCGCGGCCATCCGTCCGATCCGTCCGAGGTAATCGGACATTCCCTCATCCACGTAGCCTCGGTCAGTACGGCCCACGAGGATCAGCCGGATGCGCAGGGTGGTAGCCATTGTTCGTAATTCAACTCGCTCAAGCTGGTCCGGGTGGCCCGGTTATTGCAAAATTCGGTGCCAATATGCCTAGCCCGATGAAACGCATGCTGCTGATGGCCCTTCTGTGCCTCCCCCTAGCCGGGACCATGGCTCAGGACGCCGAGAAGGACCGTGTGGTGGACGCCATGAAAATGGGGGACGCCCATGAACTGGCCTCCTTGTTCATCGCCAGCATCGACCTCACGGTGAAGGACGCCAGCGACGTGTACAGCCGTGCCCAAGCGGAACAGATCCTGCGGAAGTTCTTCAACGAGAACCCGCCCGTGGATGTGGTGATCGAGCATAGCGGCGTGAGCAAGAGCGGAGACAAGTACTTCATCGGCATCCTGCGCACCAGGACCGGGTACTTCCGCACGACCTTCTTCCTGAAGAAGGGCGATGCGGGCTTCCAAGTGAAGCAGCTGCGGATCGAGAACAGCAAGAGCGACTTCTGACCGTGCTTCCCACCGGCGCCGAAGAGCTCATCGACCGCGCGCTGGCGGAGGACATCGGCCCAGGCGACCATACCACGCTGGCCACCATACCTGAAGGCGCCAGAGGGTCGGCTCGCCTGCTGGTGAAGCAGGCCGGGGTGCTGGCCGGAATGGAGCTCGCCGAGGCCATCGCCCACCGGTTCGACCCCAAGCTCCATCTCAAGGCTTATCTCATCGACGGCGCGATGGTGGCGCCTGGCGACGTCGCCTTCCACTTGAACGGTCCGGAGCGGTCCATCCTCATGGTGGAGCGCGTGCTGCTCAACTTCATGCAACGGCTCAGTGGCATCGCCACCTTGACGCGCCGCTTCGTGGATGCCGTGGACGGAACCGGATGCGTGATCCTGGATACCCGGAAGACCACCCCTACCCTGCGCGCTTTGGAGAAATGGGCCGTCCGCATCGGCGGTGGCGCCAATCATCGCTTCGGCTTGTATGACATGATCATGATCAAGGATAATCACCACGACATGGCCGGCGGCATCGTGCATGCCATCGAAGCGGCTCGCGCCTACCTCGCGCGCACTGGCCTTGACCTTCCGATCGAAGTGGAAGTGCGCGGCCTCGATGAACTGGAGCTGGTGCTGCGCAACGGCGGCGTGCAGCGCGTGATGCTCGACAACTTCTCCCCACTCGTGCTTCGCACGGCCGTGCAGCTCGTGAGCAAGCGCTTCGAGACCGAAGCGTCCGGCGGCATCACGCTGGAGAGCGTGCGCGCGTTCGCGGAGACCGGGGTCGATTTCATCAGCGTGGGCGCCTTGACGCACAGCGCCCCCAGTCTTGACCTGAGCCTGAAAGCCAGCTGAGATGCTCAAATTGATCCGCCGGAGGATCCTTTATTCCAGGGCATTCCGCCGCCTGATGGCCTGGAGCATGCGCCTGGTGCTTCCGGGATTCGAGGGATTCAGCGTGTACCAGATCGCGCGTTTCTTCATCAGCGCCCTGGCCAACGGCCAGATCATCATGCGCGCATCGGCCATCTCCTTCAAGCTCTTCCTGGCCTTCTTCCCAGCGGTGATCGTCCTGCTCACCTTGATCCCTTTCGTGCCCATCGCCGATTTCCAGGAACGGCTCCTGGCCACCTTCCACGACATGATGCCCGGCGAGGTGTTCCAGTTCATCAAGTCGACGCTCGAGGACCTCGTGGTGAAGAAGCACGGCACCTTGCTGTCCGTCAGCTTCATCGTGGGCATCTATCTGGCCAGCAACAGCATCGATGCGATCCTGGCCGGGTTCAGCGGAAGCGCCAATCACACCAAGTGGCACAGCCCGCTGAAGCAGCGCCTGCTGAGCCTGGGCCTGCTGCTGGCGCTCACCGTGCTCACCATCATCGCCATACCGCTGCTCACCCTGGGCGGCATCGCCATCAACTGGCTCGATCGCGTGGAGTTCTTCGCCAGCTCGCTGCATGTCCATGCCCTTTTCGCGCTCAAGTGGCTGATCTCCATCCTGGTGGTGATCACGTTCGTCTCCCTTTTATACAATGCCGGCGACCCCCACGCACGGCGATTCAAATGGATCTCGCCCGGGGTGCTGCTGGCCGTCGTGCTCATCCTCGTGGTCTCGCAGGCGCTGGCCTACATGTTCAGCAACATCACCGACTACAACGCCCTCTACGGGTCCATCGGCGCCATCCTGGCCGTGCAGTTCTGGATCTACCTGAACATGCTTGCCGTGCTGGTGGGCTATGAGCTCAACACCAGCATCGCCCGCGCCCGTTTGAAACGGAGCGAGCGCCTGCGCCTGAGCAACCCGGCATCCTGAACGATCGGATACCTTGGCCCGGCAACATGGTCAAGCCGATGCGCATTCTACCCATCGCTTTCGCGACACTGCCCTTATTGGCCTCCGCCCAGCGCTTCGACGACCGCCGCCCCCCAAATACCTACCGCAATGCGGATAACCCGCATTACTGGAAGAATCGTCCGCCGACGGAGGGCTATTGGCAGCAGGACGTCCACTACATCATCGATGCGCGCATGGATGATGAGGCCGACCGGATCGATGGCGAGCTGACGCTGAACTATTGGAACAATTCGCCGGACACCCTGCATCATGTGTTCTTCCACCTCTACCAGGAAGCCTACCTGAACGACTCGCACCTGGCCGAGAAGATGCGCGAGGAAGGCGTGGACCTGCGCGGCTACGCGAAGCTTCCTTACTCCGGGACGCGCGTGACCGCATTGACCATCGGCGGCGAGAGCCTGCGCACCGAGCAGGACAACTCCGTGCTGAAGGCCTGGCTGAACAAGCCCTTGCCTCCCGGCGAGCGCGTCACCTTCCGCATCGCCTTCGCCACCCACTGGTGCATGGGACTGCCGCGCCGGATGAAGCTCTTCGACGCCTGGGGCTGGAAGCATTACGATGGCGTGCACTGGTACCCGCGCATCGCCGTGTACGACCGCCGGCACGGTTGGGACACGCAGCAGCATCTGGGGAATGAATTCTATGGCGACTTCGGCACCTTCGATGTCACCCTGGACTTCCCGCACCATTACATCGTGGAGGCCACCGGTGTGCTGCAGAACCGCGTGGACTGCCTGCCGGATGAGCTCCGGCGCAAGCTGGACATCCGCAACTTCAAGGACAAGCCGTGGAACGAACGGCCCAGCGTGGTGATCGAACCGGAAGCCGGGCGCAGGAAGATCTGGAAGTACCACAGCGAGAACACGCATGATTTCGCATTCACCGCGGATCCCACGTACCGGATCGGCGAAGCGGAATGGAACGGCGTGCAGTGCATCGCGTTGGCCCAGGAGCCCCATGCCAGCGGCTGGCAGAACGCGGCGGACTATTGCGCCAGAGTGATCCAGGCGCATAGTGAATCGATCGGCATGTACGCCTACCCGAAGATGATCGTGGCCGACGCGCGCGATGGCATGGAATACCCCATGCTCACCCTCGATGGCGGCCGCGACCCGGGCTATCGCGGGCTCTTCGTGCATGAAGTCGGGCATAACTGGTTCTTCGGCATGATCGGCAACAACGAGACCTATCGTGCCATGCTCGACGAGGGCTTCACGCAGTTCCTCACCGCCTGGGGATTGGAGCGCATCGATGGCGATACGATGGTGAATGACACGCCAAGGACCCGGTACGAGAGGCGCTACACCTACCCTGAGCTGGCGCGCGAGAGCGAGGTGTACTTCGGCTACCAGCGCGACGCCGTGCGCGACCGCGTGCCGCCGATCAACACCCACAGCGACGAATTCGAGCATTGGGAAGAGCGGGATTACGGCGGCTACGGCCACGTGTACTCGAAGACCGCCGTGATGCTCTACAACCTGCAGTACGTCCTTGGCGATTCGCTGTTCCTGAGCGCCATGCAGCGCTATTTCGACCGTTGGCGCATGTGCCACCCCACCGTGGAGGACATGCGGCAGGCGTTCATCGATTTCTCAGGCGTCGACCTGAATTGGTTCTTCGACCAGTGGGTCGAGACGGACAAGACCATTGACTACGCGGTTCGCTGCGTCAAGGGCCGCCATCGCGATGCCGGACAGCTGATCACGCTTCGGCGCCGGGGCAGCATGCAGATGCCCATCGACCTGCACATCACGGCCAAGGATGGGCGCAAGTACGCCTACCACATCCCTAACACCTGGTTCGTGAAGCGAACGAGCGCCACCGTGCTGCCCCGTTGGACCGGTTTCGGAACGCTGCGCCGCGACTACACCGCACACGTGGACATCCCCTCTGGCATCGCGGAGGTGGTGATCGACAGCACGAACCGCATCGCGGACCGGTACAAGCTGAACGACCGACTGAGCTTCCCGCTGACCACGGAGTTCGACCACCGCATCCGGAACCTGCCGGATCGCAGCGCTTACGAGGCTTTCGTGCGGCCCGATCTCTGGTGGAACGGCTATGATGGCTTCAAGGCCGGCTTCCATGTGAATGGCAACTACATGCGCTACAAGCACCGCGTGCAGCTCAGCGCCTGGGTCAACACCGGCATCGCGCAGCACTTGCCGCCCACCAATAGCGCGGCGGCCGTGGACAGCAT
>JAEUSX010000224.1 GCA_016788405.1 Flavobacteriales bacterium
CATGGGCACATGTCCACATGGGCGCATGTTCGTATGTCCTCCCCCCGCACCGCCGCCTTCCACACCCTGGGCTGCAAGCTCAACTTCAGCGAGACCAGCACCCTGGCCCGTTCGCTGGAAGAGGCCGGCTACGCCCGCGTACGCGTCGAGGAGCGGCCCGATGTCTTCGTGCTGAACACGTGCAGCGTCACCGAGAATGCCGACAAGGAATGCCGCCAATGGGTGCGTCGTTTCCAGCGGATCAACCCGGAGGCCTTCATCGCCGTGGTGGGCTGCTACGCGCAACTGAAGCCGCAGGAGATCGCCGCCATACCGGGCGTGGACCTGGTACTCGGAGCCCATGAGAAGTTCGACCTGGCAATGCATATCGAAGCGAGCGGCGGGAAACAGGACCAGGGCCGGGCGATATACGGTGCGGTCAAGGACCTCAAGCACTTCGTCCCCTCTTACAACGCCAACGACCGCACGCGCACCTTCCTCAAGGTGCAGGACGGCTGCGACTACTTCTGCTCCTTCTGCACCATCCCGCTGGCCCGTGGCCGCAGCCGCAGCGGCACCATCGCGGAGACGGTGGCCATCGCAGAGGGAATCGCTGCGACAGGCGTGAAGGAGATCGTGCTCACCGGCGTGAACACCGGTGATTTCGGACGTGCCCACGGCGAGTCCTTCCTTCAGCTCATCGAGGCGCTCGATCGGGTACAGGGCATCGAACGCTTCCGCATCAGCAGCATCGAGCCGAACCTGTGCCCTGATGCCGTGATCGACTTCGTCGCGGCCAGCGCGCGTTTCATGCCGCACTTCCACATGCCCTTGCAGAGCGGCAGCGATCGGATCCTGCAGCGCATGCGCCGCCGGTACGACACCGCGCTGTACGCCGACCGCGTGGCACGCATCAAGTCCCTCCTGCCCCACGCCAGCGTCGGCGCCGATGTGATCACCGGCACGCCCGGCGAGACCGAGGAGGAGTTCCGGAAGACCCACGGCTTCATCCGTTCCATTCCCGTGGATTACCTGCATGTCTTCACCTACAGCGAGCGCGCCAACACCACCGCCGTGCGCATGGATGATGCGGTGCCCATGGAGACGCGCCGCGAGCGCACCAAGCAGCTGCGGATCCTCAGCAGCAAGCTGCAGCGCGCCCACTATGAGCGCCACATCGGTACCGGGCGCACCGTGCTCTTCGAGGCGGAGGAGATCGACGGCCGCATGCTCGGCTACACGGACAACTACCTCAGGGTGTCAGCGCCATTCGATGCGGCGCTGGTGAACTCGGTTGTTCCGGTCTGGTTGTCGCGCGTGAGCTCCGATGGGTGCATCGACGCGACGCTGCTCCACCAGCAGCCGCTGATCGACACATTGGATCGACGCTACGGCGGGGTTGGCGTCAACTCGCCGCTCGCCAAAATGCCGCTGGCCAACTGACTTCATGTACCCCACCCTCTACCACGCCTTCCTCGACCTCTTCGGCCTGGATCTGCCGTTCCTGCGCCCCCTCAACAGCTTCGGCTTCTTCGTGGCCATAGCGTTCATCATGGCCAGTTGGACCCTGAGCCAGGAGCTGCGCCGCATGGCAGGGCTCGGCTTGCTCAAGCCCACCACGCGCGCGATCACGGTAGGCCTTCCCGCTTCGCCGATGGAGCTGATCGGCCAAGGCCTCCTTGGCTTCCTGCTCGGCTGGAAGGGCCTTCACCTGCTCACGAACGCATCGGAAGCACTGGCGGATTTCCCCGGATTCCTGCTCAGCGGGCAGGGGAGCTTCTTCGGCGGCATCGCCGTGGGCGCGCTGCTGGCCTGGCTGCGTTGGCGCGCGAAGGAGAAGACGAAGCTCGCTGAGCCGCGCACGGAGCAGGTGCTGATGCAGGCGCAGGACCACGCTGGCAACATCACCATCACCGCGGCCATCTGGGGCTTGATCGGCGCCAAGCTCTTCCACTGGCTGGAGTATCCCAGCGACTTCCTCGCCTTCATCAGCGACCCCACGGGCAAGGACATCATCAGCGGGCTCACCATGTACGGCGGCCTCATCCTGGCGGGCACCATGGTGATCCGCTACTTCCGGAAGAATGGCATCCCCGCGTGGAGCGGCGCCGATGCGGCAGCGCCCGGCGTGATGCTCGCCTACGCCGTGGGCCGCATCGGCTGCCAGGTGAGCGGCGATGGCGATTGGGGCGTGGCCAACACCGCGCCCGCTCCTTCGTGGATGCCTTCCTGGCTCTGGAGCTACGATTACCCGAACAACGTGAACGCCATCATCGGCCCG
>JAEUSX010000003.1 GCA_016788405.1 Flavobacteriales bacterium
AGCCCCTCATCCAAGCTGAGCCCATCGAAGAGCTCGCCTGTCGCGGTATCGTGGCCGCGCAATCCGAGGTGCCGCAGCAAGGCCCCGATGCACGCCGCGCTCTGCTCACCGCCGTGCACATGCGCCACCATGTAGCGCACCTGCGTGGCGTCCTCCATGTGCAATTGGATGCTGATGTCGATGTCGTCCCCTTTGGCGAAGAGCCAGTCGTTGTCCACGCGGTCGATGAAGGGGATGGCCTCTCGGACGCGGGCCACGAGCTGCTCCCGATCGCCGATGGGCCGCGGCCTGAAATCCGGCGGCACGTCACCGATCGATGGAACATCGGGCAGGTCCTGAATGAAGATGTCCCAGCTCATGCCTTGGCGAGTTCGGCGATGCGGCGAAGATCCTGCTTCTCCATGCAGCGGAAATGGCCCTTGGGGCATTGTTCGAAGCCGATCTTGCTGCACGGCCTGCACGGCAGCGCTTCCACTTCGCTGCTCCTCGCACGTTCCGGATGCTGCGGCTGGTACGGCCCCATGCCGAAGAGCGGCACCGTGCTGCCCCACACGCTGACCACGGGCCTCCTGAACGCGCAGGCGATGTGCATGGCGCCGCTGTCATGCGCGATCACCGCGCGCGCCTGCTTGATGAGCGAGGCGCTGCCGAGGATGTCGTAGCGGCCGGTGGCATCGAAGACGCGCCCGCCGATGGCGTCGCCGATGGCACGCGCTACCGACTGATCCTCCTTGCCGCCGATGAGCACGATGGGTCCCGCGATCAGCCGGGCGAGCTCGATCAGCTTGTGCGGCGGCATGCGCTTGGTGGCATGCGCCGCGCCGATGGCCAGCGCCGTGTAGCCCTGCTGATGCGTTGAGGGAAGCTCTCCGATGCGCACTTCGCGCTCGTCCGGCATGAACAGTTCAAGGCCCTTGTCGTCATTCTTGACGCCCAGATGCTCCACGATGCTCAGATAGCGATCAACGATGTGGATCCGCGGCATGCGGTCGATGCGCAGGTTCACCAGCAGCCACTTCTCGATGTTGAGCTTGGGGAAGCTGTGCGCGGGGACGCCGAGCGCGCGCTTGATCCGCGCCGTGCGCAGGTTGTGGTGCAGGTCGATGACGGCATCGAAGCGCTCGGCCTTCAGGCGCGCGATCAGGTCGCCGAGTTCCTCCCCCAGCTCATGCACCTTGCTCACATGCGGATTGAAGCGCACGAGATCGGCGAATGCGCTCTTGGTCGCGAAGTGAATCTCAGCATCCTTCACTTGTCCCCGAATACAACGCAGCACCGGGCTGGTGAGCACGATGTCGCCGATGGAGGAGAAGCGGAGGACGAGAAGCCTCATGTGCCCATGTGGGCATGCGCCCATGTGACCATGGCGCGCATGCCGGGCCGAAAAGTAGGATCGTGGCATTGGGTATTTCATGACCACATGCGCACATGTTCACATGGGCACATGTTCTTACTTCGGCCCGAATGCTCATCGACACCCACGCCCACCTCTACCACAAGCAGTTCGACCCGGACCGTGAGGACATGCTCGCGCGGGCACTGGAGGCCGGGGTCACCAAGCTCTTCCTCCCGAACGTGGACCACGAGAGCATCGCTGCGATGGATGCTCTGGCCGCAGCCCACCCCGATCGCTGCTTCGCGATGATGGGCCTGCACCCCTGCTCCGTGGGTGAGAACAACAGCGAGGCGATGGAGGAGGTGGAGCGATTGCTGCGCACGGGCCGCTATTGCGCGGTGGGCGAGATCGGCATCGACTTGTACTGGGACAAGACCTTCCTCGCGCAGCAGCAGGAGGTCTTCCGCATGCAGATCCGATGGGCGAAGGAATTGGAGCTGCCCATCGCCATTCACTGCCGCGAGAGCTACAACGAGGTCATCGCCATCCTGGAAGAAGAGAACGACGCCTCGCTCCGCGGCGTTCTCCACTGTTTCACGGGCAATCCTGAACAAGCGCGCCGCGTGATCGCATTGGGCGGGTTCTACCTCGGCATCGGCGGGGTGGTCACCTACCCCAAGGGCGGCCTGTTCGAGACCATGCGCGAAGTGGGAGCCGGGCACTGCGTGCTGGAGACCGATGCGCCCTACCTGGCACCGGTGCCCTATCGCGGCAAGCGCAACGAGAGCGCTTACCTGCCGCGCATCGCGGCCCGGCTCGCGGAAGCCACGGGCCATGCTGTGGAAGAGATCGAGGCCATCACAACCCGCAATGCGGAGCTACTTTTCCAGCGATGAGCGCGAGCGTACTGCTGATCTACACCGGCGGCACCATCGGCATGTGGGCCGATCCGCGCACCGGCGCCTTGCGCCCCATGGATCTGGAGCACCTTGAAGAGCAAGTGCCGGAGCTGGAACGCGTGGGCGTGCGGTTGGAGAGCGTGGCCTTCGAGACGCCGATCGACAGCAGCGACATGCGCCCGGCGGATTGGGTGCGCGTTGCACGGATCATCGGCGAGCACTACGACAAGCACGACGGCTTCGTGGTGCTGCACGGCAGCGATACCATGGCCTACACCGCCAGCGCGCTCAGCTTCCTGCTGGAGAATTTGTCGAAGCCGGTGATCCTCACGGGATCGCAGCTGCCCATCGGCACCATCCGCACCGATGCGAAGGAGAACCTGATCACGGCCATTGAGATCGCCGCGGCCAAGGATGAGCAGGGCCGGGCCATGGTGCCGGAAGTGGCCGTGTACTTCGAGTACCGGCTGCTTCGAGGCAACCGCACGGTGAAGGTCCATGCCGAGCGCTTCGAGGCCTTCCGTTCGCCGAACTGGCCCGCATTGGCCGAGGCCGGCGTGCGCATCAAATGGGACCGCTCCGCCATCCTTCCGCAGCGCGCCGGTTCCCTCAACATGCATGAGCGCTTGGATGACCATGTCGGCGTGGTGCGGCTCTTCCCCGGGATCAGCGGAGGCTGGGTGCGCAGTGCGCTCTCCTCCCCCGGACTGCGGGCCGCCATACTCACCACCTTCGGAAGCGGCAACGGCCCCACGGATCCGGACTTCGTCGCCGCCTTGCGCGAGGCGCGGGAGCGTGGCATCCACCTGCTCAACGCCACCCAATGCGTGGGCGGCCGCGTGGAGCAAGGCCGGTACGTGACCAGTCGCGCCTTCGTGGAGCTGGGCGTGATTCCCTGCGCAGACATGACGGTGGAGGCGGCGCTCACCAAGGCCATGTTCCTATTGGGGCAGGATCAGCCTGCGGAGGACTTCGCCCAACGAATGGCGGCACCGATCGCCGGAGAATTGACGTTGGGTTAACGTGCTCGCCCAACCGCTCGCGGATCACCCCATGCCGCTGCTCGCGCAGCCCAAGGCCGGAAGGTCCTTTTGCTACCTTGGCCGCCCTTCGGACGGCAGTGGAACCGCCATCCGATGCATAACCGGAGAGATGGCCGAGTGGTTGAAGGCGCGCGCCTGGAAAGTGCGTTTACCTGAAAGGGTAACGGGGGTTCGAATCCCTCTCTCTCCGCCATTGCAAAGCGAGCGGCGAAGCCGCTCGGCTGATTGCGATGGCAGCGAGCCGAGCTTGCTCGGGCGAGCGGACAGCGCAATCAGCCGGAGGCCCGCAGGGCCGACGCTTTGGAATGAAGCCTTCCTCAATGGGAAAGGCCGACCGAAGGAAGGCCAATCCCTGATCCTGAATGCAGCTAGCCGAGCTTGCTCGGGCGAGCGGACAACGCGAATGATCCTAGGCCCGAAGGGCCGTCAATCCGCAATGAAGCCCTCCCCAATGGGAAAGGCCGACGAAGGAGGCCAATCCCTGATCCTGAATGCAGCGAGCCGAGCTTGCTCGGGCGAGCGGACAACGCGAATGATCCAAGGCCCACAGGGCCGCCGATCCGCAATGAAGCCCTCCCCAACGGGAAAGGCCGACCGTAGGGAGGCCAATCCCGTCAACGCAATTGTGCCGTTCACACCCCATCGGAGGTCAGCCGCTAACTGCCATCTTTGACCCGCTTTCAACGGAACCAACACCGACAACAACCCCAGCAAACCCTCTCACATGCTACGCAAGTTCGTGTCCCTCTGCCTGATCGCCTTCATCGGCATCAGCATGATCAGCACCCCGTTGATGGCGCAGGATGCGCCGGCCGCCGCCTCCACGGAAGTGGCTGCCGCAGCCGATGAGCCCAGCGGCCACCAGATGTTCAAGCAGCGCTTCATCGAGGGCGACCCCGTGTGGATGGCGCCGGTGCTGGTGTGCTTGATCCTCGGCCTGGCCATCGTGATCGAGCGCATCCTCTACCTGAACATGGCAAGCACCAACACCACCAAGCTCCTCAGCAGCGTGGAAGCGGCGCTCAAGTCCGGTGGCATCGACGCTGCCCAGGAGGTCTGCCGCAACACCAAGGGGCCTATCGGTGGCATCTTCTACCAGGGCCTTGACCGTGCGCATGAAGGCGTGGACATCGCCGAGAAGAGCATCGTGGCCTACGGCGGCGTGGAAGTGGGCCGTCTGGAGCGCGGCCTTCCCTGGATCAGCCTATTCATCGCCCTGGCCCCCATGCTCGGATTCCTCGGAACCGTCGTGGGTATGATCGTGGCCTTCGACCAGATCGCGGCGGCCAATAACATCAGCCCGGCCATTGTGGCCGTGGGTATCAAGGTGGCGCTGCTCACCACCGTGTTCGGCCTCATCGTGGCCATCATCCTGCAGATCTTCTACAACTACCTGCAGAGCAAGATCGACAGCATCACCGGGCAGATGGAGGAGGCATCCATCGCACTGGTTGATCTTCTGGTGAAGAACAACGCGGCCAAGCACTGAGCACGATGAACCACAAGGCATCCCCCATCGGGCGCATCGCGATGTGGGTCATCGGGGCGCTCGGCGTGCTGTTCACGCTGCTGATCTACACCGGGAGTGATTTCGGAATCAACGCCGGACTCTGGATCTCCTACATCGCCTTTGGCGTGGCCGCGCTAGCCTCTCTAGGGTTCGCGTTGATCGGCATCGACAAGAAGTCGCTCATCGGCATCGGTGGCGTGCTTGCGATCACCGTGATCGCCTATTTCGTCTCCGATGGCGCCACCCGTCCGGAGTGGAACATCAGTGAAGGCACTTCCAAATGGATCGGCGCCGGCCTCATCCTCACCTACCTGGCCATGCTCGGCGCCGTGGGCGCGATCCTGGTGGGCGAAGTGCGGCGCATGCTCAAGTAAGCCACCATGCTGAAGAAACGTGCCAAGCCAGGCCCAGGCGAGATCAATGCCGGCTCCATGGCCGACATCGCCTTCCTGCTGCTCATCTTCTTCCTGGTCACCACCACCATGGATACCGATGTGGGCATCCTGCGCCTGCTGCCGCCCATCGTGGAGGATCAGGAGCAGACCGACATCGTGAAGGAGCGGAACGTGTACGTGGTGCTGATCAACGACGCCGACCAGCTCCTCGTGGAGGGTGAGCCCATGGACATCAAGGACCTGCGCGCCGGGGCCAAGGAGTTCATGGAGAACCCGGCCAACCTGGAGAACATGCCGGAGAAGACCCGCGTGACCAAGGACGTGGTGCAGCAACGCATCGCTGAGAACAAGGCCGGCGTGGCCGCCGCGACTGACGACAAGCAGAAGGCGGCCTATCAGGAAGCGGTGACCAAGTGGGAGGCCAAGCTCAGCGCGATCGATCTGATCGGTCCATACAATGAGCTGCCACCTTCAGCGGTGATTTCGTTGCAGACCGGATCCAAGACCAGCTACGACATGTACGTGCAGGTGCAGAACGAACTGGAATCCGGCATCCGCGAACTGCGCGATGAGCTGAGCCAGGAGAAGTTCGGCCGCAAGTTCACCGAGCTCGACGAGAAGAAGGAGGAGGACCAGCCGAAGATCAAGGCCATCCGCCTCGTGTACCCGCAGCGCATCTCGGAAGCCGAACCGGTTGACCTCACCAAGAAGAACTGAGCCATGTCGCGCTTCAAGGAAAAGAAATCCGGCACCCCGGCGATCAGCACGGCCTCGCTGCCCGACATCATCTTCATGCTCCTCTTCTTCTTCATGGTGACCACCGTGATGCGCGAAGTGGACCTGAAAGTGAAGGTGGTGCTGCCCGAAGCCAAGGAGGTGGCCAAGCTCGAGGACAAGGCCCTGGTGGATTACCTCTACATCGGCCCGCCCATGGACAAGCAGCTGGGCACCGAGCCGATGCTGCAATTGAACGACCAGTTCGCGAAGCTCGAGGAGATCGACCCTTGGGTGAAGGCGAACACGGAGCGGCGCGATGAAGTGCTGCGAGGGAAGATCACCCGCTCGCTGAAGGTGGACAAGGACACCTACATGAAGTTCATCACGGACGTGAAGCAGGAGCTGCGCAAGAGCAACGCCCTGAAGATCAATTACAGCACCGCGCGCGGACGCTGATCCATGATTCCATTCGAGTGAAGGGCTGCCATGAGGCGGCCCTTCTCGCTTCGTGCCATCACCAGGAGAATCGCAGGCTCAATTGAAGGTTCCTGCCCGGCGCGCTCACCCCGCTGGCGAAGGTGCGGTAGTGCACATCGGCGATGTTCTCCAGCCCGGCCTGCAGCGCCAGCTTGCTGCTGATGGCGAACGAGGCGCGGGCATTGAGCGTGTACCAGGCGGGTGTCCCGTCAGCGGTGGCGTAGATCAGATTGTCCTCGCTGCCCGGTGTGGCATCCGTATCGGCGATCCGCTTCCAGCCATTGAAGAGCACGTAGGCCTCGGCTTGCACGCGCTTGCCGGTCCACTGCACGCCGGCGCGGCCGAACACCGGTGGGATATGGTCCAATGGCCGGTCGGTGCTGTCGGTGCGGACACGCCCATACGTATAGGTCGCGCCGGCAGTGATGATCAACGGCTTGCACAGCACCAGCGTCAATCGACCCTGCACGCCTTGGAGGTAGGCCTCCTTCTGGTTGCTCAGAGCCGTCACCCGGCTCTGGGTGCCGTCGTAGTCGATGCTGTCCTGGCCGTTGAATGAATAATCGCTCACGATCAGCGCATGGGTGTAGAACGTCTGGAACGCTGTGGCCTCCGCCTGCAAGCGGTCGGTGACCACTTTGCTCACGCCCACCTCGACATTCATGGTGCGCTCCGGCTCGAGGTCTACGTTCGGCACGATCACCACGCCCGGCTGGCTATCGAAGACCTTGCCCATGTCGTCCACGTTCGGCGCACGGAAGCCGGTGCTGGCCAGCGCGGTGATGCGCCATTGGCGGCCCGGCATCCACACAGCGCCCAATCGCCAATTCACCGCGCTGTTTCGCTGCGCATAGCTGCCATTGAGGAACTGGTAGCCTCGGTCATCGGCGAATCTCGTTTCCAGATCGACATGCGAGAAGCGGAGCCCGCCGCTCAGCACCCAATGCTCGCTCGCCTCGAACGTGTGCGAGACATAGGCCGCGTAGCTGTTCATGCTCGAGCCGCCGTTCGGGTAGCGCGTGGTGAGGTAGGTGATCTCGCCGGTGCGGATGTGCTCCCTCTCCGCGCGCGACTGGACGGTGTTGCCATAGAACTCGGCTCCATAGCGCAGCTCATGCTTCGCGAAGCGCTTCTCGAAGTCGGCGTTGAGTCCAAGCACCTGTACCTGCTCCGTGCGGTGGCCCAGGCGGCTGCTCCCGAAGCCGCGCGAGTGGCGGCTCTGCTCGATCCATTGGAACGAAGGCGTGAGGCGCGCCCGGTTGAAGACGCCACTGGACCGTTCCGCTTCCAGGCCGTAGGAGACGAGCATGCGCTTCTGCGGGCCGTAGTACCACTCGCTCTGGGCCGGGATGTAGTTGCCCAGCGTGTCGCGCGCGTACTCGCTCAGCCGGTCGTAGCGCGGCACATCGGTGGTGGTGCTCAGCTGCGCGTTGAGCGTGTGAAGGAGCGATCCGGTGCGCGCGCGCAGCTTCTGCAGCACGTCGATCTGCTTGTAGGCGGTGGGCTCCTGCATCAATGGATCCGGATTGACATGCACCGAGTCCTTGCCATCCTCCGTGCGCACCACGAATGGGCGGAGCCCCCAATCGCCGTACCGGCTGTCGCGCACGCTGCCCTGGCGCAGGTCGCCGAAGTCGCTGGCGGTGATGCTCGTCAGGCTGGCGATCCGCCGCGCGCGCAGCTCGATGGTGGCGCTGGCGGTCTTCTCGCTGTTCGCTGTGCTGCCGCGGAGCAATGCGCTCCCGCTCGTTCCGATGCCCCCGCCATCGCGGAAGCGCGGCTGCCGCGTGATCATGTGGACCACGCCGCCCAGCGCGTCGCTGCCATACACCACGGAGCCTGGGCCGCTGATCACCTCCACGCGCTCGATCGCGTTCTGGTCCACCGTCATCAGGTCCTGCAGGTGGCCGGCCCGGTAGATGGCGTTGTTCAGCCGCACGCCGTCGATGACGAGCAGCACACGGCTCGCCTCGAAGCCGCGGATCACCGGGCTGCCGCCGCCCATCTGGCTGCGCTGCACGAAGAGCGCGCCGCTGTTCTGCAGCAGGTCGGGCGTGGTCTGCTGATCGAGGAAGGCAATCTCGCGGCGCTTGATCACATCCACCTGCTCGGGCACATCGCGGCGCTTCTCCTCGAAGCGGCTGGCGGAGATCACCACCTCTTCCAGGCCGATGGCTTTCCGCCGCAACCGCATCACGGCGCCGGCTGCAGCTTTTGTGGCGACGGAATCCGGTTGATAGCCGAGGTGGTTGGTCACGATCCAATCACGGCCGACGAACGTCGCGAGCTCTACATGGCCCTTGGCATCGGAGATGGCGGTGACGCCTCGAGGGGCACTGACCAGCACCACGCCCTCGACCGGGGCCAAGGTGGTGGCGTCGACGATGCTCATGGACTGCCCGATGACCATCCCTCCAACTAGAAGGCTTGTTAGACCGGTCGTTATTCGCAGCGCGCCTGCTGGACTCATGAGGCGTGTTTGGATGCCCAAGGTTAGCGGCTTTCCCGATGCTGCCATCAGGCCCAACGCGTCCACAGCGCCAGGGCCAGTAGCCCTAGGCACGCCGCCTCGGCCAGCCAGCCGCGCTTCGGGCTCACCAAGGGATAGGCCAGGAGCACCCCTGCAGGAACAGCCGCCAGCACGGCAGGGAAGCTCCCTTTGAACACGGAGAGCAGGCCCATGATCACGCTCAACGCCAGCGCGAACGCCATGAAAGCCGAACGCAGGTTCTTTCCGCGCATCACGCTCCGGGCGTGGCTGCGATTGAAGGCTGACAGCGCGATGAGCAGGATGGGAATCAGCAGGACGATGAATGACTTACGCGCCGCGCCATTCCATAGCACAGCGGGATCCTCGGCAGCGCTCATCATGGCCAGCATCGGATGCCACGGAGCAGGGTCGATCAAGTACAGCGCGATCCACGTCAGATAGAACACCAGGACAAGCGCGAAGAGCGGCATGAGGTACTCGCGCCAGTTGAACGGCCGAATGAGCGAGGTGGAGGCCCAGATGGCAAGAAGGACGAAGGCGTACGGCAGGTAGCACAGGGTGGCCAGGCCCAGGAGCAGGCCGGCATCGAAGAGCGCCGCCAGCGCTGGCCCGGCGTTGTTGATGGACCAGGTTCGGCGCATGGCCATGAGCAGAACGGGCATCCCCAACAGGGCCGGATCATAGGCCGCGCTCCCGAGCCCGGCCAGCGCCACCGGCATGGTGAAGGCCACGAGGTGATTGCGCCGGTCGATCAATTCCAGCGCATTGCAGATCACCGTGAGCTGCATCGCGACCGCCGCGATGAGCACGATGCCGAGCAGCGCATGCGCCCAAGCCGCGTCGCCCATGAGGTCTCGCATCAAAGCCGCTATCGGCATCTGGGCCTCCGCCGCTGACGGAGCGTGCCAGAATGCCGGCATGAAGAGCGCCGCGAGCACGACTGGGACCGCCACCATCACGGCGGGCTGGTTGCTACGGAAGAATGCGGCGATCATGAGCGCGATACCGCCTTGGAAGGCGCGGGCGAAGGTCGGTGGCGGATAGCTGCCGTCCACCTTGGGACGGCCCTCCTATCTTCGCCCGGCCTGCGGCCAGCAGGCGCGCAACGCTAACGCCATGCAAGACATCGCCTTCGGCCTCGGCCATTTCCTCGAGTGGACCTTCAGCATCCTGACGACCATGGGCTGGGGTCCGGTGACGATGACCTCCCTGATCCTGTTCTTCGGCCTGATCTACTGGCTCCGTCTGCAAGGCCGCTACAACCGCAAGGCCAAGCAGGACGGCACGCTGGCCTAAGCGGTCGGCTGCTTGGCGGCTGCGCGCTGCGCGGGCTGTTTCACCAGGTCCTTGCCGATGTCGTCGCGCCTGTAGCATCCTTCGAACTCGATCGCCGAGGCAGCCCGATACGCCGAAGCCACCGCGCTATCCAGATCCTTCCCGATGCCCGTAACGGCCAGGACACGGCCGCCGTCGGTAACCAGTTGATCGCCCTTCAGGCGCGTGCCCGCATGGAAGACGTAGGCATCGCGCACCTGGTCGGCGCCGGTGATCGCCTTGCCCTTCTCGTATTCCCCGGGGTAGCCCGCAGAAGCCAGCACGATGGTCACGGCCGTGCGATCGTCAACATCCACATGCCGCTCACTGAGCGTGCCTGTGGCGATGCCCTCGAACAGGTCGAGCAGGTCGCTCTTCAGCCGTGGCAGGATGGCTTGCGTCTCGGGATCGCCAAGGCGGACATTGTACTCGATCACGTAAGGCTCGCCATTCACGTTCATCAGGCCCATGAAGAGGAAGCCCTGGTACGCGATGCCGTCCTTCTTCAGCCCGCGCACGGTCGGCGCCGCCACGCGATCGTGCACCTTCTGCATGAAGTCCTTGTCGGCGAAGGGCACCGGTGACACCGCGCCCATGCCCCCCGTGTTGGGGCCGCTGTCGCCGTTGCCGATGCGCTTGTAATCCTTGGCGGCAGGAAGCATCTTGAAGGCCTCGCCATCGGTGATGAGGAAGGCACTGCACTCCACCCCCTTGAGGTGCTGCTCGATCACGACGCGTTCGCCCGCCTCGCCGAACTTGCCGCTCTGCAGCATGTCGCGCAGGGCCTTGGCCGCTTCCTTCTTGTCGTTGGTGATGATCACGCCCTTGCCTGCTGCCAGGCCATCGGCCTTGATCACGTAGGGCGCGTTCACGCGATCCAGGTGCTCGATCGCATCCTGCAACTGGCCTTTCACGAAGGTGCGGTGCGCCGCCGTGGGGATGTTGTGCCGGAACATGAACTCCTTCGCGAAGTCCTTGCTGCCTTCGAGGCGCGCGCCTTCGGCCTTGGGCCCGATCACGGTGATGCCCTCCAGCTTCGGGTCGGCCGCGATGCGGTCATGCATCCCCTCCACCAGCGGGCCTTCCGGCCCCACCACCACGATGCGGATCCTCTTCTCCAGGAGGAAAGCGCGCAGGGCCTTGTGATCGGCGGGGTCGATGCCGGCCGAACGGCCATGCCGCAGGGTGCCGGGATTGCCGGGCGCCACATAGAGCGAATCGAGCAGGGAGCTCTGCGCGATCTTCCATGCCAATGCGTGCTCCCGGCCGCCGCCGCCGATCAATAGGACGTTCATCGTTGATGCCTTTGGTGCAAAGGAAGTCGCGCGCCATGGCCCGCGCGCATGCAGTTTTCAACGGATCGTGGCATCGGCGCGCGGCTTAGGCCCCAGTGGCAAGGCTTCCGGTGCGGTGGAAAAGAAGATGCCCGCCCCGGGGTCGGGACGGGCATCTGGGGAACAAGGATCAATGCTGGTGCGGCATGCGCTTGATGCTGCAGCCGATGTTGCGCGTGGTGGCCGGATCGATGGGCTGTCCCGAAGCCATGTTGTCGATGGCCTTGAATACCCAGCGCTCCTTCACTTGCGCGGCGCTCGCCACGTTGTCGTCGATGGCGCCCTTGTAGGCGAGCTTGCCCTCCTTGTTGAAGAGGAACACGTGCGGCGTGGTGCGCGCGCCGAAGGCATCCGCCACTTTGTGGCCCGCGTCGAGGAGGTAGGCGCCGATGTAATTCTTCTCCTTGTAGCGTGCCTGCATATCCGCGAAGCCATCACCTTGGTCGCGCTTCGCCTCGTTGCTGTTGATCAGCGCCACCGGAACGCCGAAGCGGGCGCCGTAGGCCATGAGCTCCGGGTAGCGGCCTTCCCAGCCCTCGCTGCCTTCGCTGCCGATGACGAATGGACAGGTGTTGCACGAGAAGACCACGAGCAGGCCGTTGGCTCCGGCGAGCTCCTTCAATGAGCGCATCTCGCCATCGACGTTCTTCAGCTTCACATCGGTGGCGGGCATGGCGGCGCCGATCTGAAGGTCGGGCAACGGGTCGTGCATGGAGAGGGCGAGTGTTCCGAGCGTGGCGAGCGCGAGTGGCTTGAGCATGGGATTGAAGTTGTGGGCACGAATGTACCCGTGCGCGCATGGCAATCGTCGCCGCGCATTGATTGAGCGCTGGGGCCGGTCGGTGAATCCGAGGCCTTCATGCCCCCCGTACTTTCGCCCCGACATGCTCAAGCAAGGCCTATTTCAGAAGCTCCAGCAGAAGCTATCGCCGCAGCAGATCCAGCTCATGAAGATGCTGCAGCTGCCGACCATGGAGATGGAGGAGCGCATCCGACAGGAACTCGAGGAGAACCCGGCGCTCGAGGGCGGCGATGAAGAGAACGATGAGGAGACGCCCACCGAGGAGGAGGCCATCGCCGAGAGCGGAGAGCTGGACAGCGAGGACCACGAGGACCAGGAGCGCGATGATTTCGACCTGAGCGACTATTTCCCGGACGACGACACGCCCGATTACAAGCTGAGCGCGAAGAACACCGGCCCCGATGAAGAGGAGCGCGATATCCCCCTGGCCGGCGGCACCACCTTCCAGGACCATCTGAAGGCGCAGCTCTCCCTGGTGGATTGCGATGAGCGCACCGAGATGCTCGCCGAGCACCTGATCGGGAACCTCGATGAGGACGGCTATCTGCGCCGCGACCTGCACGCCGTGGTGAACGACCTCGCATTCACCCAGAACGTGATGGCCAACGTGGCCGAATTGGAGAAGGCGCTGCGCGCCGTGCAGGAACTGGACCCCGCTGGCACCGGAGCGCGCGACCTGCGCGAATGCCTGCTGCTTCAAGTCCGGAGGATGCCGCATAGCCTGGACCAGCGCGTGGCCGAAGCGATCCTCGACAAGCACTTCGATGCCTTCAGCAAGAAGCATTACGACAAGATCCTGGAGCGCTTGGAGATCGAGGAGGACGCGCTGAAGGACGCCATCGACCTCATCATCCGCCTCAACCCCAAGCCCGGCAACACCCTGCGCGAGACCAGCGCGCCGCGCCAGGAGATCGTGCCCGATTTCAGCGTGATGGCCGTGGATGGGCAATTGGAGCTGGGCCTCAACGGCCGCAACGCGCCAGAGCTGCGCATCAGCCGCGCCTACCGCGACATGATGCAGGAGTACCAGCGCAACAAGAAGGACAAGGCCGCCAAGGACGCCATCCTCTTCATCAAGCAGAAGCTCGACAGCGCCAAGTGGTTCATCGATGCGATCAAGCAGCGGCAGCACACCCTGCTGGTGACGATGGAAGCCATCATGAATCACCAGCGCGAGTTCTTCCTCAGCGGCGACGAGACGAAATTGAAGCCGATGATCCTGAAGGACATCGCCGAGAAGGTGGGCATGGACATCAGCACCATCAGCCGCGTGGCCAACAGCAAGTACGTGCAGACCAACCACGGCACCTACCTGCTCAAGTTCTTCTTCAGCGAGAGCCTCACCAACCAGGAGGGCGAAGAGGTGAGCACGCGCGAGGTGAAGAAGATCCTGAAGGACGCGATCGAGGCCGAGGACAAGCGCAAGCCGCTCACCGACGACGAGCTCACGGCGCTGCTCATCAGCAAGGGCTACAACATCGCGCGGCGCACCGTGGCCAAGTACCGCGAGCAATTGAGCCTGCCGGTGGCGCGGCTGCGGAAGCAGCTCTAGCGAAGCGGCGAGCCGGGAGCGGCCAGTTAGCGCAAGGCGAGGAAGGCCGCGGCATTTGACCTGCCGCTCACGCCTGGCCAACGCGCGCTATCAGGCGGAATACCCGAAGTCCGATCCACTACCAACGGACTTGCCGCTCTCCGCTTGTAAACTCGCCGCTCGCAGCACCCTGCTCTTCCAAGTGCTCCCAGCCGCCCGTTTCCTCTCGTACGCGCTGCATCCGCTGCTGATGCCCGTATTCACGCTCTGGCTGGCGCTGGAGCTGGACCTGCATCTGAGCTACTTCATGGCTGCGGAATCGCGCTTAGCTCTGCTTGGCATGGTGGCCTTGATGTCCATCGTGTTCCCATTGACCAGCGCCTTGCTGCTGAAGCGCGCCGGCATGCTCACCAGCCTGGAGATGCCACGTCGCGCGGATCGCATCGCGCCTTTCACCATGACCCTGCTCTACCAGGCCATGACCTGGTACCTGCTGCACAAGCTGCCGCTTCATCCGCTGCTGCTGGCGCTCTTCGGCGGCGCGGTGCTGGCGCTCGCGCTCACCACCATGATCACGTTGCGCTGGAAGATCAGCGCGCACATGGTGGGCATCGGCGGCTGCCTTGGCGCCATCGTGGCCTTGGAGCTGATGCACCGCATGGGCGCGTTCATCCCCATCTGCGGACTGGTGCTGCTGGCCGGCGCCTTGGGCACGGCGAGGCTCCTCGCAAGCGATCATACCCCGTTGCAGGTGCTGGCAGGGGCGGCCCTCGGCTTCGCCTGTGTGGTGGCGGCGGTGACCTGGCCCATCGGTTTGCCGTTCTGAGCGGGTGGCCCATCTTCGTGCGCACGCATGCGCTCGCTCGCGCCATTCACATTCCTGATCAGCAGCATCTGTTCCGGGCAACCGGGCGTGCAGCTCTTTTGGAGCGGAGGGCTCACCTCGACCAGCGTTGGCATCCGCGCACGCATCGGCACCGAGACCGATAGCGTGCGGGTGGCGTATTGCGCAGAGCCCTGTACCGGGGAGCCTCAGTATACCGATCTCGCGGCGGCTGATTCGGTGCATGACCTCGTGGCGCGCATGGAACTGACGGGCCTTCTGCCCGGCACCGGCTACACATATCGCTTCGAAGTTGACGGAATCCTGGATACGTCCGCATTGCATTCAGGGAGCTTCCGGACTCCTCAAGCAGGGCCTGCTTCCTTCTCCTTCGTGGTCGGTTCCTGCAACGGCTTCTCCATGCACCCGGTGTGGCAGGCCATGCGCGACCTCGACCCGCTCTTCTTCCTCAGCACCGGAGACCTTCATTACCGCGACCCCAATTCGACCGACGTTGAGGTGCACTACGTGCCCTACCGCGAGGACGTGCTCGGCTGGTCGCCCATGAAGGACTTGCTCCACCAGGCGCCCATCGCCTATGTCTGGGACGACCATGATTTCTCCGGCAATGGGTCCGACGGCAATTCGCTCGGGAAGTACAGCGCCGCGCGCGCATACCGTGATTACGTGCCGCAGTACCCGCTGAACGATGAGGTGAGCGTGCATCAAGCCTTCACCATCGGGCGGGTGCATTTCATCCTGAGCGACCTGCGCTCCTCGAAATCATCGGACTCGATGATGGATTTCGGGCAGTACACCTGGTTGTTGCAGCAATTCCTTCATGCTCGCGACAACGGACTCATCGCCGCGTGGGTGTCGCCGCTCACCTGGAACAGCACGGGTTATCCCGAGAATTGGGCCTGCCAGCCCGATGAGCGCACCGCGATCAACGACTTCCTCTACGCGCAGGAAGTCGAGAACCTGTTCATCCTGTGCGGCGATGCGCACATGCTCGCCATCGATGATGGCGCGAATGCCGACTTCAGCAGCGCGCAAGACCTTCGATACCACTACCCCATTTTCCAAGCCGCCGCGATCAGCCGGAACGGCTCCTACAAGGGCGGCAACTTCAACCAAGGAGGCGTGTTCCCGAATCCGAATCCCTGGAACGGTCAGTTCGGCGAGGTGAAGGTGCAGGATGACGGCCAGGACGTATGCATCACCTTCAACGGCTACCGCACCGATAGCATGAGCGCCTCCATCACGCTGATCGACCAGTACACATTCTGTCGCACCCTAGGCCCTGTCGGCATCAGCACCCCGACCGCTGGCAACTCCACCGGCGCGAAGGCGGTCATGGAGGGCAGTACCATGGTGCTCGATTGGCCATTCGTGGACGGCCCGGGCAGTGTGGGAGTGCACGATGCGCTTGGCCGATCGCTCGTGAACGTTGATGTGCGTTGGGG
>JAEUSX010000005.1 GCA_016788405.1 Flavobacteriales bacterium
AGCAGCACCTCCTGGATCGCGGGGTTGTTCGTGAGCAGCATCACCAGGCGGTCCACGCCAATGCCCACGCCGCTGGTGGGCGGCATGCCGTATTCCAGCGCGCGCAGGAAATCCTGATCGATGAACATGGCCTCATCGTCGCCACGCTGCTGCAATTCCAGTTGCGCCTCGAAGCGCTCGCGCTGATCGATGGGGTCGTTGAGCTCGCTGTAGGCGTTGGCCAGCTCGAAGCCGTTCACGAAGAGCTCGAAGCGCTCGGTGAGGCGGGCATCGTCGCGGTGCTTCTTGCACAGCGGGCTCATCTCCACCGGGAAGTCGCACACGAAAGTGGGCTGGATCAATTCCGGCTGCACCAGCGCGCTGAACAGCTCATCGATGAGCTTGCCCTTGCCCATGCTGGGCTCCACATGGATCTGGTGCTTCGCGCAGAGCGAGCGCAGAGCGGCTTCATCCATTCCGAGCACATCAGCGCCGGTCTTCTCCTGGATGCTGCCGCACATGGTGATGCGCTTGAAGGGCGCTGTGAACTGGATCGTGTTCTCTCCGAAGGTGGCTTCAGCCCTGCCATTGGCAGCGATGCACACTTGCTCGAGCATGCGCTCCATGTAGTCCATCATCCAGCGGTAATCCTTGTACGCCACGTAGAGCTCCATGATGGTGAACTCCGGGTTGTGCGTGCGGTCCATGCCCTCGTTGCGGAAGTTGCGGCTGAACTCGAACACGCCCTCGAAGCCGCCTACGATGAGGCGCTTGAGGTAGAGCTCGTTGGCTATGCGCAAGTAGAGGGGGATGTCGAGCGCGTTGTGGTGCGTGACGAAGGGACGTGCCGCCGCGCCGCCAGGGATGGGCTGCAGCACAGGCGTATCCACCTCGTGATAGCCGCTCTCGGTCATGAAGGAGCGCATGGCCGTGACGATGCGCGAGCGCTTGAGGAAGGTCTCCTTCACGCCGGGGTTCACGTTCAGGTCCACGTAGCGCTGGCGGTAGCGCTGCTCGGGGTCGGTGAAGGCATCGTGCACGTTGCCTTCGTCGTCGGTCTTCACCACCGGCAGCGGCTTCAGCGCCTTCCCGAGGATCGTGAGCTGCTTCACATGAACGGTGATCTCGCCCGTTCGGGTCTTGAACACATGCCCCGTCACTCCGATGAAATCGCCGAGGTGCAGCAGGTGCTTCCACACCTCATCGTACATCGCCTTGTCCTCGCCGGGGGCCACTTCATCGCGCGCCACGTAGATCTGCTGGTCGCCGGTGTGGTCGCGCAGCACCGCGAAGCTGGCCTTGCCCATGACGCGCACGCTCATGATGCGGCCCGCGATGGCGACTTGCGCCGGCTCTCCTTCCTCCTTGAACAAGCCTTTCACCTCCACGGCAGTGGCGGTCACCTTGTACTCAGCGGCAGGAAAGGGATCGATGCCGAGGGCGCGGAGCTTCTGGAGCGCCTCGCGGCGGATGACTTCTTGATCGGAAAGTGCGTTGGACATGGACTGCTTGGAACAGGCGGCGAAGGTATCCGGCAACCCGGCCCGCTACAGAAGCGTAGGAGCGGATCTAATTTCGGCCCGCATCCAACAGCACATGCAACACCTCATCGACGCTTTTCCCAAGCAATTGAAGGAAGCCCTGGAGATCGGCCGCAAAGCCCAATTGAAAGCCCCCGGCGGCCCTTACGCGAACGTGGTGGTCACGGGACTCGGTGGCAGCGGCATCGGCGGAAGGATCGCCGCCCAACTGGTGCATAAGGAGGCCAAGTGCCCCATCGAGGTCTATAACAACTACTACCTGCCGGGCTATGTGAACCACAAGAGCCTGGTGATCGCCTGCAGTTACAGCGGCAATACGGAGGAGACCATCGCGGCCATGGAGCAGGCGCTGAGCAAGGGCGCCCG
>JAEUSX010000015.1 GCA_016788405.1 Flavobacteriales bacterium
GAACGAGCGCCTGGGCCGCACCAAGCAGATCTTCTACAGCATCCCCTCGCCGATGGAGACGGCCGCCTTGCTGAAGAAGGCCGGTGCCGCCTACAACGGCAAGATCCTCAACGACGTGAAGAACGTGGACAAGTACACCGCGGCCAGCAAGCAGGCGCTGAACCTGGGCGTGTACGGCGCCGACCTGAGCTACGCCAACGTGTTCAACCACACGCAGGAGACCATGTTCTACACCAGCTGCGCCCGCCGGCTGGCCGACAAGCTCGGGGTGACCAGCGCCTTCAACGACAGCACGATGCAGCTGATGGAGGAGAACCAGAACGACCGCGAGAAGCTCATGGACGTGATCAGCGAGACCTATTGGGAGATGGACCGTTACCTCAAGGTGAACGACCGCGAGAACATCAGCGCGCTCATGATCGCCGGGGGCTGGGTGGAAGGCCTCTACATCGCCACGCAGGTGGCCGGCACCAATCCCAACGATGAGCTCAAGCAGCGCATCGCCGAGCAGAAGCTCTCGCTGAACGACCTCAACGCCCTCATGGCCACCTACGGCGAAGAGGAGACCTTGCAGGCAGTGCGCACCGACCTGCAGGCGCTCGCAGCGCTCTTCAATGATGTGCAGGCCGGTGGCGGCGGAACCACCACCACCCAGGAGAACGGCGTCACCGTGATCGGCGCCGAGAGCGGTCCCGCCACCCTCACCGATGCGCAGCTGAAGGCCATCACGGAGAAGGCTGCCGCCATCCGCAATACCTACATCAACTGACCGACGCCATGCTACGCCAAGCCCTCGCCCCCGCCCTGCTGGCCGCCGGTCTGCTCCTCACCGCCACCGCGGCGCAGGCCCAGTGCAAATCGTTCGCGAAGAACAAGTGCGTGCCCGGCCTCGCCCCCTACAAGTTCAACGAGACCTTCAACGGCGCGCAGCTCTCGCCCGGCGATGAGGCCGAAGTGGCCCTGACCTTCTACAGCGGACAGGAATACCGCGTGATGGTGTGCGTGCATCAGATCCTCGGAGAAGTGAATTGGAAGCTGGTCGATCAGAACAACCGCATCGTGTTCGAGAGCATGGCCGACGAGCCGAAGCCGCACTTCGATTTCAAGGCCGCCAGCACCACGCAGATGCGCCTGGTGGTCTGGATCCCCAGCCGGCCCAAAGCAGACATGACCCACCTTGGATGCGTGGCCATCCTGGTCGGATTCAAAGAGTGACCGCATCGATCGCTGTTGGCCCGTAAGCCGATGGCGCGCATGAGAAGCCCGGGCCGTAACCCGGGCTTCTCAGTGCCTGGCCCTTCCGTGCCGATCAGCGCACCAGACCGGCCTTGATGGCGATGCGCACCAGACCTGCCACGTTGTGCACATCGAGCTTGCGCATGAGGTTGGTGCGGTGCGTATCCACCGTGCGCGGGCTGATGAAGAGCCGCTCGCCGATCTCCTTGTTGCCCAATCCCTCCGCCAGCGCGGCCAGCACCTCGACCTCGCGTTCGCTGAGGTCCTTGAGGAGCGCCCCGCCTTGCTGCACGCGCGCACCCTCCTTGATCAAGCCCTGCATCACCCCGCTGCCGAAATGCGTGCGTCCGGCGTGCGCCTCGCGAATGGCCAGCACCACCTCATCACCGCCCGCGCTCTTCACCAGGTAGCCGTTGGCTCCAGCTTCCATGGCGCGCCTCACCAGAGCGGGCTCATCGTGCATGCTCAGCACGATCGCCTTCAGCACAGGATGCTTCGCCCTGGCCCGCTCCAGCAGCTGGAAGCCGTCCATCTCCGGCATGTCGAGGTCGCAGAGCAGCACGTCGGCATGCAGGTGATCGAGCAGCTGCAGCGCGGCCACGCCCGAATGCGCCTCTCCGACGCATTCAATGCCATCGGCGCCGCGCAGCAGCACGCGCACGCCTTCGGTGATGACGCGATGGTCGTCGCAAATCAGTACGCGGATAGGGGCGGGAGACGTGCTCATGACGTTCGCGAATTTCCATTGGAGAGCGGGACGCGCAAGGTGACCACGGTTCCCGCGCCAGGGGTGCTGCGGATATCGATGGCTCCATGCAGCAGGCGGGCCCGATCGCGCAGTCCTGATAGGCCCATGCCCCCGCGAGCGCTCGCCAGATCGAAGCCAAGGCCGTCGTCCTCCACGATGAGGATCAAGTGGCCCTTGTTGCGCATCAGCTGCGCATTCACCTGGCCGGCCCGCGCATGCTTGATGATGTTGCTCACCAGCTCTTGCGCGATGCGGTACACACCGGTCTCCACCGGTGCGGGCAGGCGGCCCTCAACGCCGTAGTGCTCGAAGGTGACGCGCATCCCGGGCAGCTTCAGTGATTTGTCCAGCATGTCCGCCAAGGCCGGAACAAGGCCAAGCTCACCCAACGCCCGGGGCATCATGCGGTGGGCGATGCCCCGCACCTCACGGCTGGCATCGTCGGCGAGCGTGAGCAGCTCAGCAAGCGCGGGCTGCTCGCGCGATACGGCATCCATGCGCATGCGCAGGCCGGTGAGCAGTTGCCCGACACCGTCGTGCAGCTCGTGCGCGATGCGCTTGCGCTCGGCATCGGTGCTCTCCACCATCGCCTTCAGCCCCTGCTCACGCTCGGCGATGATGGCCGCATCGCGCTCTGCCTTGAGGCGCGCGCGCTGACGGGACACCAGGAGCCAGGCACCGAGCAGCACCAGCAGCGCGCCGCCCGCTGTCAATGCGATGAGGAACCGCTGCCGCACGATCCGGTTCTCCTGCTCGAGGCTGCGTTGGCGCTCTTCCGCGAGCTCCTTCTCCGTGCGCTCGGTCTCGTAGCGCACTTGCATATCGGCCAGGGCGGTGAGCCGCTGCGCATTGTACACGCTGTCGCGCAGAGCGGTGAGCTCGCGTTGCCGGGAGAGGGCTCCGCGCAGATCACCGACGCGCTCCAATGCCGTGACCCATCCCGAAAGAGCCGACATGCGCTGGTCGTCATAGTCCTCGGCGCGGCAAAGCGCCACGCTGCGCTCGAACAGAGGTAGCGCCTCCTTGGGTCTTCCCAAATCCACCAACGCCTTGGCGACGTTCAGGGCATAGGTGGCCACGCCGTTGAGGTCACCCGACTCTTCGCCAAGCGCCAGCGCCTTCTCGTAGTATGCCAAGCCTCCGGCGTGGTCGCCGCGATCCCTGCAGACCTGGCCCAGCTCATTGTTCAGGTTCGCCAGGTCCATTTTCGACCCCACCTTCTCATAAAGCGCCATGGCTTCCCGACCTGCCGACAACGCCTCATCCGTTCGGTGCATGTGCTGCAGCACCTGGCAGAGCTGTCCGATGGCAGCGGCCAGCGCATAATCGTTCTCCTGCGTCCGCAGAATCGCGACGGTCTCGCGCGTGATCCGCTCGGCTGCCGGCAGGTCGGACATGAGCTGGTAGAGATGGCCGATGTTGCCCCGCACCTGCGCGGAGCGGAGCACATCGCCCATCGCCGCGTAGATCCTCGCCGCCGCATAATCGTGGGTCAGCGCGGAATCGAACTCCATCAGGTCCGTATAGGCCACGCCCACCTTGCTGTGCGATGCCGCCATGCCTGCCGAGTCACCCAGGGCGGTGCGGATGCGCAGTGCGCGCTTGTTCAGGTCCACCGCGAGCCGGAGATGCCCGAGCCGGTACTCGGTGATGGCCAGGTCGTTCGCCGCCTGTGCGATGAGCGAACTGTCTTCCAAGCTCTCTGCCAGGCGCAGCTCCTCCTTGCCGTAGGCCAATGCGCGCGGCGCGTCGCTGAAGCCCAGCTCCCATTGCAGTTCGCTCAAGGTGCGGAGGCGCTGCTCGCCATGCTGCTCGGACAGCACGCGCATCAGGCTATCCAGCCCCTGCGCCTGGGTCATGGGGAGCCGGACCATGGCGAGCATGAGAAGGATCAGCAGCTTGCGCATCGTGGCAAAGCTGCGCGTTCCGGGTGCATCCTGCGATGCGGTGAATACCGCAGGGGGCTCAGCGGCTCACCGCATGGTGCCGGTTCCCCAAATGGAATCACTGCACCGTCACCGTCTGCGAGCGCAGCGATTGCTTGACGAAGTAGATGCGCTTGCCGCCGATCACCTCATTGGCGGATGAATACGACACCACCTGCGCGAGCGCCGATCCTGCGTTCAGCGCGCCAAGCTCTGCCGGGGTGAAGGCGCATGAAGCCGCATTACCCGCAAGCGTGCGCGTGACGGGGCCGATCGCGAAGAGCACCGAATCCGCGCTGAGCACGGTGGAGACGGCGAGCGTATGGCCTGAACCGCGGACCACCGTGCTGCCGCTGCCGATCTCGCCCGTGATCGGGTAAGGGCCAATGATGGTGCGCGTTAAAGCGCTGAATCCGCTGCCACCACCCACGTTCCAGGTCACTTCATTCGAAGCGGTGAGGTCGATGCCGGTCGGGCTGGTGGCTGGCGGCACGTACGCATAGTCGTTGCCGGCCTGCAGGCTGAGCGATTCGCCATTGCACGAGACCGCCCCCACGTTTACGCGGGTCGCGAATTGGTCGTTGCTGAAGGCGCCCGCGGCAAGGCCGACCAGGAGCTCCTGCGGACCGACCGCGGTGCTGATCACCACGTAGGAGCGCGTGGCGGCCAGCACGCCATCCGCGTCGGAGAAGGAAGGCGTGGTGCTGGCGGCACTATTCCCCGAACTGCTGCCGGGATCGGCGGTGGCCGTGTCGTCCTCTTTCTGGCACGCCGTGATGAGGAGCATGGCGATGAGGCTCAATGAGGTGCGGCGGCTGGCGACCATGATCAGGCGGATTGTTCATCACGAAGGTGCCACCACCGGCGCATGGCCCGGCGGCCAGGAAGGTCAAGAAATCAACACCTGCCGCACGGCAGGGTCACAGCGGGATGTTCCCATGCTTCTTCCGCGGCAGCTTGTCCACCTTGTTGCGCAGCATCTCCAGCGCGGCCATCACCTTCTGGCGCGTCTGCGACGGACGGATCACCTCATCCACGTATCCGCGCGCGGCAGCCTCGAAGGGGTTCGCGAATTGCTCCTTGTACTGCTGCTCCTTCTCCTGCCACTTCGCAGCGGGGTCGGCGGCCTTGGCGATCTCTCCCTTGAAGATGATCTCCGCGGCGCCCTTCGCGCCCATCACGGCGATCTCCGCGCTGGGCCAGGCGAAGTTCATGTCGCAGCCGATGTGCTTGCTGTTCATCACATCGTACGCGCCGCCATAGGCCTTGCGGGTGATGATGGTGATGCGGGGCACGGTGGCTTCGCTGAACGCATAAAGCAGCTTGGCTCCGTGGCTGATGATGCCCCGCCACTCCTGATCCGTGCCGGGCAGGAATCCGGGCACATCCACGAAGACCAGCAGCGGGATGTTGAAGGCGTCGCAGAAGCGCACGAAGCGCGCGGCCTTCACCGAAGCGTCGATGTCGAGCACGCCGGCGAGCACCGCAGGCTGGTTGGCCACGCAGCCCACGGTGCGGCCGGCCACGCGGGCGAAACCGATCACCATGTTGCGCGCATACTCGGCATGCACCTCCATGCTGCTGTCAGGGTCGATCACCGCATTCATCACCTGGCGGATGTCGTACGGCTGGTTGGGATTGTCAGGAATGATGGTGTCGAGCATGGGCCGTGCTTCATCGCAGGGCGTGTAGGCCTGGGTGGGCGGCTCTTCCTCGCAATTGCTGGGGATGTAGCCCACGAGCTGACGCAGCTGCCGGATGCCTTCCACCTCGTTGCCGGCCGTGAAGTGGGCCACCCCGCTCTTGCTGGCGTGCGTGCTCGCACCGCCCAGGTCCTCACTGCTCACCTCCTCATGCGTCACGGTCTTCACCACGTTCGGGCCGGTCACGAACATGTAGCTGGTGCCTTCGGCCATCAGCACGAAATCGGTGAGCGCAGGCGAGTACACCGCCCCCCCGGCGCAGGGTCCTAGGATGGCGCTGATCTGTGGGATCACGCCGCTGGCGCGCACGTTCCGATAGAAGATGTCGGCGTAGCCGCCAAGCGAGACCACCCCCTCCTGGATGCGCGCGCCGCCGCTATCGTTGAGGCCGATCACGGGCGCGCCGTTCTGCATGGCCAGGTCCATCACACGGCAGATCTTCTGCGCATGCGCCTCGGCCAGCGATCCGCCGAGCACGGTGAAGTCCTGCGAGAACACATAGACGAGGCGGCCGTCGATGGTGCCGTACCCGGTGATCACGCCATCGCCCAGGAACTTCTGCTTCTCCAGCCCGAAGTTGCTGCTGCGGTGGGTGACCAACTGGCCGATCTCCTGGAAGCTGCCCTCATCGAGCAGCAGGTTCACGCGTTCGCGCGCGGTGAGCTTGCCCTTTTTATGCTGGCCCTCGATCCGCTCCTTCCCTCCGCCTTCCAGCGCCTTCGCCGTGAGCGCATCGAGGCGCTCGAACTGCTCCTTCATGGGTGTTGTGCGCCACCGGATGGCGCTGGGGCGAATGTAGCCGGGTGCGGCGCCCCATGCCGTTCACTACTTTGCCCACATGAAGCTCCGCTTCGCCGACCTGCCGGTTCGCACCAAGTTCATGGTGACCCTGGGCCTGCCGGTTGTGGGCATGGTGCTGCTCATCGGCAAGCAGATCGACGGCAGCCTCAAGCGCCTCGACGTGATGGAGTACATCGATCAGCAGACGCGCCTGATCGGACTGCATGCCAACGTGGTCCATGAACTGCAGCGCGAGCGCGCGATCTCAGTCGGCTATCTGGCTGGCATGAATGTGCTGCCGCAGAAGCTCGACCTGCAGCACGCACGCACGGATGGCGCGCTCGTGACCCTCGAGCTGCCAGGCAATCCGGCCAGCGCGGCGGTGGTGGCGCGGCGCCCCTTCGATGGCCTGCACATGCTGCGCAAACGGGTGCGCGACCGCCGCATCGACGCCGCCAGCGTGAGCCAGGCGTACCGTGCCATGGACCAGGCGCTGCTCGATGAGCTCGGGCGATCGGGCCGGCTGCAGTTGGACCCCGGCACCAAGGACCGCCTCTACGCCCACCTGCGGCTGCTCAGCGCCAAGGAGGCCCTGAGCGTGCTGCGCGACAAGCTCACCGTGGGCTATGGCATCCGCCCCATCGACATCAGCGATGTCACAGAGCTCAGCGAGCAGGTGAGCGCGTACGAGACCAACATGCTCCTCTTCGAGCGCGAGGCGCCGCCGGAAGTGCTGCAGGCCTATCAGGAGATGTTCCGCGGAGAGGACGTGAACTTCATGCGGTCGCTGATCGGCACGGTGAAGCTGCGCCGTTCGCCCGATCTCACCATCGCCCCGCGCGAATGGTGGGAGCTCTCGCTTGAAGCGCTGGAGAAGCTGCGGGCCGTGGAGACCCGCTCCCTGGACCTGATCACGCAGAATGCCGAGGCCAATTCGCTCGATGCGGAGATCCGCCTCTTCACCGTGGTGGCCGCCCTGGTCGGCGTGGTCACCGCGGTGACGCTGCTCGGCTTCCTGATCACGCGTGGCGTGCGCGGCACCGTGGCCGAAGTGGGCCGTGCCGCGCGATCGATGGCCGTCGGCGACGTGGACGTGAAGGTGCGCGTCACCACCGGCGACGAGATCGGCGAGATGGCCCATGCCTTCAATGGCATGGTGGAGAACCTGCGCTCGTTGGCCCGGAGCGCCGATGCCATTGGCAAGGGCGACTACGATGCCCCGGTGAATGTGCGCGGGCCGCAGGACCAATTGGGCCTGGCGCTCGCCCGGATGAAGGAGAACCTCAAAGCCGCGCGCTTGCGCGACGATGAACAGGCCCGCGCGCTGAAGGACGAGAAGGAAAAGCTCGAAGGCGCCAATCAGCGGATCAGCGTGCTCATCAAAGAGATGCATCACCGGGTGAAGAACAACCTGCAGGTGATCGCCAGCCTCCTGCGCCTGCAGGCGGCCTCGTTCACCGATGAGCGCCTGCAAGCCGCCTTCGACCAGAGTCAGAGCCGCGTGACCAGCATGGCGCTGATCCACGAGAAGCTGTACAAGGGCGATGAGCTCGCCGAAGTGGAAGTGGGGCTCTACATCAACGAGCTCTTCGCCGAACTGGTGCGCGTGAACGACGTGGAGGAGCGGATCCGGTGCAGCACCGATATCGACCAGGGGCTCGCCTTCGGCCTCAACACCATGGTGCCCTTGGGCCTGTTGCTCAATGAGCTCATCACCAATTCGTTCAAGCACGCCTTCCATGGCCGCGCTTCGGGTTCCGTCAAACTCAGCATCCACCGAGCCGACGACGGCGCCTTCGACCTGCACTATGCCGATGACGGCACAGGCATCCCGATGGATAAGCTGCAGTCCGATGGCGAGTCACTGGGCACCATGCTCATCGAGAGCCTCGTGGAGCAGATGAACGGCCGCATGACCGTGGAGGGCAGCGCGGGCGGCACCAAGTACCAGATCCGGTTCAAGGCGCGGTGAGATCGCAGGGACGGGTGACCTCACCCCTTCTCCAGCTCCGCCTCCACTTCTTCCGTGAGGTCCATGTTGTGGTACACGGCGTTCACGTCATCGTCCTCATTGAGCATGTCCACGAGCTTGAGCACGGCGCGCGCGGTGCTGATGTCCGCAGGTGAAGTGACCAGTGGGAATCGTTTCAACTCGGCGCTCTTGGCCTCCACGCCGAGCGCTTCGAGCTTCTGCTGCATGGCGCCGAATGAGGCGAAGGGCGCGTAGATGATGAAGCCCTCGTCGTCGCGCACCACATCATCGGCACCGGCATCGATCACCTCCATCTCGAACTCATCGGCATCGCGGCCCTTGAGCGCGGCGCCCTCGACCACGAACTCGGCCTTGCGGTCGAAGATGTGGGCCAGCGAGCCGCTGGTGCCCAGGTTGGCGCCGCATTTGGAGAAGAAGCTGCGCACGTTGGCCACGGTGCGCGTGGTGTTGTTGGTGGCGGCCTCAACGAACACCGCCACGCCTCCGGGCGCATAGCCCTCGTAGGTCACTTCGGCGAAATCGGCCTCTTCGCCGCCAGCCGCCTTCTTGATCGCACGGTCGATGTTGTCCTTGGGCATGTTCATGCCCCGCGCGTTCTGGATGGCCACCTTGAGGCGGCTGTTGGCCTCGGGATTGGGGCCCCCGGCCTTCACGGCCATGGCGATCTCCTTGCCGATGCGCGTGAAGAGCTTGCTGAGCTTGGCGTTGCGCGCGAAGATCTTGTGCTTGCGCTTCTCGAAGATGCGGCCCATGGAGGATGCGTTTTGCGGAGCGCGAATGTAGGCGCCACGCTCAACTGGCGGCTGCGCGGCACGCTGTTCCGCGTGGCGCCCGCTCGCTAGTTGAACCCGACCAGCTGGATGCCGAGGGCCCACGGCGTGAGCTCCGGGCCCTTCCCTTCACGGAACAGCGGCGTAAGCGACCGTTCGGCGAAGACGGTGAACTTGCCGTAGCCGATGCGGGCGGCGGCGGCCAGCCGGTAGGGCAGCAGGTTGAAGTCGCCTTTATCGCGGTCCTGCACGGTCTTGCCATCCACCTCGTAGCGCTGCTTGTACATCGTGTCGAAGTACCAGCTGCCCACCACGCCGAACGCGATGTTGACGTTGTGCCGTCGCGAGGGCCGGAATCGCTTGGCCAGAGCTCCGGTGGTGTCGGCCTTCATGGCAGCGATGTCGGCGGCGGTGGGCAGGGGGGCGCGCTTGGAATTGAACTCGAGCATCAGCGGCATGCGGAAGCCCATCATGCGCAGCTTGTTCTTGTCGATGCGCGGCTCCTCCACCGGTACGCCGAAGACGCTGTCGCCTTGCTGGGCGAGCAGCACATCGTTGGCAAGGCGGTAGTTCACGAACTCCCAGCCCAGTCCGGTGAGCAGGCCGGCATGGTGCGATCCGAACTCGATCTTCTGCTCCATAAAGTTGATGCTCACGAAGCGCGAGCGGCCGTGGTCGAGCTGCATGAAATCGGCGTTGGCGTCAAGGTCGGCATCGCCATCGGCCCCGGTGAGGAAATTCACGCCGGCATCGATGCCCGCCCAATTCGTGAAGAGGTTGCGGCGCTCCCGGCGGGCATCCTTGATCACCTGCGCGATGCTGTCCTCGACCGAGGCCCAAGGCTTGTTCTTCACTTGAAGGACCACGCGCTTGAACTTGGTGTCGAAGGAGAAGTCGCCCTCATCGGTGTCCTCGCCGTCCTCCTTCATCTTCACGGCGAATCCCTCATCGCGCGTGACGCGCAGCTCCAACGCCTGCATGCTGCTGGAGTCCGCTGGCGCCTTGGTGGTGTCTGTTTGCGCCAGCGCCGATGACGCTGTCAAGATCAATGCGAAGAGGAGGCCTGCGGTTCTCATAGATGTGCCTTTCATGAACATGAGACGGGCTCGCGTCGGAGGAGTTACAGGCTTCAGGAAAAGCGAACGGCCCTGCTCCCGCAGGGCCGTAACGCCATGGGCCTGGCTGTTCAGCCGACCCTCTCCGGGTGGAAATCGATGACCATGTGCGTGGTCTTCCAGATGCCGTCGGGGTTGGAGCCGATGTCGACGCGGGACAGCTTGCGGAGCACGTAGGCCTTCAGCTGCTCATTCTCGCTCACGCAGTTGATCACGCGCACCTTGCCCTCCGTATCGATGTTGAAGCTGACGAGCACCTTGCCGTTCATGTCGCCATTCTCCAGCCAGGGATAGGTGAGATGGCGGCTCAAGGCGCGGTCCAGGGCGCGATCGAGCACGGTGGCGGTGGCGGGCTTGCTCACTGCGATGGGCTCAGCGGCGCGGGCATAGCCCAAGGTGAGCACAGAGGCAATGACGAGCAGATAGCGGGTGATGCGGGTCTTCATGGCGTGGTGGTGTTGTTGCGCATCTGACGGCGACGGGGCGCCCATCGTTACAGAGATATACGCGCTGGATGACGAGCGGTACGGGGGCGCGGATGAGCGGTTCGCGCGGTGCTCAGCGGCGGGCGCTCACAGCGAGATGCCGGCCCAGCTTCAATTGGAAGCCGCGGTTGCGGCCTTGGGCATCGCGCCGCATGACGAAGCCCGCATGCTGCCCAGCGACGGCGCGCACGGCACGGTCCGCGGCGACCTCGGCATCCGTATCGTCAAGCGACCGGGGGAAATCGGCCGGGCGGTCGAGAACGCGCTCCCGAAGAGCGCCGGTGAGTGCTTGACGCAAGGTGGGCACGGTTCGCGCGGCAGCGGTCTCCGATTCGCCTGGCGATTCGACCGAAGCGACGGGCCCCATCTCTTCCGCATCCGGAAGAATCTGCTGATCATCGCGCGCGGTGTCCTGCTGTTGAATCGGCTCATGCGCGACCAAGGGAGGGGCCGGCTCCGGTTGATTGTTCAATGGAACTGCTGGCGCATGGTGGGCGGCAGTGTCAGCGACCGGCGCAGTCCTTGTGCCGTGATTCCGGTGGTCTTGCGCACGGCGCGGTGCCGCGGCGCGCTCTTCCATCGCTGAATCCTGAAGAGCAAGCCCATGTCCCTGCGGAACCGTGGTCGCTTCCCGTTTCACGGCCGGAAGGGGTTCGTGATCGGCGTATCGCGCCTCGTTCACCGCTGGTGCATGCAACCACCACCAGCCCAAGCCGAACAGGAGCACCACCGCTGCGGCAGCAGCCATGCGCGCAACCCACGCGCCCCAAGCGATCGGGATGACCCGGGCACTCCGCTTGAGCGAACCCTTGTCGGGGTAGGCGATCTTCTCCCTCGGTGTCCGGGTGGACTGCATGAGCGTCCATGATCCGCGCGCGCCGGCATCGCTCTCGATGATCGCCGCGACCGCGCGCTCCTGTTCAGCGTTCAGATCGCCTTCCATGAGCGCTACCAGGAAATCGTCGAGGTCTCCAGCAACCGGAAGCCCGGCGGGCGGGAGCGTGCGGTGAAGCGCCGACTTCTCCGGATGTGAAAGCGGCTCCTTCTCGAGGCGCGAGGCGCGATACAGCTTCTCTGCGCGACCATGCTCCGGGTGGGCTTGCATGAAATCGGCCAGCTCCGCTTCCTGCTGGCTGGTGAGGTCCCCTTCATAGCGTGCGATAATGAAATCCATGACCGTATGCTCATCCACACGGCCGACGGGGGGCAGTGCTCGCTTGAGCCGGTCCTTCGTCCGCTCATCCAACTCAGCTGCCTCATCGCTGACTGTTGGGAGCTCGTCAAGGCCCGTATCGAGGTCCGGGTTCGCGAGCAGGAAGGCCGCTAGCTCACGCTCCTCTTCGGGCGTAAGGCGTCCCTCGAGCCGATCGAGCAGCCAGGCCTCGTAGTTGCTATGGTCGATGCGCTGCTTCATAGCACCAGATCGAGCTGGCCGATGTACTCTTTCAAAGCCGTGCGACCTCTATAGATGTACACCTTCACCTGTGGCAGATTGAGGCCCGTGAGCTCTGCGATCTCCTCGTAGGTGTAGCCTTCCAGGTCGCGCAGGAGCACCACGCTGCGCTGGATGGGGGGCAAGGTGGATAAGGCGGCGTCCAGCACCTCCTTCAGGTCGGGCTGCGCCATGCTCGTATGCCGAATGTCCTCGTGGTGCTCTTCCATGCGGCGCACACGCCCTCCTTTGCGTGCTTCATCCACGATCACATGGTGCGCGGTGGTGAAGAGATAGCTTTTGGCTTTGGCCCCCTCGACCTGGTCCACCTTGGCCCAGAGCCGGGCGAAGCTCTCTTGAACTGCGTCTTTCGCCTGGTCCCGATCACGCATGTGCTTCAAGGCGAAACGGTACAAGCCATCGGCATGCGCGTCCACGGCGGCGTTGTATTCGGCTATGGTCATCGGTGAGGGGCCGGTGATCGGGGGTGGGACGCGCTGCGGAGGTGGAAGTTACAGGCTCATCGCTGAGGGCGGTCTCCGAGGGGGAGGGGCGCCCGGTTGTTGATAGCCTCGTGCATCATCAACCCTTGTCGCCGGTCGGCCCGAGCGAGCAGACCGGAAGATTTGCCGCGATGCGATCAAGTGGCGGGCTGCGCACGCGGGGCAATGCGCCCACCTCAAGTTCCGATGCGCCTTTGGTGAGCATCGTGACCGTGGTGTTCAATGGGGCGGCCACCCTGGAGCGGACCATTCGCAGCGTGCTGGGGCAGAGCTACCCGAATCTCGAGTACATCATCGTGGATGGCGGAAGCACCGATGGCACGTTGGAACTGTTGCGGCGATACGACGACCGGCTGGCGATGTGGGTGAGCGAGCCCGACAAGGGCATCTACGATGCGATGAACAAAGGCGTCGCCCTTTGCACAGGCGATTGGGTGGCGTTGATCAATGCGGACGACTGGTACGAACCGGAAGCCGTGGCGCGTGCCATGTCGGCGGTGAAGGATGGCGCGGGCATCAACATCGTGCACGGGGATATCTGGATCCACTACCCGAACGGACACCGGAAATTGAAGAAGGCGAAGCGCAACGGCTTCCTGTTGAAGTACTGGGAGATGGTGCTGAATCATCCGAGCTTCTTCGTGCGTCGCAGCTACTACCGCGGCCGACCCTTCGATGCCACTTTGCGCGTGAGTGGCGATCACAAATGGACGTTGAGCGCGTGGATGGAGTCGAGCAGCCAGTTCCTGTACCTGCCAGTGCCCCTGGCCAACTTCACGGCCGGCGGCGCCAGCATGCGATTGCCATTGAAGAAGGTGCTGGCCGAAGGGAGGCGCGTGAGCCACGACCTCGGCTTGGGCGCGTGGGGCGCTTTCGTTGGGCAATTGGTTCGCACCGGGCTTTACATCCCGCAGTTCCTGAAGCTGCTGTTCAACCAGTACATCTCACCTTTGGCCGGCAAGCGCACCTGATGGCCAACGTGTGGAACATCTTCCAGGACTGGGACGCGAATCGCGGCAACCCCAAGGGCCGTTTGGTGATGCTGCTGTTCCGCACCGCTCACCTCTTGCGTCAGAGTGTTCCGGTCGCGCTTCTCTTTTTCTGGTACTTCATCGCCTATCGCATCGGCGTGGAGTGGTTCCTGGGCATCGAACTGCCATGGAAGACGCGCATCGGCCCCGGCTTCCGTGTGGACCATGGCCAGGCATTGGTGGTGAACGACGGCACCGTGTTCGGTGCGAACTGCACGGTGCGCAACAGCACCACCATCGGCAACAAGCGGCTGCGCGATGGATCGTACAGCCGGGCGCCTCGATTCGGCGA
>JAEUSX010000031.1 GCA_016788405.1 Flavobacteriales bacterium
GTGAAGGCCGAGGTGGTGGTCACCGAGTTCTGCTTCTGGATCCCGCGCATCTGCATGCACAGGTGGGCGGCCTCGATCACCACGGCCACGCCCAGCGGTTTCAGCGTGTCGTGGATGCAGTCGCGGATCTGGTCGGTGAGCCGCTCCTGCACCTGCAGCCGCCGCGCGAAAGCATCGACCACGCGGGGGATCTTGCTGAGGCCGGTGATGCGGCCGTTGGGGATGTAGGCCACGTGCGCCTTGCCGAAGAAGGGCAGCATGTGGTGCTCGCAAAGGCTGTACACCTCGATGTCCTTCACCAGCACCATCTGGCTGTAATTCTCCTTGAACATGGCGCTCTTCAGGATCGCCGCCGGATCGAGGTCGTACCCGTGCGTGAGGTACTGGAGGGCCTTGGCCACGCGCTCGGGCGTCTTCTTCAGCCCTTCGCGCATCGGGTCCTCGCCGATGGCCTTGAGGATATCGTCGTAGTGCGCGCCGATGCGCCTCACGCCTTTGGCATCGTACAGGTCGATGCGCTCGTAGCCCTCGCCCTGCGGCTCATGCTCACCATCAACGGCCTTTCCCTTCCGCTTACTCGCCATGGTATTCCACGCTGTTGTTCTCGGTCTCCTGCACCTTCACGCCATGCAACGCGCAACCGAGCGCTTTGATCGGTGCTTCGAGCTCGTGCCAGATCGCCACGGCCAGATTCTCCGTGCTGCTCAGCTTGCCGCGCATGAAGGGCACGTCGACGTCGATGTTCTTGTGGTCGAGGTGCTGGATCACGCGCTCGTTGATCAGGCGGCTCAACCGGCTCAGGTCGGTGACGAAGCTCGTCCCGAGGTCCTGCTCGCCCTTCACGGTGACCCAGAGCTCGTAATTGTGGCCGTGACCGTTCGGGTTGCTGCACTTGCCGAAGACCTCGAGGTTCCGCGCATCGCTCCAGTCCGCGCGCGCGAGGCGGTGCGAGGCGGCGAATCGTTCGCGGCGGGTGATGAGGATTTTCGGCATTGAGTCAGGAAAACGCTTGAGGCTGGAGCATTGTGCGGGTCGAAAGTAGGCAGCTCGCAGGGCAGTGGTCAGTGATCCATGCGACGACCGCTCGGCGCAACGACGCACGGCCTGCTTCCGATAGCTTCGCACCCATGATCGTCGTCACCGGTGCCGCCGGCTTCATCGGCAGCTGTTTGCTTGGAGAGTTGCAACGCCATGGATGGCAGGACCTCGTGGCCGTGGACGACTTCTCCCGGGCCGACAAAGCGCCGAACCTGTTGAAGAAGAAGCTCACGGCCAAGGTGGACCGCAACGACTTCTTCACCTGGCTCGATGCCAACGAGAAGCTGGTGCAGTTCATCTTCCACCTCGGCGCGAAGACGGACACCACGCTCTTCGACAAGGCCGTGTTCGACGAGCTGAACGTGCGTTACAGCCAGCGCGTCTGGGAGGCTTGCGTGAAGCACGGCATCCCGCTCGTTTACGCGAGCAGCGCGGCCACCTACGGCGGTGGCGAGCTGGGCTACAGCGATCAGGACGATGCGCTGCCGTTCAGGCTGAAGCCGCTCAACCCTTACGGCGAGAGCAAGAACACATTCGACCAATGGGCGCTCACCCAGGAGAAGAAGCCCTTCTTCTGGGCCGGCCTCAAGTTCTTCAACGTGTACGGCCCCAATGAGTACCACAAGGGCCGCATGGCTAGCGTGGTCTTCCACGCCTTCAACCAGATCCGCGATACGGGCGGCATGAAGCTCTTCCGCAGCCACCGGCCCGAGTACAAGGACGGTGAGCAGCAGCGCGATTTCATCTACGTGAAGGACCTGTGCGACGTGTGCCTTTTCCTGATGGAGCACAGGAAGCACAGCGGCCTGTACAACCTGGGCAGCGGACAGGCGCGCAGCTTCCTCGACCTGGCGCGCTCCACCTTCAAGGCCATGGGCAAGGAGGAGCGCATCTCGTTCATCGACACGCCGGCCGACATCCGGGACAAGTACCAGTATTTCACCGAGGCCGACATGCGCAAGCTGCGCGCGACCGGATACGACAAGCCCTTCACCTCATTGGAGGATGGCGTGGAGGACTACGTGCGCAACTACTTGAGCGCCGCCGCCTATCACTGACGATTGACGAGCACGTTGCGCAGCTCCACCAGCTTGCGCCGCACCTGGAGCAGCCGCTCACGCACGGCTTCCGCATCAACGACCGTGGCCTCCTGCTCGGGGACGCCCCGCTTCAGTTTCTCCTTGGCCCCGTGGATCGTGAAGCCTTCCTCCTTCACCAGGTGCTGGATCGTGCGCAGCTGCTCGATCTGCGGACGCGTGTACAAGCGGTCGCCGCGACTGGTGCGGCGCGGCGAGATGGTGCCGAACTCCTTCTCCCAGAACCGGATGCTGCTGTTGGCCACGCCCAGCTCCTGCGCCACCTCACCGATGGTCCAGTAGAGCTTCTCGATGGTCTTCGGCTTGAGCGGCATCGCGACGAAAGTATCAATCCAGCGCCTGCCCGGCGTTCCTCGAGATCTCCACCATGCGCGCGTACTCCTCGGGAGTCAGGTCGTTGAAATAATAGTTCGCGGGGTCCATGGGCTGCCCGCCCTTGTGCACTTCGTAGTGCAGGTGCGGCCCCACGCTCAGGCCGGTATTGCCCACCAAGCCGAGCACATCGCCTCGCTTCACGCGCTGCCCCTTGTGCACCTCGAGCTTGCTCATGTGCGCGTACAGGGTCTGGTAATCGAACCCGTGATCCACGATCACATGCATCCCGTACCCGTTGGTGCCGTACTCGGCGTACACCACCACCCCATCGCCTGAGGCGTGGATGGGTGTGCCGGTCTTGGCGGTGAAGTCCATGCCCGCATGGAACTTCATGATCTTGTGGATGGGGTGCATGCGCCAACCGAAGCCGCTGGCGGTCTGCGTGAGGTCGTCATTCGCGATGGGCTGAACGGCGGGGATGCTGGCGAGCATCTCCTGTTTGCGCAGTACCAGCGCGCCCACTTCATCGAGCGATCTGGATTGCACCACGAGCTGGCGCGTGAGCAGGTCGAGGCGCTTGGTGGTCTCCATCACTAGGTCGCTATTGGCATAGCCGGCGAGGTCGCGGTAGCGGTTGATGCCGCCCACACCGGCCTGCCGCATGCTCTCGGGCAGCGGATCGGCCTCCAGGATCACGCGGTAGATGTTGTCGTCGCGGCGGCGCACATCGGCCAGCACGCCTTCCAGCTCACCCAGTTGCTTGTTGAGCAGCTCGTACTGCACCAGCAGCTGCTTGTTCTCGCGGCGCAGCAGGGCCTCCTTCGGGCTGTCGACGAACTGGTAGACGAGGAAGATGCCCAGCAGTCCCACGGCCAGCCCGGGCAGCAGCAGCAGCACCGCCCGGCGCGTCTTCTGCCAGGCCGAAAGGCGGATTCGCTCGAAGTTGAGCGTGCTCGGGTTGAAGCGGTACTTGTGCTCGGCCATCTGCGGCTGCCCAAGGTAGCTGGCACCTCCAGACCTGCGCGGCGCTCGGAGACGAGCCGGTGTTAAACGCTGTTGATCGGGGCGCCTTCCCCGCTCAAGCCTTCACGGTACTTTCGCGGGCGTTTTCGCAGAAGCCATGCTCACGTCCCAGCAGATCCGCCAGAAGTTCCTCGACCATTTCGCGCAACGCGGCCACCAGATCGTGCCCAGCGCCCCCATGGTGGTGAAGGACGATCCCACGCTCATGTTCACCAATGCGGGCATGAACCAATTCAAGGACCTGTTCCTGGGCAACCGCCAAGCGAAGCACACCCGCATCGCCGACACGCAGAAATGCCTGCGCGTCTCAGGCAAGCACAACGACCTGGAAGAGGTGGGCATCGACACGTACCATCATACGATGTTCGAGATGCTCGGCAACTGGAGCTTCGGCGACTACTTCAAGAAGGAGGCAATCCAGTGGGCTTGGGAACTGCTGGTGGACGAGTACAAGATCGACCCGGCGAACATCTACGTGACCTACTTCGGTGGCGATGAGAAAGACAAGCTGCCCGCCGACCATGAGACGCGCGACCTGTGGAGGCGGTTCATGCCAGAGGAGCGCATCCTTCCCTTCAGCCGCAAGGACAACTTCTGGGAGATGGGCGACACCGGTCCGTGCGGGCCGTGCACCGAGATCCACGTGGATGTGCGCACCGCTGAGGAGAAAGCGCAGAAGCCGGGTCGCGATCTGGTGAACAACGACCACCCGCAGGTGATCGAGATCTGGAACAACGTGTTCATGCAGTTCGAGCGCAAGGCCGATGGCTCGCTCGTGACGCTGCCCGCGCAGCACGTGGACACCGGCATGGGCTTCGAGCGCCTGTGCATGGTGCTGCAGGGCAAGCGCAGCAACTACGACACCGATGTGTTCCAGCCGCTGATCCAGGCGATCGCGAAGCGCTGTGGCAGGGAGTACGGGAAGGACGAGAAGGCCGACATCGCGATGCGAGTCTGCGCCGACCACCTGCGCGCCATCAGCTTCGCCATCGCCGATGGCCAGCTGCCGAGCAACACGGGCGCGGGCTACGTGATCCGCCGCATCCTGCGCCGCGCGGTGCGTTACGGCTACAGCTTCCTCGGCTTCAACGAGCCGTTCTTGCATACGCTGGTCTCCGCTCTCGCCAAGGAGATGGGAGACCAATTCTCCGAGCTGCGCAAGCAGCAGCAACTGATCGAGAGCGTGATCGGAGAAGAGGAGAAGGCTTTCCTCCGCACCTTGGAGCAGGGCACGAAGCGGTTGGAGCAGGTGCTCGTCGAATCGAAGGGAACGCTCGCCGGCGACAGGGCGTTCGAGCTCTTCGACACCTACGGCTTCCCCATCGACCTCACGCAGCTGATGGCGCGCGAGCAGAAGATGAACGTGGACATGAAGGGCTTCGAGGCCGAGTTGCAGAAGCAGAAGGAGCGCTCACGCGCCGCCACCGCCGTCACCACCGGCGATTGGGTCGAGCTGGGCAAGGGCGAGACCGCATTCGTCGGGTACGATGAGCTCAGCACCGAGGCCCGCATCCTGCGCTACCGCAAGGTGAGCGGAAAAGGCGGCGACCAGTTCCAGCTCGTGCTTGACCGCACGCCGTTCTACGCGGAGGGCGGTGGACAAGTGGGCGACCAAGGCTGGCTCATTCAAGGTGCCGATCAGGTTGAAGTCATCGACACCAAGCGCGAGAACCAGCTGATCGTCCACCTCACGAAGGAGCTGCCCAAGGACGTGAGCAAGCCGCTCATGGCCCAGGTGAACACGCAGCGCCGCGGCCTTACCGCGCGCAACCACACGGCCACGCACCTGCTGCACCATGCGCTGCGCAAGCACCTGGGCACGCATGTGGAACAGAAAGGCTCCTTGGTCGCGCCCGACCGCCTGCGCTTCGACATCAGCCATTTCGCCAAGGTGACGCCCGAGGAGCTGGCCACCATCGAGCGCGCCGTGAACGCGATGATCACGGACGACATCGTGTTCGAGGACAAGCGCAACGTGCCCATCGCGGAAGCGAAGGCCATGGGCGCCATGGCGCTGTTCGGCGAGAAGTACGGCGACAACGTGCGCGTGGTGAAGTTCGGCCCGAGCATCGAGCTCTGCGGGGGCACGCACGTGCCGCGCACCGGCGTCATCGGCCCCTTCCGCATCGTGAGCGAGAGCGCGCTGGCTGCGGGCATCCGCCGCATCGAAGCGATCACGAGCGCGGAAGCGGAGCGCATGATCAACGAGAAGCTCGCGAAACTGGAGGAGATCGGCGCGCTGCTGAAGAACCCGGCTGACGTGGTGGCCGCCGTGGAGAAGCTGGTGGAGCAGAATGCCGCATTCGCGAAAGAGCTGGAGAAGGCGGCGAAGGAGAACGTGAAGCGGCTGGCTTCCTCCATTCCCGCGAAGGCAAAGCCCAATGCGAAGGGCGTGAAAGTGCTGGTGGAGCAATTGGACCTGGATGCGCAGGGGATGAAAGACCTCGGCTATGCGCTCCGCGAGCAGCACGGTGATCTCGCGTTGGTGGCGGGATCCGTCATTGACGGGAAGCCCTTGCTCGCCGTGTCACTGGGCAAGCAGGCGCTGGAGGCTTCGGGCCTCAAGGCCGTGGACATCATCAAGCTGATCAGCCCGGCCATCAAAGGCGGCGGCGGCGGCCAGCCCGACTTCGCGACGGCCGGTGGCAAGGAACCCGGCGGCATGAGCGAGGCCCTGAAGAAGGCGGCGGAGCTGCTGTCCTGATCACCAAGAACAACGAAGCCCCTCCGGGTACTCGGAAGGGCCTCGGTGCGGCGTGAGGCGCAAGAGCCGGGAACTACCTCACGCCAGCTGAGGGCGGGCACCGCCCACTTTATGCGCTTTGGGCAGCGGGGCTTGTCCACGAAGCGGGCCCAGGTACTGGTCGTTGCTCAAGGCCAGGTTCAGGATGTAGAGGCCGTTGAGGGCGAGCACCAGGATGTAATCCATGATGCTGCGCTTGCCGAAGCACTGCACCACCTCTATCCACACCTTGGGGATGAAGTAGAGCTGGCCATAGATCGGGATGAGCATCTTCCAGGCATCGCGGTCGGGACGGCCCACGATGCGCATGAAGACGATCACGTTCCAGATGGGCACGAAGGCGGCGAGGCCGGGCTGGCGGCACTTCTCGTACAGGCGCCATTGCGCGAGGATGGCGATGGCAGCGACGAAGCCCACCGCATAGTAGAAGGCGTCCCCCAACTCCAGGGTATAGTAGAAGTAGTCGTGAAAGCGCTTCAGGTCATCCATGGCGTGCAGGTTTCGGGCTTGGTAAGGGCCCAGATTGACAGGTGGTTCCGTACAAAGAGACGTCCCGAACAGGGTCAAGTTGCCTTCGCAACGCGGGTTCTATCCCCAGCTTGCTGTGCATTCGGCCAACGGGCGCGCCCGATCGGCCAACGGCGGTAAGGCCTGATCCTCAGCCCCTCGGCACGGCATAGGCCTTCACATCGGCCTCGGTGATCTCCTTGCCGCTGAGGATCACCAGCCGCTCGATCACGTTGCGCAGTTCGCGCACGTTGCCCGTCCAAGGGAGCTTCTGCAGCTCCTTGATGGCCTTGTCAGCAATCTTCTTGGGCGGTATTCCCTGCTCGAGGCACACCAGGCTGATGAAGTGCTCGGCCAGCAAGGGGATGTCATCCACGCGCTCGCTGAGGCTGGGCACATGGATGGGGATCACGCTGAGACGGTGGTAGAGGTCCTCCCGGAAATTGCCTTTCTCGATCTCCTTCTTCAGGTCCTTGTTGGTGGCGGCGATCACGCGCACATTCACCTGGATGTCCTTGTCGCCGCCCACGGGCGTGATGCGCCCTTCCTGCAGGGCGCGCAGCACCTTGGCCTGTGCGGCCAGGGCCATGTCGCCGATCTCGTCGAGGAAGAGCGTGCCGCCATCGGCCAGCTCGAACTTGCCTTTGCGGTCCTTGATGGCGCTCGTGAAGCTGCCCTTCATGTGGCCGAAGAGCTCGCTCTCGATCAGCTCCCCTGGGATGGCCGCGCAATTCACCTCGATGTAGGGCGCCTCCGCCCGGCTGCTCTTCTGGTGGATGAGGCGCGCCACGCCCTCCTTGCCCGCGCCATTGCCGCCGGTGATCAGCACGCGCGCGTCGCTGGGCGCCACCTTCTCGATCATTTCGCGGATCTCGTTCAAGGCCTTGCTCTCGCCGATCATCTGCACGCCGCCGAGCTTGCTCTTGCCCATTCTCTGCCGGAGCACTTTGGTCTCCTGCACCAGGTTGCCACGGTCAAGCGCGTTGCGCACGCTCACGAGGATGCGGCTGATGTTGGGCGGCTTCTCGATGAAATCGAATGCGCCCTTCTTGAGCGCATCAACGGCGGTATCGATGGTGCCATGCCCGCTGATCATCACCACGGGCAGCTCTTCGTTGTGGGCCTGGAGCTTGGTGAGCACCTCGAGCCCATCCATCTTGGGCATCTTGATGTCGCAGAGCACAAGGTCGTACTTGCCCTTGACGGCCTTCTCGAGCCCGGCCATGCCATCCTCGGCCTCGTCCACCTTGTGCTTCTCGTGCTCGAGGATGTCGCGCA
>JAEUSX010000036.1 GCA_016788405.1 Flavobacteriales bacterium
CTTCGCCGATGTGCAGTTGGTGCTGAACATGGCCTCCCTGAACCTCGGCCTTCTGGTGGAATGCCAGGGCTGCAATACGCCCGCCGATTCTTCGTTCGCACGGGTGCGCCGCCAGAGTCCCGCCGCCGGTGCCAACAACCGTATCAGCTTGGGCAGCACCATCGACATCTGGCTCAGCATCGATACCGCAGGACTGCGGCCCGCAGAGAATTGGAACGATCCCCTCCGCTATTCGACTCCTGACACGACTGAAGATGTACTTGAATAAGCTCCCGTCCGTCCTTGCCGCCTTGTTGCTCGTTGGCGACTTGCTCGCCCAAGGCGAAGAGCTCCGATCCTTGAGCTCGCGCCCCGTGCCGGAAGCCGTTCAGTCCATGCGCAAGGCCGAAGGCCTCAACGAGCACTTCGTTTATCAGAACGCCACGCAGATGCTCCCCATCATCGACGATTTCTCTATCAACCGCACCCGGCAACGCTGGGCGCAGGCCGATGACCCTGGTGTAACGCTTTCGGAGACCATTTACCGGCTTGAGGTGGCGGGCGTGAGCACGTGGGACATGGCTTTCAGCGACGACACCACCTTCACCTACCTCACGGACATGGCGACGGTTCCGCCGGTGACCACGCGCACACCGCTGCCTTCGACCAATGTGCTCGTGCGAGACGTCACGGTCTATCCCGCGACCGATGAGGTCGTTCAAGCGTGGCCCGCCTACAACATCTTCGATACGATCCAGAGCCCCTCGCCCGACATCCTCTACCTGTTCAGCCCCGAACTCATGCAGGATTCGATGTTGGTGTACGATGTGCCGGAGGATCCGCGGACCTACATCAATCCTGACAACGGCGTGCGCCCGCTGATCCTGTGGGAGGACGACGACGTGTACGTGAACGGACATTATCCCATGGAGCCGCCCACCATCGGCGTGGCCACCTTCGACGGGCTTTCGCGCACCGGGTACCCATACAACTACGCACAGTACACGGCCTATGGCATCGCGGACCACCTCACCTCGGTACCGATCAACCTCGATGGCTATGCGCCGCAGGATTCGCTCTACTTGAGCTTCTTCTACCAGCCACAGGGGCTCAGCGGCGACATCTACGTGCAGCCGCAGGATAGCCTCGTGCTGGAGTTCTGGAACCCCCTGCTCCAGTACTGGAGCAGGGTATGGAGGACCCCTTACCACGAGCTGCAGCCGTTCCGGCAGGTGATGGTTCCCATCACGCTCTCGCAATACCTCGCGGACGGCTTCCGATTCCGCTTCTTGAATTATGCCACGCTCAGCGGATCCTTCGACCACTGGCATCTGGATTACGTGCGCCTGGATGAACAGCGCGCCTTCGACGACACGCTCCTCGTCGATGTCGCCTATCTCTATCCCGAAACGAGCCTGCTCCAGACCTATACCAGCGTCACCTTCCAGAAATTCAGCGAAGCCCCGTCGGCCTACATGGCGCAGAGCATCGAGGCGTTGCAGCGCAACCTCGACGATGCCGACCACCTCATCAACTATGGCTTCCTGGCCAAGGAGGAGAACGATGCGACCCTCTTCACGCGGAACAGCGGCGTGAGCCCCAACGGCAACGCCTCGCAGATCATCACCACCACGCACACCATCAATCCAGCCTCGGAGCCCCCGCTGTACGACCCTGCCCTCAGCACCGATGCCGCCTTCTGGCGCGTGAAGCTCTGGACCAACACCACGCCCGACATCAACCGATATAACGACACGGTCACCTTCGTGCAGGAGCTGAGCAATTTCATGGCCTATGATGATGGCACGGCCGAGATGAGCTACGGCATCACGAACAACGGAGCCGCGGCCGCTCTGCGCTTCGACATCTCCGGCCAGGACAGCCTTCGGGCCGTCCGCATGTACTTCAACCCGGTTGCGAACGACCCGGACAACTCGCCCAACCCGCTGGAAGGTGATTTCCTGATCACGGTGTGGAAGAGCCTCAACCCTGAGGTGATCCAGCACCAGAACATCACCTTCTCCTCACCGAGTTACAGGCTCGATGGCATCGATCACTTCGTGGAGATCCCGCTCGACTCCACCATCATGGTGGAAGGCACCATTTACGTGGGCTGGGTGCAGACCAATAATGTACGCCTGAATGTGGGCTGGGACCGGCGGCGCAACAATCAGGACAAATTCTTCCGCAAGCTATCCACCACCTTCGGCTCCACCTCGCTGGAGGGCACGCCGATGCTGCGGGCCGTCTTCAACGCCGCAGTGGATCCGTTCGCCGGGGTGGAGGATCGAAGCGAGGCCTCGGTCATGAGCCTCTTCCCCAACCCCGCGCAGGATGCCGTGTCGGTCCGTTGCGATGGAGCAGGCGCCGACGCGCGGATCGAATTCGCCGACGCGATCGGGCGCCGGATCATCGGTGAGCGCTTCAGCAACGGAAGCACCATCGACGTCAGCACGCTGGCCAGCGGGCTCTATCTGGCGCGCATCCTGGACGGTGCGGGAAGGCCCATCGCGCAAGAGCGCGTGCTCATCCAGCGTTGATGGATCAGGAACCTATTGAGTCGCTCGGCGATGAGCAGGAGCTCTATGAGCACCACCGCATCGTTTGCGATCCGAAGCAGTCCTTGATCCGGCTGGACAAGTTCCTCTTCGATCGGCTCGCGAACACCTCGCGAAGCCGCATACAAGCTGCCGCGAAGGCCGGCAATGTGCTGGTGAACGACAAGGCCGCGAAGCCCAGTCAGAAGGTGAAGCCCGGAGATGCCATCAGCATCGTGCTGCCCTATCCGCAGCGCGAAGTGGAACTGCTGCCGGAGAACATCCCGCTGAAGGTGCTCTTCGAGGATGCGCACCTGGTGGTGATCGATAAGCCCGCCGGCCTGGTGGTGCACCCGGGCCATGGCAACTGGACGGGCACGCTGGTGAATGCGCTGCTCTTCCACTTCGGTCAGTTGCCGCCCGTGCCCGGCGCTGAGATCCCCAGGCCGGGCCTCGTGCATCGCCTTGATAAGGACACGAGCGGCGTGATGGTGGTTGGCAAGACCGAAGAGGCGCTCTCGCACCTGGCGCGGCAGTTCTTCGAGCGCACCAGCGATCGCCGCTACAATGCGCTGGTGTGGGGCGATTTCTCAGATGATGAAGGTCTGATCGAAGGACACATCGGGCGCAGCAACAAGGACCGCACGGTGATGCAGGTGTTCCCGGAAGGCGAGCACGGCAAGGCCGCTGTGACGCGCTGGCGCGTGGTGGAGCGTTTCCGCTATGTGACGCTCGTGGAGTGCAAGCTCGAGACGGGACGCACGCACCAGATCCGCGCGCACATGCAATGGATCGGCCACCCGCTCTTCAACGATGCGGCCTATGGCGGCGACCGCATCCTGAAAGGCACCACCTTCACCAAGTACCGTCAGTTCGTGGAGAACTGCTTCGCCCTGCTGCCGCGCCAGGCGCTGCACGCGCGCACCCTCGATTTCGATCACCCCGCCACCGGCCAGCGCATGCGCTTCGAGAGCCCTTTGCCCCCGGATATGCGAGCGGTGCTGGAGAAGTGGCGCACCTACACGAGCGTGAAGCCCTTGGAGGCGGAGTCGGATCCGGCCGATTCGGATTAAGCGCGGCGGGCGCGCGCGCTTTCGATCCCCAACCCGAACAGTGCGATATCGTATTTCACGGGATCACTGCGGTCGAACTCGCGCAGCGCAGCCGTCAATTCCTCCACCGCCTTCCAATCGTCCTGCCCGCGGGTGAGCAGGCCGAGCTCTCGCGCCACGCGGCCGGTATGGACATCCAGCGGCACCATGAGGTCTGAAGGCTTCATGCGCTTCCAGAGGCCCAGGTCCACGCCGCG
>JAEUSX010000039.1 GCA_016788405.1 Flavobacteriales bacterium
GGTGCCTTGGAAACTCGGAGTCGTGCTCACCAGGATCTGCAGGTCCACCACGTTGCTGTTCACGCAATCATTATCATCGATCAGGTTGAGTTGTACGATGTACTCGCCGGGTTCCGTGTAGGAATGGCTGGCGGTAGGACCGGTCGCTGTGGAGCCGTCATCGAACACCCAGGTGTAGCTCACGATGTTGAATCCGGCCGCAGCATAAGAGGCCGTACCGTCGAAATCGACTGTTTCGCCCACGCATATCAGTGCTGGTCCCGGCTCGCTCATGGTGGCCACCGCTTCCGGACGCTCACAAGGCGTGAAGCACGTGATGCTCGCAGCGAAATCTCCGGTGCCGGTGCCATTCGATGTGAACTGCACTGTGAGGCAGCCGGTTGAGTTGAACGTGGTGGCCGAGACCACCAGCCCCAGGAGCGATGAGCCAGAGTAGCTGCCCAAGTAGGTGGCCGCGGTGCTGTTGCCGTCCCAGATCTGGATCCTGTCCCAGGTATTCTGTGCTCCGGCCGTGCTCAGCCCGAATACCGCCCAAGTCAGCGAAATGCCATCGCCGGGCTGATCGGGACAGATCACCACTGTGAAATTCTCGTTGTTGCCGTATTGGGCTGCCGGTCCACCGCTGTCCTCGAGCACACCCGAGCAAGCGGTGATAGCGCCAGCGGTGATGCTGTATTGTTGGGCGCTCAGGGGCGCGATCACTGCTGCTGATGCAGCGATGAGGAGGAGGGCACGAAGGCTGTGGATGATTCGCATGACCGATGGGTGCGGCGATCAGGTTCTCTGCTGCTAGTGATGCCGGGGCGACCAGATTGGTTGCCCGGCTCCAAAAATAGGCCCCGGCTTGTTGGGCCGGGGCCATCGCTTCTGGCAATTTTGAACCTATCGCAGCAGGCTCACCGTGCCGTTGTAAGTGCCTCCCAAGGCCTCGCCGTCCTTCATCTCCACCATCCACACGTAATCCCCGGTGGCGCATGGAGCCCCAGTTCCGTTCACACGGCCGTTCCAAGGCCGTTTCGCATCACTGGTCTCAAAGAGCAGCGCGCCGGTTGAGGGGTCGACCACGGTCATCCGGAAGCGACGATTCAGGGTCTTCAGCGCTTCAGGAATGAAATTCTCCTCGACGCCATCGCCATTCGGCGAGAATGCCGGGGCGGCCAGAAGGTTGTAGTCCTCCTTGATCCTCACCATGCGTTCCGTGCGATCGGTGCATCCGATGGCGTTGGTGGCGACGAGGCTGACGGCGTAATCGCCGTGTTTCTTGTAAACGTGCGTAGGGACCTGAAGGCTGGATGTCTGACCATCACCGAAATCCCAGAAATACGTCGTGCCTTTCAGGCTCTTATTTTCGAAGTGTACAGAAGGAACGCGGTCCAGGTACTCTTGGACCATAGGATTGAAGGCTGCCTCTGGACGCTCATGGATCACGATCACATCCGATACCGGTTTATTGAAGATCGTGCCCCCCGTCGCAGAACTCATGGAGAGCGTCACTTCATACCGTCCGGCCTTGTTGTACGCGTGCTTTGGCGTGGGGTCCGTGCTGAAACTGCCATCGCCGAAGTTCCAGAGCATACGGGTGCCAGGCGCGGGCAGATTGGTCACCTCGAATTCCACGGATGTGCCAGGGCAGCCTTCGGTGATGCTTGGCTTGATGCTGACCTCGTTGCTTGATGCCTCTGGTTCCAGCGCAGGACCACCGGACACTTGCGTGGGAATATTCGATTGGCTCAACTCCGGATTCAGAGTCACTTTCGGTGCCGGCTTGGATTTCTCTGGCGCGATGACGCTCGCCTGGGTCGAAGCATTGCTGAATTGGACTTGGCGATCAGCCGTCTCCAATCTGCTTTCGGTCGTGGCCAGAACCGGATCCGACTGAGCATTGACGGGAAGCGCGACTTCTTGGATGGGCTCTTGATTCGCGGTGACCAATCCACCTGAGGTGCTGGACATGTAATACACCGTTGTCGTCAGCGCCAGGCCGCCACCGAAAAGCAGAGCCAACAGGCCAGCCGACCAGCGGCCCTGTTTGGCGCTGGTCTTATTCAGCTCCCGCTCCATCAGGGCCCAGTCGGCCGAATTGTACGGCACCTCGAACTTGTCCAAGCTCTGTCGCAGAGCCTGCTCGAAGGCGTCGGGGTTCATTCGGTTCTCCATCTCGTCTAGTTGATCTTGTTCTCCTGACGGAGCAGTTTCTTCAGATTGTTCTTCGCCTTGGCCAGATTGCTCTTGCTGGTTCCCACATTGATGCCGAGCGCATCGGCGATCTCTTTGTGGGTCATCTCCTCGAACACATACAAGTTGAAGACCGTGCGGTATGCCGGCGTGAGCTTCTGCATGGCATTGATCACATCGGCAGGCTTCAAATCCGGCAGCTCGTCTCCGTCCTCATCGGCCAGGATATCTTCCTCATCCTGGTCCTTGAAATCCTCAATGCTCCGCTCTTCCCCGAGCAGGAGGTAGCTGTGCTTGCTGCGGCGGAAGTGATCGATGGCGGTGTTCACGATGATCCGTCGGATCCACCCTTCGAAGGAGCCCGCCCGGTTGAACGAGTCCATGCTCCTGAACACCTTGATGAAGCCATCCTGAAGAATATCCTTGGCCTGGTCGGTGTTCTTGGTGTAGCGCATGCACACCGCCATCATCTTGCCGTAGAACAGTTCGTAGACCCGCTGCTGCGACCGGCGCTCGCCCTTCAGGCAGCCGTCCACCAGATCGGTGAACATCGCCTGTTGCGCATCGGTGTTCACCCACGAGAGCGTGAGCCGGGGCGCTATGCGGTCCGTGGCCAATGGCATGGCTTTGCTGGGTGCCGACAAGATAGGCATCGAAGGCTAGACGGCGCCAATGCCCGAAGGATGCCTGCGGAGTCTTCGATAGCCTTAACCGGGTCATCAACAGGTGCTGACAAATGCTGGATTCCGCAGCCTATTGATACGCCTACATTCGCCCCCGGCAGATTAGAAGCGCTGCCGAATAACCACCTAACCCCCGCACGTTCAGGATGAAAGTCACTGTTGTAGGAGCTGGCAACGTGGGCGCTACCTGCGCCGATGCCGTGGCTCGTTGGGAGCTCGCCAATGAAGTGGTGCTGCTCGATATCAAGGAAGGCTTCGCCGAAGGCAAGGCCCTCGACATCTGGCAGACCGCCCCGATCAACCTCTTCGACTCGCGGTTGGTGGGCAGCACGAATGATTACGCCAAGACCGCCGGCAGCGACGTTGTCGTGATCACCAGTGGCCTGCCGCGCAAGCCGGGGATGAGCCGCGACGACCTCATCGCCACGAACGCCGCGATCGTCAAGAGCGTCACGGAGAATGTCGTGAAGCATTCCCCCAATGCCATCATCATCGTGGTGAGCAACCCGCTCGATGTAATGACCTATTGCGCATACATCAATAGCAAACTGCCGAGCAGCAAGGTCTTCGGAATGGCCGGGATCCTGGATACCGCCCGCTACCGCGCATTCCTGGCCACCGAGCTGAAGGTGAGCCCGAAGGACATCCAGGCGGTGCTCATGGGCGGCCATGGGGATACCATGGTTCCGCTGCCACGCTATACGACCGTGGGCGGAATCCCGGTGACCGAGCTCATCGCCAAGGACAAGCTCGATGCGATTGTGGATCGCACCAAGAAGGGAGGTGGGGAGATCGTGAATCTGCTCGGGACCTCGGCGTGGTACGCGCCCGGCACCGCCGCTGCACAGATGGTGGAAGCCATCGTGCGTGACCAGAGGCGCGTCTTCCCATGCTGCGTGTGGCTGCAGGGCGAATACGGACTGAAGGACATCTACATGGGAGCGCCGGTGATCCTGGGCCGCAACGGCGTGGAGCGCATCATTGAACTGAAGTTGAACAACGAGGAGATGGAGCTCTGCCATTCGAGCGCGAAGGCCGTCAAAGAGGTCATGGACGTGCTCGACAAGATGAACGCGAACGTGACGGCTTAAGCAATCCAGCCTTTCGGGAAAATGCGAGGGCGCCCATCGGCGCCCTCGCACGTTCCATGGGCTTCCTTATCGGATGATGACCAGCCGCTGTGCAGGTCTTGGCGTTGCGCCGTCGAATTGAACGAGGTAAACGCCTTCGACCAAGCCTGCGAGGCTGATCACGGTGCGCTGCGCGCGCGCTGATTCACGGAGCACCTCCTTACCGGTGACATCGCGCAGCACCCAGGCGCCGCCGACGGCCGGCTTGTCGATGGTTAATTCAACAAGGTCCCTGGCGGGGTTGGGTGCCATCCGGAACATGGGTTCCGGTCGCGTTTCGTTGGCTACGGTGGTGAGCTCATCGCTGCGCCAGAAGCTGAGGCCGCCGCGATAATTGCCGATGACGAGATCGAGCTGCCCATCGCCTGTGAAATCGTGCAGGCAGAAGGCAGAGCGTGCGCCATCGTCGATTCCGCGCCAGGCAGTGTCCTGTCTGGTCCATGTCCCGTCGATGTTGCCTTCGATGCCGGTGTAGCGGTAAATGCCGCCGCTCTCGGAACCCAGAACCATCTCGCGCTCGCCCTGATCGTTCACGAAGATGGCCGGCACGGCATGGCCGGTCACATTGATCCATTCCACGGTGCTCACCCCGCCAAGATTCTCGTTGACAAGCGTCCACTGCGGAGTGCTTGCCGTGCCCGTATTGCGGTAGTAGTTCACGTTGCCATTGCGCTCACCGATCAGCAGATCCTGTAGATCGTCGCCGTCGAGATTATGGAAGTAAGGCGCCGCGAACTGGCCCACATCGATCTGCGTTCCTCCGGCATCGGTGATGTTGGCCTGCTGGAGCTGAAACGATGCTTGCGGACCGGTCGCGTTGTTGCGGTAATAGTGCAGGCGGCCCTGCAGGTCGCCGATGTACATGTCCTTGTCGCCATCGCCGTCAAGGTCGGTGAACGCGGGGTGCATGCTCAATCCTATTCCGCTCGTGGAGAGGCCCATCCAATCATCGGTGACCATCTCAAAAGCAGGACTCGAGGCGCTTCCAACGTTCCTCAGCAAAGCCATCTTGCCCACGTAGTTGCCGCCGCTCTGGTAGTAGCCGTGATTGCTCACGATCAGGTCCATCAAGCCATCGCCATTCTCATCGAAAGCCACCGGTATGGCGCCGAGGCCCAGTTCGAGCATGCGTTCCTGGAACAGGTTGTCCTGCATGAAATCGAAAACAGGCGAGGCATCGGTGCCCATGTTGCGGTAATGCAGCACGCTGCGGTGGTCATGGGAGAGGGAGCTCGCATTCGGCGTCACGAGCAGATCCCGGCGGCCGTCATGATCAACGTCGAGGTGGAAGGCCGCGGGGAATACCGTGATGTTCACGCTCTCGTCGTAGCTGGGGAATAGCGTGTCTTCTTGCATCATGAACGCATAGTTCACGCTGCCTCCGTTGTAGAGGCCGACCAGGTTGTTGAAGGAGATGTCGCCCACCAGCACTTCCTTGTCGCCATCCCCGTCCATGTCCAGCGTGGTGAGGGTGCTTCCGGCGTGTGCGCGGTCATCCTCATCATCTTCCGGATCCGCTTCGGTCTGTGGGCGGAATTCCGGGCTGGGCACATTGAACGAGCACGGTGAGTTGAGCGTGACCGAGTTGTTGTTGAAGTTCTCAGCGAAGAAGCCCCAGCACTTGTTCCGCACCTCGAACTTCAGGCTATCGCAGGTGCCGTAAGTCTCCATGCTCAGGTTCTTATGGTACTCCACGAAGGTGCCCAAAAGGCTGAAGGTGATGATGTCCAGATCGCCGTCGCCGTCGATGTCATCGATGCCGGGCATATCCACCTGGGAGATGAAGAGATTCGCGAAAGTCACCGCGCCGCTCGGCGAAACGTAGCCGGAGTACACCAGTGGGCTCACCTGCTCGAAGGCCAGCCCATCCTCATCGGTCACGTTCTTCCACACACCGAAGCCGGCCTGCGTGTAGGAGAAGATGTCCACTTTGCCATCACAGTTGTAATCACGGAAGAGCGCCCAATCGTGGAGCAGGTTCAGGGGGGGCACATTGTCGTACACCCGCGTTGGCACGTAAGCGCCGGTTCCTTCCGCCGCACTGGTGCGCAGCAGCGTGGTGATCTTGTGTCCGCTGGGGAATGAGTAGGCGTGGTCGAAGAAGACCAGGTCGCGCAGGCCATCGCTGTTCAGGTCAATCTCGCTGATCTGGGCGGAGTTCAAGCCACCGGCCCAGGCCAGATCGAGGGTCGCTCCCTGCCTCGTGACGGGCACGGCCGGGTCGAAACGGAGGTCCCACTGGCTGAACGCCAATTGAACAGAAAGGGAGAATAGGAGAAGGGGGACTGCTCGCATGCGGGTGGGCTTAATGACGGTGCGCCGCGAAGTTCGGTTGCGCGCCTGCGGTAGCCGACCTATCCCATGTCGTTATCTCCACGCTTGCACGTTGGTGCCATTTCCGCTTGAAGCCGAGGCGGAAAGACCGCCTTTCCCGCATGGGATGTCCGTCTATATTTGCCGCCTCTTTTTACGAACCCCCCTTTCAGTCATGCAGAATAGAGGCGCGCTCTGGGTCTTCACGGTCCTTTTGGCGCTCGCGTGCGCGTACCAACTGTCCTTCTCGTATTTCACCTCAGGCCTTGAGCGCGAAGCGCATGAGGCCGCCCAGGCACAGGCCGATTCCGCATTGGCCACCCCGGACGGTGCAGGCCAAGACCGCAGCCAATTGGTCATCCAGTTCGAGAATGCATTCCTGCGTGACCATGCGGAAGACAAGGTGTATCCTTTGCTGGGCTACAGCTACCGGGAGTGCAAGGAGAAGGAGATCAACCTCGGCCTTGACCTACGGGGCGGCATGGCCGTGACCTTGGAGGTGAGCATCCCGGAGCTCATCGAGAACCTGAGCGACGGCAGCACCGACCCGGCCTTCACTCAAGCCATGGCCAGCGCCCGTCAGCGCCAGCGCACGGATAGCAAGGACTTCGTGTCCCTCTTCGACGAGGAATACAGAAAGATCCCGAATCACCCGCCGCTTTCCGCCATCTTCTATTCTCCTGACCGTCAGGGCATGTTCGATCGTGAGGGCGACGATGCCTCATACATCGACGCCCTACGCCGTGAAGCTGAAACGGCCCTCAGCAATACCGAGCGCATCCTGCGCACGCGTATCGACAAGTTCGGCGTGAGCCAGCCCAGCATCCAGAAGCAGGCCTTCAGCGGTCGGATCGCCATTGAATTGCCCGGCGTGAAAGACAAGGAGCGTGTGCGCAAAGTGCTGCAGAGCACCGCCAACCTCGAATTCTGGGAGATGCACGAGAACACCGAAGTCGGACCCGCCCTGCTGGGTGCGAACGAGGCGCTCTCCAAGCAGCTCTACCCTGACCTGGCAGCCGCGGACAGCACAGGGGCAGCAGCCGATAGCCTGTCGGCCGCCGCTGACAGCTTGAGTGCTTCTGCCGATAGCTTGAATGCGGTCGCCGATAGCACGGGTGCTACCGCCGACAGCACCGCAGCGGATAGCCTGGCCGCCGACTCGACCGAAGCCGCATCCGATACCCTTTCGGAGGAGGAAGCCCGCAAGCGCGCCCCTTTGCGCGCAGTGCTGGAGCCCGCTGGCAATCAGCGCGGCCAGTTCGCCCGTGGTCCTGTGGTGGGCCGTGCCTTGCTGAAGGACACTGCCGAGGTGAAGCGATTGCTGGCCATGAAGGCCGTGACCGATGCCCTTCCGCGCGATGCCCGTTTGGCATGGGGCGCGAAGCAGCAGGAGGGCGCCAACGGGCCCTTCCTTGAGCTCTATGCGATCAAGGTCCCAAGCGATGGCAAGCCGAAGCTCGATGGGGGCGCGATCACTAATGCGTTCCAGGACTTCGATTTCAAGGGCCAGGTGCAGGTGATCATGAACATGGATGCCGAAGGCGCCCAGATCTGGAAAGTGATGACCGGAGAGAACGTGGGCAAGTACATCGGCATCGTGCTCGATGGCCTGGTGTACAGCGCCCCCGAGGTGATCAGCGAGATCGCTGGCGGCACCAGCACCATCTCCATGGGCTCCGGCGACATCAACAAGCAGATTCAAGAGGCCAGCGATCTGGCCAACATCCTCAAGGCCGGCGCGCTGCCGGCTCCGGCGCGCATCATCGATGAGACCGTCGTCGGCCCTTCGCTCGGCGCGGAGAACGTGAGCACCGGTCTGTACTCATTCCTCGTGGCCTTGGTGCTGGTGATGCTGTACATGGCGCTCTATTACGCTCGCGGCGGGTGGGTCGCGGATCTGGCCCTGCTGGTGAATCTCTTCGTGCTCATCGGTTCCCTGGCCTCATTGCAGGCCGCGCTCACGCTGCCCGGCATCGCGGGCATCGTGCTCACCATGGGCATGGCGGTGGATGCCAATGTGCTCATCTACGAGCGCATACGCGAAGAGCTCCGCCATGGCAAGATGCTCAAGAGCGCGGTGGACCTGGGTTACAAAGGAGCGCTCTCGGCCATTGTGGATGGCAACGTGACCACCCTGATCATCGCGGTGATCCTGCTCATCTTCGGTAGCGGCCCGGTGCAGGGCTTCGCCGTCACACTGGGCCTTGGCATCCTCACCTCGATGTTCACCGCGCTGCTGCTCTCGCGCATGATCATCACCTACCGCCTGGAGAAAGGCAAGTCCTTCGCCGTGTGGACGGGCTGGAGCAAGAACATCTTCGTGAACGCGAACTGGGATTTCATGGGCAAGCGCAAGATGTTCTATGCGGTGAGCGGCGTGCTCATCGCGGTGAGCATCGGATCCATGGTGGTCAATGGCTTCAACTGGGGCGTGGACTTCAGCGGCGGCCGCACTTATGTGGTGAAGTTCCAGAACGATGTGGATGTGGAGAATGTGCGCACCGCCCTGGACGAGCGATTCGTGGGCGGTGATGGGGTGAAGAGCACCACGAACGTGAAGACATACGGTAGCGACCGGAACCTGAAGATCACCACCAACCATCTGATCGATCAGCCGGATACCACTGCGGATCGCTTGGTGGAGGAGCGGTTGCGCGCTGGACTTGATGCTGCAGCCCCGGGCTATGAGATTTCCGAGAGCCGCAAGGTGGACCCCACGATCAGCGACGATATCCAGAAAGGCGCAGTGACCTCACTGCTCATCGCGCTGGCGCTGATCTTCGTGTACATCGCGCTGCGATTCCGGAACTGGCAGTTCGGCCTGGGCGGCGTGCTCTCACTGGCTCACGATGCCATCATCGTTCTGGGCGTGTACTCGCTGCTTTACAAGATCATGCCATTCTCGTTGGAGATCGATGAGGCCTTCATCGCGGCCATCCTCACGGTGATCGGCTACTCGATCAACGATACCGTGGTGGTGTACGACCGTATCCGTGAGTACCTGCGCGACCACAAGCGCGAGTCCTACGTGGTGGTGATCAACAAGGCGATCAACTCCACGCTCGGCCGTACCATGAACACCTCGCTCACCACCCTGTTGGTGCTCGTGGTGATCTTCATCTTCGGGGGCACGGCGATCAAAGGCTTCGTCTTCGCCCTGCTCGTCGGCATCGGCGTGGGCACCTATTCGTCCATCTTCGTCGCCGGCGCCATTGTCACCGACCTGCTCAAGGACAAGGATCCTGGCCGGCAGCAGCAGTGATCGGGACATAGATCTTATAAGAAGCCCCGCCCGCAGCGGGGCTTCCTACTTTTCGGCCCCATGCGCATCGCGCTCCTCTTCGACATCAGCGGCGGCGAGTTCCTCGTGATCATGCTCTTCGTGCTGATCTTCTTCGGGGCGAAGGGCGTGCCCGACATCGCACGGGGCGCGGGACGCTTCCTGCGCCAGGTGCGCGATGCCAGCAATGAAGTGCAACGGGAGATCAATCGTGGCGCGAGCGAGGTGCGACGCGCTGCGGCCGAGCACCAGCGACAGGTGCGCGGCATGGTGGAGGAGCCTCCGGACCAAGCCGTGCCGACCCAAGAGCCGCAGGTTCCGGAGAAGCCATGATGGACCTGTTGATCACCCTGGTGGGGTTCGTCACCTTGGTGGCGGGTGCGGAACTGATGGTGCGAGGCGCCGTTGACCTCGCCCTGCGGGCGCGCATTTCACCGCTGGTGATCGGCCTCACCGTGGTGAGCATGGGCACTAGCGCGCCGGAGCTTCTGGTGAGCCTCGTTTCCGCCGTCCATGGGAACTCGGCCATCAGCATCGGGAATGTAGTGGGCAGCAACATCGTGAACATCAGCTTCATCCTTGGCGTCAGCATCCTGGTCTTCCCCATCGAGGTGGATCGGGACGCACGACGCATCCACTGGCCGGTGATGATGGGCGCCTCGCTGCTCTTCTGGTGGCTCTTCATGGACGACCTCATCGCTGCTTGGGAAGGCCTCCTTATGCTGGGGCTGATGGTCGTCTACGTCTGGTGGATGGTCTGGTCCTCGCGGCGTTCGACGGGTGTCGATGCCGTGGCCGCACCGAAGCTCGCGTGGTGGAAGGCTGCTGCGTTGCTTGCATTCGGTATTCTCTGCCTCACGTTCGGGGCGGACTGGTTCGTGGCTGGCGGCGTTGCCATTGCCGCAGCGGCAGGCGTGAGCGAGCAGCTCATCGGGGTCACCATCGTCGCGGTAGGCACCTCCATGCCGGAATTGATCACCTCCATGGTGGCCGCTTTCCGGAAGCAGCCCGATATCTCATTGGGCAATCTCATCGGCAGCAACGTGTTCAACCTGCTAGGCATACTTGGCGTCACAGCAGCCGTTCATCCGATCGCGTCCGACCATGCGGCTTTCCGCATCGATCTGATGGCCATGGCGCTCGTGGCCGTGCTGCTCTATCCGCTCATGCGGTTCGGTAGCCGCATGGGACGCTGGCAGGGGGCGGTCCTGGTGGTCGCCTATGCGGCGTACATGGTTCTGGTGCTGAAGCGGGGCTAAGGAGCGCCTGGCGTGGCACGTGGCGTTCGATGTCAGAAGGCGTCATCGCCACGTACGTTTCGTGCTTGGACCCCCTGGATTCAACAGGATGTTGGAAAGAATGCATGTATTTCTTGAATACACCCCCCTTGTTCGGGTAGCTTCGCGGCCGAAAACACCCCGATTTCCATGTCCACCCCCCAAATTCGCATGAAGGCCCTTGAGGATGTGCTCAACCGCGCGCCTCGTTTCACCGAAGCCCCCTCCCACAAGATCAGCGAGTTCTTCGGCGCTAACGTGTTCAATGAGGACGCCATGCGCATGTTCCTCACGGAGGAGGCGTGGTACGCCGTTCGGCAGGCGACCCAGCACGGTGAGCGCATTGACCGAAAACTCGCTGATCAGGTGGCCAGTGGCATGAAGGAGTGGGCGTCGAGCAAGGGCGCCACGCACTACACCCATTGGTTCCAGCCGCTCACGGGCCTAAGCGCAGAGAAGCATGACGCCTTCTTCGAGCCCATCGGCGGCGGGCGCAGCATCGAGCGGTTCGACGGCAGCATGCTGGTGCAGCAAGAGCCCGATGCCAGCAGCTTCCCGAGCGGCGGCATCCGCAACACCTTCGAGGCGCGGGGTTACAGTGCCTGGGACCCCACCAGCCCGGCGTTCGTGATCGGCCGCACGCTCTGCATCCCGACCATCTTCATCAGCTATACCGGCGAAGCGCTCGATTACAAGATGCCTTTGCTGCGCGCCATCCGCGCGGTGGATGAGGCGGCGACCGCCGTGTGCCAATGGTTCGATAAGGACGTCACCAAGGTGACCTGCACATTGGGTTGGGAGCAGGAATACTTCCTCATCGACAAGGCCCTGTACTATGCCCGCCCCGACCTGATGATGACCGGGCGCGCATTGTTCGGTCACATCCCGGCAAAGGGTCAGCAGCTTGAGGACCACTACTTCGGCAGCATCCCTGACCGTGTGCGGGCGTTCATGCGCGAATTCGAGACGGAGGCCCTTATGCTCGGCATACCGGTGAAGACGCGCCACAACGAGGTGGCGCCCAACCAGTTCGAGTGCGCGCCTGTGTTCGAGGAGCTCAACCTCGCCGTGGACCACAATGTGCTGCTGATGGACATCATGGAGAAAGTGGCGCAACGCCATGATTTCCGAGTGCTGCTCCATGAGAAGCCCTATGCCGGCGTGAACGGGAGCGGCAAGCACAACAACTGGAGCCTGGCCACCAATACGGGCGTGAATCTGCTGAAGCCGGCCAAGACGCCGAAAGAGAACATCCGATTCCTCACCTTCTTCGTCAACACCATCGCGGCCATCCATAAGAACGCCGATGTGCTGCGCGCGAGCATCGCCAGCGCGGGCAATGATCACCGCTTGGGCGCTAACGAGGCACCGCCGGCCATCATCAGCGCTTTCATCGGCGAGTACCTCAGCGGATTGCTCGACGGCCTCGCGGCGAACATCAAAGGGGCCATGACCCCCGATCGCAAGACCGAGCTCAAGCTCGACATCGGCCGCATACCGCCGGTGATGCTCGACAACACCGATCGCAACCGCACCAGCCCGTTCGCCTTCACCGGAAACAAGTTCGAGTTCCGCGCCGTGGGCAGCAGCGCCAATTGCGCCGGGCCGATGACGGTGCTCAACACCATCGTGGCAGCCCAGTTGCGCAGCTTCGCCAAGGAGGTGGAAGCGCTGGTGCGTAAGGGCACCAAGCGCGATGAGGCCATCCTCCGCGTGCTCCGCGACCTCATCGTGAGCAGCAAGGACATCCGATTCGAGGGCAATGGCTACGGTGATGAATGGGTGAAGGAGGCGGAGAAGCGTGGCTTGAGCAACATCAAGGACACGCCCCGCGCGCTCGATGTGTGGTCGCGCAAGGAGGTGATCCAGATGTTCCATGAGCTCGGCGTGCTCTCACCCGTGGAGACCGAAGCGCGTCATGAGATCGAGCTTCACAGCTACACCCTCAAGCTCCAGATCGAGAGCCGCGTAGTGGGTGACCTTGCGCAGAATCACATCGTGCCGGTGGCCATCAGTTACCAGAACCGCCTCATCGAGAATGTGCGTGGACTGCGCGAAGTGCTCGGGGCGGATAAGGCGAAGAAGGCCACAGCGACGCAGATCGGCCTCATTGAGGAAATGAGCGAGCACATCAGTACCGTGATGGCCCTGGTGAATGAGATGATCGAGGCGAGGAAGAAGGCCAATAACCTGGAGAACGCACGGGATAAGGCGATCGCCTACTGCGACAAGGTGAAACCCTACTTGGAGAAGATCCGCTACCACGCCGACAAGCTGGAGCTGCTCGTGGACGATGAGCAATGGCCCTTGCCCAAGATGCGCGAGCTGCTCTTTACCCGCTGAACCGTAAGGCATTGAAGGGGGGCGTCGGCATCGGCGCCCCCTCCTTTTTCCCGCCCTTTTGCCTTTGGCCTACTTGTATATCTTCGCCGCGACCCGATTCGGAACCACCATTCCCACCTGCTGATGACAACACGTAAGATCCTGGCCCTCCTCGTCTTGTGCCTGCTCACCGCCGCTTCGGCCGTGGCGCAAGGGAACCGGTTGGCCAACGAGGCGAACGAGGCCTACCGCAAAGGGTTCTATTTCAACGCCATCGAGCTGTACAAGAAGGCCTACACCGTGGAGAAGAAGGCCGCTACCAAAGCCGAGCTCATTTTCATGGTGGCCGAGAGCTACCGCATGATCGGCGACGCCCCGCAAGCGCAGGTGTGGTACGAGAAGGCCATCAAGGCGCAGTTCACCGACCCTGTAGTTTACTTCTGGGCGGGTGAAATGCAGAAGCAGCAGGGCAAATACGCTGATGCCATCGCCAATTACAACAAGTACAAGGAGAAGAAGAGCAACGATCCACGCGCCGACGCCGGGATCGCCGCCTGCCAGAATGCCCAGAAATGGAAGGACAGCCCCACCCGCTATGCGGTGGATCCCGAGGTGCTGCTGAACACCCCCCAATGGGATTTCAGCCCTGCGTTCTCCGACAAGAAGAACGAGACCGTGGTCTTCACCAGCAGCCGCCCGGCCGCGACCGGCGACGGCGCCGATGACATCACCGGGGATTCCTTCACCGACCTCTTCACCAGCACCCGCGACCGTTTGGGCAAATGGAGCGAGCCGGTGAAGCTGCCGCTGGAGATCAACACCGATGGCAACGAGGGAGCGCCCATCTTCAACAGCAAGCGAACCGTGATGTACTTCACGCGCTGCCCCAACATCAAGAAGGAGGTGAAGGGCTGCGACATCTGGATGAGCAAGAAGGTCGGCAACAACTTCAGCGCGCCCGTGATGCTGAAGCTGAAGCCCGATGCGGGCAAGGAGGACTCGCTCAACATCGGTCATCCGGCCCTCACACCGGACGATGACCACCTCGTCTTCGCGAGCAACGTGAACTTCCCGGGAGCAAAGGGCGGCCGCGATCTGTACAAAGTGGCGCTGAACAAGGATGGCATGCCCACTGGCGCTCCCACGAACCTGGGCGCCGACATCAACACCGCCAAGGACGACCTCTTCCCCTTCGTCCGCTTCGACGGCAACCTGTATTACAGCACCAACGGCCTGCCCGGCATGGGAGGCATGGACATGTTCGTGGCCGAGAAGAAGGCTGATGGCATGTGGACCGCGCCTGAGAACATGAAGTCGCCGCTGAACAGCCCCGGCGATGATTTCGCGATCGTGTTCGACGGCGAGAACGACCGCGGCTTCTTCACCAGCAACCGCGCAGGTGGCAAGGGCCAGGACGACATCTGGCGCTTCAACATGCCGAATCTGGAGTTCGCACTGCAGGGCAACGTGTACGACAAAGTCACCGGGATGCCCATCCAAGGCGCCAAGGTGAGCGTGGTGGGGACCAACGGAAGCAACTTCAGCGCCTTGACCGATGAGAACGGCGGATTCTCCTTCATTGAGAGCGGCAAGGACCGCTACATCAAGGAAGAAACGAGCTACAGCATCCTTGCCGAGAAAGAAGGCTACCTCGTGGTGAAGGACCAGATCACCACGGTAGGCGTGAAGGAGAGCACCACCTTCGTGAAGGAGTACTTCCTCGAGCCGATCCTGAACACGGTGATCAAGCTGCCGCAGATCCTCTACGATGTGGATCAGTTCTTCCTGCGTCCGGAAGCGAAGGACAGCTTGGAAGTGCTCTACACCACGCTCACCGACAACCCCAACATCACCATCGAGCTGCGCTCGCACACCGATGCCCGCCCCACGCGGAAGTACAAGGGCGGCAACAAGGAGCTGAGCCAGCTGCGCGCGCAGAGCGTGGTGAACTACATGGTGGAGAAGGGCATCGCGGCCGACCGCATGACACCCGTGGGCATGGGTCCGGATGAACCGGTGATCGCCATGGACGTGATCAAGAAGATGGCCACCACCGAGGAGAAGGAGGCCGCGCACCAGAAGAACCGCCGCACCGACTTCAAGGTGCTGCGCACCGATTACGCGCCTAAAGAGAATTAGCGACTTGTCCAACGGAAGGGCACCTCGAGCAGTCGGGGTGCCCTTCTTCTTTGAATCATGAGCAGCAGCCGATACGAACAGCGCGGCGTCTCCTCCGGCAAGGAGGATGTGCATAAGGCCATCGCCGCCCTGGACAAGGGCCTCTACCCGCGTGCCTTCTGCAAGGTGGTGCCCGATGCGCTCACGGGCAGTGCTGAGCATTGCGTGGTGATGCACGCCGATGGCGCCGGCACCAAATCATCCCTCGCATACGCTTATTGGAAGGAGACCGGAGACATCACCGTGTGGCATGGCATCGCGCAGGACGCCGTGGTGATGAACCTTGACGACCTGCTCTGCGTGGGCGCAACGGACGGCATCCTGCTCAGCAGCACCATCGGCCGCAACAA
>JAEUSX010000092.1 GCA_016788405.1 Flavobacteriales bacterium
CTGCCCCGCCTTCGCAGGCCTGCTTCCCGTTCGAGGTCACCGGCGACACGCTCTGGTTCGGCGCGGCGGCCTTCCATTGGTTCGATCTGCGCACGCGCGAATTCGGCCTTGCAGCCTACCCGATCCCGCCGGTCAACGAGCCCTACAGTTTCCTTCAAGCCATCCACCGCGATGCGCAGGGCATCCTCTGGCTCGGCACCTTGAAGGGACTCCTGCGCTTCGACCTGAAGACGCGCGCCTGGAAGCACTTCACCCACGACCCGAAGAACGCCGGGACGCTCGCCGCCGACATCCTCTTCTGCATCGCCGCCGATCCTCACGAGCCGGACCGCTACCTCTGGATCGGCACCATGGGCGGCGGCCTCTGCCGTTTCGAGAAGAGCACCGGCATCGTGAAGCGATTCACCACGGCCGAGGGCCTGCCGAACAACGTGGTGTACGGCATCCTCCCCGACGACGATGGCCGCCTGTGGATGAGCACCAACAAGGGCCTTGCGCGCTTCGATCCGCGAACACAGGCCTTCCGCAACTTCGTGTCCGGCGACGGCTTGCAGGACGATGAGTTCAACCGCAACGCCTTCGCGCGCCTCGCCGATGGCACGCTCTGCTTCGGCGGCATCAACGGCTTCAACGTCTTCGATCCGCGCGAGCTCAAGGAGGACAGCACCGCGCACGTCATCCGCATCACGGCCGTCAAGCTCATCAACCGCGACATCGACTTCCGCCAGGCCGATGCGCCGTTGAGCGCGCCGCCCTATAGGAGCAGCGGCATGCGCATCCCGTACACCGCCAACATGGTCACCTTCGAGTTCGCCACGCTCGAATTCGCCGCGCCCGAGGAGCACCGCTACCAGTACATGCTCGAGGGCTTCGACCCCGACTGGGTGATGGCCGGCAGCGCGCGGTCCGCTGTGTACACCAACCTCGATCCCGGCACCTACACCTTCCGCGTGCGCGGCGACAACCGCGATGGCGTGTGGGACACCGTCGGCACCTCTTTCACGCTCGAAGTGCTGCCGCCCTGGTGGATGACCTGGTGGTTCTACGCGCTCTGCGCCGCCTTCGTGATCGGTGGCGTGGTCTTCTACATCGTGAGCCTGGAACGCACCGTGCGCCTGCGCTCCCGCGAACTGGAGCACGAGAAGGAGCGCAGCGAGGCCCTCTTGCGCAACATCCTGCCCGCCGATGTCGCCGCCGAATTGAAGGATACCGGCAATGCGTCGGCGCGCCGCTTCGATCGCGCCACCATATTGTTCGCCCAGCTCCAGGGCCTCGCCCAGGCCAGCGATAAGCGAAGCGCGCGCGAGCTCGTGCAGGAACTCAATGCCTGCTTCGTCGCCTTCGATGGCATCGTCGCCGCGCACGGCATCGAGAAGATCAAGACCATCGGCGACACCTACCTGTGCGCGGGAGGTCTCCCTGACCCTGACCGCGGTTCGCCCGCCGACGTGGTGAGCGCCGCGTTGGACATGCAGGACTTCATGGCCGCGCGCACCGCGCAGCGCATCGCCGAAGGCAGGCCCGCCATCGGCTTGCGCATCGGCATCCACACCGGTGCCATCGTGGCCGGCATCGTGGGCGTGAAGAAGTTCCAGTACGACATCTGGGGCGACGCTGTGAACGTGGCCAGCCGCATGGAGAGCAACGGCGAAACGGGCAAGGTGAACATCAGTGAGAAGACCTATGAGTTGGTGAATGAGGCGGATGGGCGGCGAATGGCGAATGCCGTGGACCAGGCCACCCAGTCACCAACCCCCATTCGCCGTTCGCCGGCATTCGCATTCACCCAGCGCGGTCGTCAGCAGGTGAAAGGCAAAGGAGAGATGGGGATGTATTTCGTAGAAAGGGGATGAGGGCGCGCAGCGGCATAGTCGTCCTGCGCATCGTGCTCTGGCTGGTGGTGCCATTCGCGGCATCAGCCCAGCCTGCCGCCCCGATCGCGCGTCACGACACCGTCACCCTCCAGTTCCGCCACATCTCCATCAAGGACGGCCTCTCGCAGGGCATGGTGCATGCGATCACGCAGGATCGTTACGGCTTCATGTGGTTCGGGACGAAGGATGGGCTGAACCGCTACGACGGCTATTCCTTCACGGTGTACCGCCACGATCCCGCGGACAGCACCACCGTGCGGAACAGCTTCATCAACGCCGTGCTCGAGGATCGCGCCGGGCGACTCTGGGTGGGCACGCCCACGGGCCTCGATGTCTTCGACCGCGCCACCGAGACCTTCCACCACCTGCCGAGCACCGATGAGTTCGCGCAAGTGCTGGGGGCCACGCCGGTGCCCGTGCTGCAGGGTCATACGGTGAATCATCTGGCCTGCGATGCGCTCAACAACATCTGGGTCTCCACCAACCACGGCATTACGCGCATCGCGGCCAAAGCGCCGAACGAGCCGCTCGATGGCCCGTGGGGCTTCACCTACGTGCATTCGGTGCAGGCGATCCAAGCCGTGATGGTCGATTCGCGCGGTTGGCTGCGCAGCGCGACCGACGACATGCCCTATGCGATAGACACCCGGGATCCCGAACTCCGCGTGCACGCCATGGTCGAAGTCGGAGCGAAGACTGATCCGAATGCGCGCGAAGAAGGCCGTCCGGGCAATTCGGCGCTGGAGGACACCGTGCGCGGCCGGCTCTACAACGTGCACAACCGGGGCGTGATGGAGGTGGATCCCGCCACGAACGAGCTGCGCACCCTGTTCGAGATCTCGCATGAGGCGGGCATTGTCACCGGCCACGGCGCATTGGTGGATGCCAACGGCGCGCTCTGGTTGCCTACGCGCGCCGGCAACCTCACGCGCATCGACCCCCAGAAACGACGGGTCACCAGCATCCAGGCCGAAGCGCCCGAGCAACGGGCCTTCATGCCCTACGTGAAATGCGTCTTCCGGGACCGCAATGGATTGATCTGGCTGGGCCTCTCGGGCTATGGCCTGCTCACGTACGATCCGCGTATCGAGCGCTTCAACGTGATGCCCGGACCCAGCGTGCGCTACATGGTTCCGGGCAACAACGGCAAGGTGGTGCTGTGCGAAGGCAACTTCATGAGCCAGTACGATCCGAAGCAGCGCGCGTACGATTGGCGCATCGGCATCCAGGAGGTGCGGGCGCGAACGCGGTTCACCGAGGGCTTCTTCGGCAACGATGCCGTGCTGCAGGACCGAAGCGGTGCTTACTGGGCGGGCAAAGGCGGACTGGTGCGCTACGATCATGAGAAGGGTGCTCTTCGCCGCGCGATCCCCAAGGATGCCAGCGATCCCGCGCTCCCCGCCAACAGCAGCTGCTTCCCGCTGAAGCTCATCGACGACACCATCTGGTTCGGCGTGGACAGCGGCCTGTTCTGGTTCGACCCCGTGAGCGAGCGTTACGGGCGCTGGCCGTATCCGGTAACGCCGGTGAACAACCCCTACCTCTTCGTGCAGGGCATCCACCGCGATCCGCAGGGCGTCTTCTGGCTGGCTTCCGTGAAAGGCCTCTTCCGCTTCCATCGCCCCTCGGGCAAGTGGGAGCATCACCGCAACGATCCCGATGATCCCGAGTCGCTCAGCGTGGACATCCTTTTCTCCATCATCGGCGACCCGAAGGAGCCCGAGCATTACCTGTGGATCGGCACCAACGGCGGCGGTCTGAACCGGTTCGATACGCGCACCGGCAAGGTGAAGCGCTACACCACCAAGGAGGGCCTGCCGAACGATGTGGTGTACGGAGTGCTCGCGGATGAGGACGGCCAGCTCTGGATGAGCACGAACAAGGGCATCGCGCGCTTCGATCCCGTGGCGGAGACCTTCCGTCAATTCACGGCCGGCGATGGCTTGCAGAACGACGAGTTCAATCGCTATGGCTACTGCAAGCTCGCCGATGGCACACTCTGCTTCGCTGGGGTCGGTGGCCTCAACACCTTCGATCCGAAGGAGCTCAAAGACGACACCCGTCCGGCCATCGTCCGCATCACCGACATCAAGCTGCGCAACAGATCCATCGTGCTGCGAGCGGAAGGATCGCCGCTCACGGAGCCGCCTTTCCGGAGCACGGGAATGGCCATCCCGTACAGCGACAACATGGTCACCTTCGAGTTCGCCACCATGGAGTTCTCGGCGCCCGGCGCGCACCGCTACCAGTACAAGCTCGAAGGCTTCGACGCCGATTGGATCGCCACGCAGGGCATCCGCAGCGCCATCTACACCAACCTCGATCCCGGCACTTACACCTTCCGTGTGCGCGGCAGCAACCGCGATGGCTATTGGGACGAGCAAGGGACCGCGTTCATGCTGGTGGTGCATCCGCCCTGGTGGCGGACCTGGTGGTTCTATGCCCTGTGCGGCATCGTCGCCATCGGCGGTGTGCTCGCCTACACCGGCAGCTTGCGGCGCACGGTGCGCATCCGCACCAGCCAGTTGCGCCGGGAGAAGGATCGCAGCGAGGATCTGCTGAACAACATCCTGCCGCGCGACGTGGCCGCCGAACTGAAGCAGAAGGGCGCCACGGAAGCCGTGTTCGTGGAAGAGGCCGCCGTGCTCTTCACCGACTTCAAGGACTTCACCGGCATGAGCGGGCAGCTGAGCGCCGAGGATCTGGTGCGCGAGCTCAACATCTGCTTCTCGGCCTTCGACCGCATCATGGAGAAGCACGGGCTGGAGAAGATCAAGACCATCGGCGATGCCTACCTCGCCGTGGGCGGGGTCCCGAAGCCCTTGACCGATGCGGCGCTGCACACGGTGCTGGCCGCGCTCGAGATGCAGGAGACCATCGCCGAGCGTCGTACGGAACGGATGGCGCAAGGGCAGGTGGCCTTCGCCATGCGCGCCGGCGTGCATACCGGTCCGGTGGTGGCCGGCGTGGTGGGCCAGCAGAAATTCCAGTACGACATCTGGGGCGGCACGGTGGACACCGCGCACGCGTTGGAGGCCAGCAGCGAAGTGGATCAGGTCACCATCAGCGCTGCTGCGTACGAACAGGTGAAGGGCGTGTCCGGTCTCGCTTTCACGGCCCTGCCGCCCATCAACGCGAGGGGAGGAGGATCCCTGGCCCGCTACCGTGTGGAACGCATCGTTGCATCCAGCGGCGCTCCGGAGGCGGCACCGACGAGGCCGATGGCGCCGCGTCAATCCGTTCGCACGGCTTCTTCGGCGGTGGATCCCAAGGGCATGCGCATCCTCTTGGTGGAGGACAACGAGTTCAACGCCCTCGTCGCGCGCACCGAGTTGGAGGAGTGGTACCCTGGCGCGCGGGTGGATCATGCGTTGAATGGTGCAAAGGCCGTGGAACTGGTGAAGGGCAACCGCTACCATGTGGTGCTCATGGATATCCAGATGCCGGTGATGGATGGATACGATGCGACCCGCGCCATCCGCGCGCTCTCCGGCGACAAGGCCAACACCCCCATCATCGCCATGACCGCGAACGTGATGGCCGCTGAACGCCAGCGCTGCTTCGATGCCGGCATGGACGGCTTCATCCCCAAGCCGTTCAAGAAGGAGGACCTGCTGGGCGAGATCGGTCGGGTGGTGGGCTAGCGCGTTGTGGCATCGAACTGCGCGCGCGCTCTACTTTGCGGATCCCGCTCGGCGGGATGAGACACATGCGCGGCATGGCTGGCCTGAGGGACACGTGCTCTTCGATCCGATGGATCGCGGCTTGCGGCATCGCCTTCGCGTCCTGCACCGCGCCGCCGCCGACCTCCGCGCCCAGCAAGGCCACGCTAGCGCCAGCCACAGGCCGCACGCATGTCGTGGACACAGCTGCGCTCGACGTCGCGCAATTGCCTCCAGCAACCGTGCGTCCTTGGCCCGCGCTCGCTCCCGCACAACTGGGCAGCAGCGGCGAGGCCATCGCGCCGCGCCCCTTCCTGCGCACCTACTCCGCCGATGACGGACTTCCCGTGGATGCCTTCTGGAGCGGCACCGTGGATCGTGACGGGCTGCTCTGGTTCGGCAGCAATGGCGGGGGGCTGGTGCGTTTCGATGGTCGACGCTTCACCACCTTCGGCCTGGAGCATGGGTTGAGCGATAATGTGGTCCTCAGCCTCTGCGCCGCGCGGAACGGCGAGCTCTGGATCGGCACCAGCATGGGCGGCCTTTGCCGCTATGATGGCCGCGCATTCCGCACCTACGGCATGGAGGACGGATTGCCGAACAAAGGCATCCACAGCCTGCTCGAGGATCCGCGCGGCGTGATCTGGATCGGCACGCGCGGCAAGGGACTCAGCCGTTGGGACGGCAAGGCCTTCCGCACCTTCACCGAAGCCGATGGCTGCCCGGCCGAGCATGTGTTCGACATGGACATCGATGCGCAAGGCCTGCTATGGCTCGGCACCGAGAAGGGGCTGATGCGCTACGATGGCATCCGCTTCACGACGTACGGCAAGGAAGCCGGCACGGCTTTCAACGGCGCGCGCATGCTGTGCTTCACCACCAACGGTGATCTCTGGCTGGGCGCCTGGGACGGGAGGGTGGTGCGCGCCCGCATGCCTCAGAACACGACCGATGCGCCCGTGTTCGAGGAAGTGCTCGATCTGGGCGACGGCGCGCGACGGTTGAACCGCATCGTGCAGAGCCCGGAAGGCGACCTGTGGTTCGCCACCGAAGGCGCGGGCGTCGCGATGATCGAAGCCGATGAGCTGCGGAGCGCTGCACCGAAGGTCACGCGCTGGACCACCGCCAACGGATTGCCCAACGACGCCGTCGAGGATGTGATCACCGGCGCCTTTGGCGACTGCTGGTTCGTGACCAGCGGCGGTGGCGTGTGCCATTACCGGGGCCGCTCCTTCACCACCACGCCGGGGCTGCACGTGTACGGCATCGCAGCTTCCGCGGACCGGGAACTCTGGCTCGCTGCGGATCGTGGTTACCGCCATTGGGATGGTGGCGCCCTGAGCATCATCACGGGTGCGGATGCGAACAAGAGCACCGTCTATGCCGTGTGCACCGATCGCAGCGGCCGAACGCTCTTCGGCGAGGACCCGCTCGATCCGAGAAGCACTGGCTTCGCGTTGGTGGAGAACGGCACCTGCACGAGCGTCCACTCCGATACCACGGACAAGTTCAGCTACGTGTTCTGGGTGATGGAGGACAGCAAGGGCCGGGTCTGGAAGGCCGGCAATGGCGGCGCCTGCCGGTTCGAGCGCGATCCCAAGGGCCGGTTCACACGTCGGGTGAAGTTCACGGAGAAGACGGGGCTTCCGAATCCCATCGTGCTCGGCATGCTGGAGGACAGCAAGGGCAACCTCTGGTTCGGCACCGATGGAGGCGGCATCGCGCGCTACGATGGAAACGCATTCACCACCTACGATGAGCGCGACGGCCTGTCGAACGCCGTGGTGTGGAGCATCGTGGAGGATCCGGGAGGCAACATCTGGTGCAGCACCTTCAAGGGCGTTTGCCGATTCGACGGCAGCTCTTTCCTCACGCTCGATGCCGGTGATGGCCTTCCGGAGAACACCGTGACGCAGCTCAGGCTCGTGGGTGCTGATGGCCGCAAGGAGTTGATGGTCGGCACCTTGCAGGGCCTCGCAGCGCTCACCGGGTGGAAGGGCGCGGAAGGCCATTCGATCCCTTTCGACGGCGATGCCACGCGTCTCTCCAATGAGCAGTTGCGCGAACGCATGCCGGTCTTCGCCTTGTACAATAGCGCCACGGGATATCCGGTCAAGGATGTGGAAGTGGGCCAGAACGGCCTTTTCGAGGATCGCGATGGCGTGCTCTGGGTCGCGAACGGCTCCTTGCGCACGGGCCTCGTCCGCTTCGATCGCAGCTCGCTCCACCCCGATACGGCGAAGCCCACGGTGCGCCTGCAGGACATCGCCGTGAACAGCGAACGCGTTTGCTGGTACACGCTGCTCGGGAACGGGACGGATAGCCTCACCGCGGCGCAGCAGGAGTCCGGGACATATGGCCGCACGCTATCCGATGAAGAGCGTCGAAGCCTTGTCGCATCATTAGAAGGCGTGTCGATCACCGGAGTGACGGCGGGCTTCGCGGTGCCCGAAGGGCTCACCATCGATCACGCCCACCGGCAACTCACCTTCACGTACATGGGCAGCGGCGCCGTGCAACCCGAACTGCTCGAGTACCAAAGCATGCTCGACGGCTACGACCGGCAGTGGAATCCGCCCACGCTGAGCACGAGTGTCACTTACGGCAACATCCGCGAGGGCGATTACACCTTCCGCGTGAAGGCGCGCACCCGTGATGGGGACTGGGGGCCGGAACTCACCTACGGCTTCCAAGTGCTGCCGCCGTGGTACCGGACCTGGTGGATGCTCGTCGTCTACGTCGTCGGATCCACCGCGGTGATCCTCGCCTTCGTGCGCCGAAGGACCGCAGCGCTCACGGAACAGAAGGAGAAGCTCGAGGCCACCGTGCAGGAGCGCACCGTGGAATTGATCGCCGCCAAGGAGCGCGCAGAGGAGAGCGAGCAGGTGAAGCAGCGCTTCCTGGCGAACATGAGCCACGAGATCCGAACGCCGATGAACGCGATCATGGGCATGAGCGGCATCCTGCGGCGCAAACCGCATAGCGAGGAGCAGAAGCCGTACCTCGATGCGATCGCCCAGAGCAGTGAGAACCTGCTGGTGATCATCAACGACATCCTCGACCTGAGCAAGATCGAAGCGGACCGCATCACCTTCGAGCAGGTGCCCTTCGCGCCGCGCGAGGTGATCGCCAACGTGGAGCGCATCATGCGCTTCAAGGCTGATGAGAAAGGGCTGACCTTGAACGCACGGGTGGACGATGGCGTGCCGCAACAACTGATCGGCGATCCCACGCGTCTGAGCCAGATCGCACTGAACCTCGCAGGTAATGCGGTGAAGTTCACCGAACGCGGATCGGTCACGATCCGTGTTCACTGTAGCGTCGACCCTGCCATGCCGGCCGCGAGTCGGGAGGGTCGACCTGAAATCGTCGAATTGATCATCGATGTCACCGACACCGGCATCGGCATCCCGGAGGACCGGCAGCAGAAGATCTTCGAGGAATTCACGCAGGCGTACAGCGACACCACGCGCAAGTACGGCGGCACGGGCCTGGGCCTCACCATCAGCAAGCGCCTGGCCGAGCAACAGGGCGGCAGCATCAGCCTGAAGAGCGCTCGCGGCGAAGGCAGCACCTTCACCGTTCGCATCCCGTATCCTGTTCCTGGCGCGGCCGGCAGTGGATCGACTCCGGCCCAAGGCCGAATTGAGGAAGCGGTGGTTGCCATGCGGGATCTGCGCATCCTTCTCGCCGAGGACAACGAAGCCAACATCATCGTGGCGCAGGACGCCTTGCGCGAAGCGATCACCGGCGCGCGCATCGACGTGGCGCGCGACGGTCGCGCCGCGCTGCGCATGGCCGCAGCGAACGCGTACGATGTGATCCTGCTCGATGTGCAGATGCCCGAGTTGAACGGCTACGAAGTGGCGCAGGCGATCCGCTCGCTCAGCGGTCAACGGTCGCGCGTGCCCATCCTGGCCATGACGGCCAATCCGATGCAGGAAGAGATCGATCGTTGCCGGGAGGCGGGCATGAATGGACATGTGCCGAAGCCCTTCAAGCCCGAGGAATTGATCAAGCGCATTCAGGAAGCGGTCTCTGCTGAGTGCGACCGCGACGAGCAGTGATCGGATTCAGCTTGCGCTGAGCCGCCAGAAACGCTCCGGGGCCCTCGAAGAAGCTATCGCACGCAATACTCCTTGAGCCGGAGCAGGTACATCTCCTCCACGGTGCGCGCGCCCATGGCCACCACCTTGTCGTGGAATTCCCAGGCCTTCGGGCAGTTGAGGTTGATGGTGTGGCACACGAAGAGGTCGTAGGTGAGCTCGGCATCGTTGCCCATGCGGCGATAGGCGCGCGTGAAGAGCGCCAGCGCCTTCTGCAGCGCCGAGTCGGCCTGCTTGCTGCGCCCTTCCTGCTGGTAGTAATAGCGCTCCTCCATGTACACCTGGCCATGCTCCTTCATGAGCGGCGCGTTGGTGGTGTCCAGGGCG
>JAEUSX010000098.1 GCA_016788405.1 Flavobacteriales bacterium
GTCAACGGCCAGTTCGCGGTGATCGTGACGCAGAACGCCTGTTCCGATACCAGCGCGTGCTTCACCGTGACCACGGCAGGCCTGGAGGAAACGGGCTTGCCGCAAGCGCGCGTATGGCCACAGCCCGTGAGCGATCGGATCAACGTGGAGCTCGAATGGCCCTTGAGCGAAGCCGTGATCCGGGTGCATGACATCACCGGTCGCATGGTCATGACGCGCGCTTACGCGTTGCTACATAGGACATCTTTAGGCACCGAGCACCTACCGGCCGGCGCGTACCTGCTGGTGATCGAGGCGAATGGCGAGCGGAAGGTCTCGCGATTCACGAAGGAGTAGCGTCCGCGCCGGCGCGATCTCTTCACGGCAGGGTCAGGAATCGCTAGATCACTGCTAATGGTGCGGGAACATGGGCGCGCCGTGCGCCGGTCACCTTCGCCGCCCGGTTACCCATGCTGCGCGTCGCCTTCACGTTGTTCGGTGCGTTCCTGTGCCTGCTGACATGCGCACAAGGCACCGTGCGCGGCAAGGTGACCGACAAGGCGGGTGAGACGCTGGTCGGCGCTGCCGTGGTGCTGAAGAGCGATCTCGGAAAGGGAACCACCACCGACCTTGATGGCAAATTCTCGCTGACGCTTGATTCCCCAGGCCCGCATGTGCTCTTGGTGCGCTACGTGGGATACGACAGCAAGGAGGTGAGCGTGAACCCGAAGGGCGGCGAAGTGGTCGTGCTGAACATCATCCTCGGGGAGAGCGCCGTGGAACTCGAGGGCGTGGAGGTCGAGGGAAAGGCGCGCCGAAGCAGTGATACGTACCTGGATCGGATGAAGGCGAACAGCGCGGGCAGCATCGACTTCATCTCGCGCGATGCCATGCTGCGCTCAGGCGATAACGACGCGGCCTCGGCCGTCAAGCGCGTGTCCGGGGTGAGCACGGTGGGTGCGTTCGTGACGGTGCGCGGCCTCGCAGACCGCTACCTGGTCACCAATGTGAACGGCGCGCGGATTCCCACGCTCGATCCCCTCACGAACAATCTGCGCCTGGACATCTTCCCGACGGGACTGCTGGATAACGTCATCATCACCAAGACAGCCTCCCCGGATCTCCCTGGCGACTGGGCCGGCGCTTACATGTCGCTGAATGCAACCGACTTCCCGGATCGCCTGCAGGTGAGCGTGGGGACCGGCATCGGCTACAATTCGAACGCCACGTTCCAGGATATCATCAGCTCGAGGCGGAGCTCGACGGACTGGCTCGGCTACGACGACGGCCTGCGCGCCATCCCGGACGGGGTGTCACCGGATGTGGAAGAGTTCCCGGACTTCATCGAGCCTGACCTGTACCAGCAGCTCAGCCTGCTCGGGCTCGGAGGCTACCTCAACGGTTACGGGATAACGCCCAATACGCCCGGGTTCCAGACCACCACGATGACGACCGACAACCAGTTGCAGCACCTCGCCCTGACCGAGCTGGGCCTTCTGGGGGCCGCGTTGATCAACAACCAGCAGGCGGTCAACAATGCGGTGGGGGAGTACAACAGCACCTACAACCTTGCGTATTTCTCGCCCATCGTCAATGCGGAACTGGCCGACTTGAATCGCCGCTTCAACAATGAGAATTGGCGGGTGATCAAGCAGCAGGGGAGGCCGAACTCAAGCCTTTCGCTGAGCGTGGGCAACCAATTGCAGTTGTTCAAGAAGGCCAAGGAGCCGAGCACCCTGGGCTTCATTATCGGCTTCCGATACGGCACAGAGACCGAGCATGACCCGAAATCGCTTTACCAGCGCAATGGCGAGAAGTACGACGATCCGGTCATCGGCGACGCCATCGGCGAGGAGGGCACCCAGGCCATCACGGTGGAGAGCTCGGGCTGGAGCGCGGTGGGCAACCTGGGCTTCAAGCTGAACCGGAACAACCGGTTCTCGCTCATGATCATGCCCAGCCGGATCGGCCAGAACAATGCCCGCTACCTCCAGTTCATCAATCCATCCCTTGGCGGCGATCAGTTCATCAGCGAGGAGCAGTTCTATGAGCAGCGGCGGCTCTGGGTCTATCAATACGGATCGAAGCATTTGATCCCCGCGCTCAACCTGACCGTGGAGGCCGATGCGTCATACTCCGCCGGCAAGCGCGACATGCTCGATCTGCGGATCCTCCAATACGTGCTCCTCGAGGACGGCAGCTTCGGCGGCGAGGGCCAGCTCACCCAGCCGGGCCGGGTGTACCGCTTCATGGATGAATTCATCCTCGATGGTCGCCTGGGACTGGAGTTCCCGCTCGCAGAGCCCAAGCCGAATCTGGTCCGCAAGCTGAAATTCGGTGGGGCTTTCAGGCGGAATCAACGGGAGAACTCGCAGGCTTTCTTCGCTGTTCGCGGCGCGCCGGATCCGGATGGATGGACCGTCCCGGGCCGCTTCAACATGGGCGTGGATGGCCGGTTCGGATCGCTGTACACGCCTTTCGGCACATTCAAGGACAACGACATCGGCATCCTTGATGTTTGGGCCGGCTACCTCATGACCGATTACGGGCTCACTCCGCGCCTTCGGTTGGTCGCGGGCGCCCGCGCCGAGTTCACGGACATGGTATCAGACATCCAGCGCTTTTACCGCGACGGCATCGCACCGGAGGACCCGATCAGGGGCTTGGTCGGTGAGCTCGCCACCGGAGGCGCATCGACCGCGGAGCCGCAGCCCGCGCGCCCCGGCACGATCGAGCGGTGGGACCTGCTGCCGAGCGCCAACCTCATCTATCGCCTCATCGATCATGAGACGGAGCCGATGAACCTGCGCCTGGCTTATTTCCGGTCGCTGGCGCGCCCCAGCTTCCGCGAGTTCTCCGTGGTGCAGCTCTACGATTACCAGCTCCGCGCCTTCACCTTCGGCAATCCGAACCTTCAGATGGTCGAGGTGGACAATTTCGACCTGCGCCTGGAGCGTTACTTCCCCCGCCAGAATTCGCTTTCCCTCACCGGATTCTACAAGACCTTCCGCAACCACATCGAGCTGTTGCGTACTGGCGGCGGCGGCTTCACCTGGCGCAATGCCGATCGTTCGGTGGTGTACGGGGTGGAACTCGAAGGCCGGATGCGGGTGGCCGGGCCGCTGGAGCTGCGAGGCAACCTGTCCTGGATCTACTCGCGCTCGGATTTCATCGTCAGGGAATACAACGGCAGCAAGCGCACCTTCTCCACCCCCATGTTCGGCCAGGCGCCCTGGCTGGCGAACGCCACCCTGGCCTACAGCCCTGACAGCGCCGGCTTCATGGCCAGCGTCTCCTACAATGTCCAGGGACCTCGGTTGGCCATCTCCACCTCGGAAGGGGCGACCGAGGCGCCCCGGGTCTTCGAGATGCCGCGGCACCTGTTGGATGTGACCGTTTCAAAGAAGCTCGGTAAGCACTGGACCATCATGGCCCGGGGCCGCAACCTGCTGAACGCGCCCGTGCGCCGCTCCTACAAGTTCGCCAGCGGGTACGACTATGACTTCGACTCCTTCGCCTGGGGCACGGAGTACGCGCTCAACATCACATACTTGATCAAATGATCCGCCTCGGGCTCGCATCTCGCGCTTGGCGCCTGCCCGCCTTGGGGCTTGTCCTGCTTTGCCATGGGTTGCGCGCGCAGGGTGAACTGGAGGCGGTGCGGGTGGAGACCTACTACATCTCGGATGCGAACGATGCCACCGACGAGACCGGAGGCCTGCTCGTGGCCGGATCGCGCACCTATCGCGTATTCGTGGATCTCGGCGAGGGTTGTTCCCTGCTCGCGCTCTACGGCGATACCAACCATGTGCTCAGCATCAGCAGCACGCAGTTTTTCTTCAACAACATCGACCGCGGCGAGGTCTTCGGGCATCAGATCCCCGACAATCGGCTCGATGAGAATACTGTCGCGCTTGACTCCTGGCTCAGCCTCGGCCGGGCCAGCAACCAGCGCTTCGGCATCGAGAAGGTCGATGACACGGATGGTTCCATCGTTGGTGGGACGAACAACGATGGCGGCAGTGCCGGGATAACGGGCGGGCTGCTGGTCAACGCAGAGGCGACTCCGCCGCTCACGGAGAAGGATGGGCTGCTTCCGCTCACCGGCGCTCCAGCCATCCCTCCTGGGTTCTTCCAGCTGGGCGATGATCCTGGAAGCGCGTTCGGCGAGGAGACCTTGCTGTCGGCATTCGCGACCCACGATTTCACGCTCGGCTGCACCTCTCCAGGAGTGGTTGGCGCAACGAGCGATAACGTGGTCCTCATCGCGCAGCTCACCACGGCGGGCGAGCTCGAGTTCGCATTGAATCTGCTGATCCTCCGACCGGACGGCTCGGTGGCGCGCTTCGTGGCGAGCGATTCCGTCCTCGTCGGTGAGGAGCAGGTGCATCCCCAGCTGACCTACCCGCCACAGTGCGGGTGCACGGATCCGGATTTCCTGGAATTCGATCCCTCGGCCGCCTGCGACGATGGCTCCTGCTCCACGCTCATCGTCTTCGGCTGCATGGACACGCTCGCCTGCAACTTCGATCCCGACGCGAACATCAACATCGCTCAGCTCTGTTGCTACGGGCCTTCGAACTGCAATGGGCTTGATGTGACCGTGGTGTGCCCGCAGGTCGGTATTGAAGAGGAGGATCCTGCGCGCCTCAGCTTCGATTTGTTTCCCAATCCGACGCGAGGGGAGCTGCGCCTCACCATCCGCGGAGGATCCTCGGTGATGGCCTTCACGATCCTGGATGCGGCGGGCAGGGTGCTGCAGCGCACCCGCCTGCTTCGCGGCACCTCGGACTTCAGCCATGATGTGGATGTCACGGACCTGGCCCCTGGCGCCTACAGGCTCGTGATCGAAGGGGGGGGCGTGCAGGTCGGGCGGTTCTTCATCAAGCAATGATCATGTCGCCCCAATGGATGCCCCGAGCGCGCTTGAGCAGACGATCGTTTTGAAGCCGTTGATCGAGCGCGACGCTGCCATGAAGCGACCTTCCTCCGTCCTGTTGCCCACGCGCGCTCTGGCCGCCGCGATGAAGAAACTCCTCGCTGGCAATTCACTCGAGATGGTGGCGAGGTTCTACGGCTTCCCTTCGGAAGTGCTGCGTGAAGCATGGCTTGAGCACTTGGAGAAAGGAATGGCCTCACCGCACGATCAGGGACGTGGAGCAACGGCGCGCCGTAAGCTCACTCAAGATCAGGAAGCGGAGCTCAGCGTGGCGATCCAGTCCGCAGCGCCCGATCAGCTGGGTTTGAGGAGCAAGCTCTGGGACCGGGACTGCGTGAAGCAGCTGGTGAAGGATCGCACCGGCATCGAGCTGCCCTCCAGGACACTCTCCACGTACTTGGAGCGCTGGGGCTACGCGCCGGAGAAGCCGCTTCAGGCCTATCACCGCAATCATCCATCCACCATGCAGACGTGGATCAAGCGCGACTATCCGGTGATCGCCATGCTGGCGCGCGAGTCCGGGTCCTTGGTGCATTGGTGGGGCATCACCAGGCTGCTGCCGCGCATGAGCGGTGCGAGCGCCAATGAGCTTGTCCAAGCCATGGCCTCGACCCCGGGGATGCTCAACGCGGTATTCGCCACCACTAATCGCGGGCAGCTGCGATGGCTCGTGCACAAGGGCGCGCTGCGAATGGAGGACCTCATCGATTTCTTCGAACGGCTCCTCGTTGATGCGGGCGCTCTGGTGCATATCATCGTCGACAACCGGCCCTTCTTGAATGACCCGCGCTTCCTCGAATGGAAATTGCGCAACAGGGATCGGATCGAATTCCATGTGGTCCCGCTTCCGGCCCAGCGCTGGATCATGCCGGATACGGCAGGTTAACCCAAGGGGAACAGAATCATCATGGAGCGGTCAGATGGCCGCTGATCGGCCAGAATAGTTTCGCCGACCTAATGAACAACGACATGCTGCGCACCGGGCTGCTCTCCTCTTGCTTCCTCATAATGGCGGCGGCTTCCGCCCAGTATTTCCCACCGGATCCCGCTGGCCTGGAGGGCGTCATCGTGGAGAAGTACTATGTCGCTGACGCGAATGATGCTGCGGATACCGATGGCGGCTCCATCGCCGAGGGCGCGACCGTGTACCGGGTGTACGTGGACATGCTCGACGGGTACAAGCTTCAGACCGTGGGCGGCTTCATGAACCATCCGCTCACCTTCAACACCACCACCGTGTTCTTCTACAACGAGGATCGCGGTGAGGCCTGGTCGGATGACATCAACGATATCTACCTTGATAATAATACGGTCGCGCTGGATTCCTGGCTGGCCATGGGCGCGGCATCTGATGCGCATTGGGGCGTGCTGAAGAAGGACGACAATGACGGTTCCATCATCGGAGGCAGCAACAATGATGGCGGCAGCAACGGCGTGCCCGGCGGGCTCCTCGTGAACCATGTTCCGACGATGGGAAAGGCCTTGACCACTGCCGACGGCCTCTTCCTGGCGGGCAGCGCTCCTGGCTCACCGGTGAATCTGGGTGACGCGCCGACGATCTTCAACGAGCCCAATGGCAGCACCTATTCATCACAGGATTTCGCCTACGGAGTCCTTGCCACGAGCGGCACCGAATCGCCTTTCCCTGGCAACAGGGTGCTCATCGGGCAATTCACCACCGATGGCGACTTCTCCTTCTGCCTCAACCTGTACGTCAAGATTCCCACCGCGCTCGTCTGCCCGTCGATCGATTGCCACACCGAGCTGATCTTCTACGGCACGCTGCTCGAAGCGGACACGGCCGGAATCGCCATCAGCGGAGACAACAAGTTCACGCATCCCACGCTCTGCTTCAACTCGGCGACGGCCGTTTTCGATTGCGAAGGGATCGCTGGTGGTGCCGCGCTCGCAGGCACCCCATGCGATGACGGCAATCCGGATACCGAGGACGATGTCTGGAACGCGCAATGCCAGTGCGCTGGCGACCAGACCGGAATGGAAGAAGCCGCCATTGGCATCGGCATGCAGGTGATGCCGAATCCGGCAGAGGATGCGCTGCGCGTCTCCCTTGAAGGATTGAATGGCGAGCAGGTGTCCTATTCCCTCAAGGATGCGACAGGCCGGACCGTGAAGCAGGCCGAGTTAGGCACCCTCAACGGCGAGTGGCGCGGCGTGGTGGACATGGCCGAACTGCGATCCGGCGTGTACCTGCTGGAATTGCGCGTGGACGACGCCGTGCGCACCGAGCGCGTGGTGCGCAAGTGAGTGAGGAGCTGGATTCACCAGAGCAGAGATGTCCGCATTCGCCCGCACCTTGGCCGTGCTGCTCGGCCTGGCAACGGTCCTGCATGGCAGCGCACAGCCCTTGGAGGGCGTGATGGTCGAGACCTACCAGGTGCGGGAGCGGGCCGATGGGCAGCCGCCGCTCACGACGTACCGCGTCTTCCTGGACCTCGCGCCGGACCATCGTCTGCAGGTGATCTACGGCGATGAGGCGCATGCGCTGCGGATCGAGACCTTCCCGCAATTCGAGAACACCCCGAACGGAAGCGTGGTCTACGGCGACCGTGCGTCGTTCAAGCCCACGGATCACGAGGTGATGAGCTCGGACTCGTGGCTCACCATCGGCATGGTCGGCAGCAAGCACGTGGGCGTGCCGCGCGAGATGGACCCGGACGGCTCCATGCTCGAGTGCCCATCCTTCAACCCTGCGAAGCATCGCAAGCTCGATCCGCTCTGCATCGCCGACGGACTCGCGCCGGCCGACAGTTCCGTGGAAGTGATCAACTGGCGCCTGGATCGGGGATATCTCGGAGAGGTGCGGGGCAAGGACATCTATTCCAATGATGCGGCATGGGCCGTGCTCGGCGGCATGAAGGGCGCCACTCCGGAGAACATGGTGCTCGTGGCGCAGATCACCACCGCGGGGCCGTTGCACTTCGTGCTCAACGCGCAGATCGGCACGCCCGATGGCAGGGTGGTGAAGGTGGTGGCCTCGAAACCAGCCGAGGGCGAGCTTGTGCTCGATGCCCTCACGTACGGCGTACGACCGAAGTATTAACGATTACCTGATGCGTTCACAGGGCACGTGGAGCCGCGCTGAGCGGGCCCGTGCGCGATCTCCACGTCGCGATCCTGTGCATTTCCGTACCGTGAAGCCCGCATGCGCGCGCGGTTAATCATCTGCCAAAACGATCCCTGAGCGAAGGGAAAACATAACCAAAGCATAGCCGATGTCTAACCAGGGCTGAGAGGCATGGCGACCAGTTTTGCCCCGCGATCCACAAGGGATCCAGCACCAAACGAAACCACGAGAATCCCCCCAACCCCAAAACCTTTCAAGCAGATGAGAAACCTCGCGAAACTTTCGATGGCAGCCGGCTTCAGCGCCCTCGCGGCGATTGGAGCCCATGCCCAGAATTTCGGTGAATCCTGCGGCTGTCCCTCCCTGGGAGCGCGCACGCCGGTTACGCTGAACAATGCCAGCAGCCCGGGTCTGGTGAACCCCAACAACGAGTTCATCGGAAACGTGACGCTGACCTGCGGCAACACGTACACCTGCAACACGAAGCTCTACGTGATGGCGGGCAACACGCTCACCATCGAGCCGGGCACCGTGCTCAAGTGGGCCGATAACTCCGGCGTGAACTCCAATGCGCTCATCGTGACGCGCGGCGGGCAGATCATCGCCGACGGCAGCGAGAGCTGCCCAATCATCATGACGTCGACCGCCGACCCGCTGGACGGCAGCTACGCCGTGACCAACCGCGGCAAGTGGGGCGGCCTGATCCTTCTGGGCAATGCGCAGAACAACGTGCAGCACACCGATCAGAAGGATGCCGGCGGCGTGGGCACTTCCACGTCCATCGTGCCTCCGGCCAGCCCGGCCAACAACGGCCTCGCCGTGATCGAGGGCCTGGTGAACACGGATAGCCGCCACTACTACGGTGCGCTCGGCGGCGCTTTCAACAACACGGAGAGCAGCGGGATCCTCCGCCATGTGGCGCTGCGTCACGGCGGAGAGCTTCTCGGCACCGCCAACGAGATCAACGGCCTCACCATGGGCGGCGTTGGCAGCGGCACCGTCATCGAGTACGTGGAGGTGACGAGCAACCTCGACGACGGCTTCGAGTTCTTCGGCGGCACGGTTAACGCCAAGCACCTGGTGGCGATGCACTGCGACGATGACTACATCGATTATGATCAGGGCTACACCGGGAAGCTGCAGTTCATCTTCGGCCTCCAGGGCCCCGACAACCTCTCCGGCGGCGCCAACAACCAGGGCGACAACGGCATCGAGTGCGATGGCGATGACGGTCCGGGCAACACCGACCCGCTGAAGAGCAACCCGACCATCTACAACGCCACCATCTTCGGTCGCTGGACCAGCACGGGCGGCAGCGGTGATGAGTCCTTGGAGATCCGCCGCGAAGCGAAGGGCACGATCGCGAACAGCATCTTCGCCAACTTCCGCAGCGGCATCAGCCTGGCCACCTCCGGCGGCGATGTATCCTACGCCAACTGGAGCCCCGGCAACGACTTCAATGTGCTGAACTGCACCTTCCAGATCCGCGCGGACCAGACCGACGTGGATCCCACGAGCTCCTTCAAGCGCGTGCGTGTCGCTGGCGCGAATGCCAGCCCGGCTGATTACACCCTCTTCGGCACGGATAACAACCTCAGCGTGGCATTCGGCTCTTTGGTGGATGCCAGCTTCGCCACCACCTTGGTGTCAGCCGGTCCTCCTCCCGTGTACAACAACACGGTGACGGACCGCGTGAACCCGATCCCGGCTTTCGGTCAGGCCACCACCAGCCTGCTTCCTCCTTCCGATGGCTTCTTCACCAAGGCCGCCTACCGCGGTGCCTTCGAGCCCGGCGGCGAATCCTGGCTGCCTCGCTGGTCGATGGCGCGCACCATGGGCACCGACAAGACCACTTTCGACTGCAAGGGTGACCTCAACGGCGACTACATCGTGAACTCTGCTGACTTCTCCACGTTCGTGGGCCGCTTCGGCAGCAACTGCAACTAATCGGCGCTCGGCGTCCGCTGCCCGGACATCTGGTCCGCGCAGCGGGCGCCGGCCCATACCGCAACAACAACACAGACCAATGAAAAAGTTCTTCAATCGAGCACTGCTCGCGTGTAGCCTGCTCCTCTCGGGCGGCGCGGCGAGCGCACAAGGCCTCCAGGGCGTCGTCGTGGAGGAGTACTACACGATCACAGCAGCAGACTCCACCTTCATCGCCGATGCCGGCGTCGTCTCCGAGGCCCCGCCCGTGGGCGCCAAGGTGTACCGTGTCTTCGTGGACATGCTGCCCAACTACAAGTTCCTCACGGTGACCGGTGGCCCTGCCGCCCAAGGGAATACCCTTGACTTCACCACCACGACCAAATTCTGGAACCAGGATGCCCTCGCTGACCAGCACGCTGGCAACACGCGCTTCCTCTTCCAGAATGGCCAGGCTTTCGATTCCTTCATCACCATCCACACCACGGGCAAGGCGAACGGCACCTCGGCCAACTGCGCCGCCTTCGGCGGTGGCACCGGCTCGTTCAGCCAGCAAGTGGGCGTGCTGAAGACGGAGGATACCAACGCGAACCTGACCCTGTGCCAGGCCTACACGGGCTTCCCGACGGGCAGCAACGATGGCAATATCCCGGCACCCTTCGCCATCGGTACGGCCTTCAGCGGCTTCTTCACCACCACGGACTTCGATGCCCTGACCACTAACACCAACACGGGTTCCTGGACCATGGTGGATGATGGTTTTGCCATCACCCCCCCCGTGACGGGCGTTGATCCCGCGGGCACCAACCGCGTGCTGATCGGCCAGTTCACCACCGATGGTGATTTCTCCTTCCACATCAACGTGGCGATCCAGAATCCGCAGGGCGTTGACGAGTACTACACCTGGACGAATCCGAACACCGGCATCGGAGAGCAAGTGAGTTCTTTCCTCACCTATCCGCAGGTGCTTCCTCCGGATTGCAACGGCGTGCCCGGTGGCCCTGCCGTGCCCGGCTCCCCCTGCAACGACTTGAACATCTGCACCACGAACGACTTGTGGAATGCGAGCTGCCAGTGCGTAGGCACGGACATCAGCCAGACGTTCACCTCCTCGGCGAGCGCGTGCGACACCTACACGTGGGCCCAGAACGGACAGACCTACACGGCGAGCGGCACGTACACCGCCACTTCGGGTTGCGATACCTATGTGCTGAACCTGACGATCACCCCGAGCACCAGCAACACCACGACGGCCAGCGCTTGCGACACGTACACCTGGAGCGTGAACGGCCAGACCTACACCGCCAGCGGCACCTACACGAGCGTGACGGGCTGCAACACGGAGATCCTGAACCTCACGATCACCCCGAGCACCAGCAACACCACGACGGCCAGCGCTTGCGACAGCTACACCTGGAGCGTGAACGGCCAGACCTACACCGCCAGCGGCACCTACACGAGCGTGACGGGCTGCAACACGGAGATCCTGAACCTCACGATCACCCCGAGCACCA
>JAEUSX010000132.1 GCA_016788405.1 Flavobacteriales bacterium
CTTGGGCATCGCCACGTCCGGAGTGTGGAGCAGCGACCCGCAATCGAAGAACATCGGCCTCCACGTCTCCGAGGTCTCCGGTCAGGCCAATGCGAACGCGAACCTCGCCGCGGTGCTCAATGGCAACGTGGTGGTGGGCAGCTTGAACGCCGGCGATCAGGTTGGCGCCGGAGGCACGAACGTGCTCGCCATCCAGAACGGCACGGCGCCCGCCTCCATCGGCGCGGGCCTCACCACCGATGATGGCGTGCAGCTCTATGTGACCACCGATGCCCTGGGCGTGTCCACGCTGCACATCATGGACGGCAGCGGCCACGTGATGGACCTGCACGTGCAGAACCCGCTCTCCACCGCCGACATGACCCAAGTGAACCCGATCTACGACGGGAGCACGGCGGCGGTGATCAACAACATGCGCACGCGCATCAACGAACTGGAAGCGAAGCTGCAGGCGCTGGGGCTGCTGCATTGAGCGATCGCTTTGCTTCCACTGGCAGGTGGCTCGGCGCGCCAGGGGTGCAGGACGGCTTCGTGAACACCGAACCGGAGCTGAATGGTGCCCTCAGCAACGGCCTCTACATGGTGAGCGTCACCGCCGGTGCCGACACGTACAACGAGCGCCTGGTGATCCAGAAGTAAGCGCGGATCGATTCCTTGAAAGAAGATGCCCGGCCAATTGGCCGGGGCTTCTCGTTCAGGGCTTGTCCGATCACCCCCGCACCAATTTCCTGTACTATCCGGTGCGGAACGATATCGCCGCCGACCTACCTGCGGCAGTCAAGGGCGCTTCAGGATGCTCTCCTCGTCGTCGGAGATGTCGTCGCCAGATCCGCTCGGCGGCGCTCAATAGCCTTTCGCGGCCAATGCTCGGAGGAAGCGTTTCACCGCATCGAAAGCGACCGCTTGTCCTGGAACGTAGAGGATGGGCTCTGGCTCCAGATCATCGAAGTATGCCAATGCCTTCAGGATGAACCCGCGATCCAATTGCGGCAACTTCAACGCGCACAACGCAAGCAACTCCTGCAAGGGCATGCGCTGCAGGATGAAGTACAGATCAACGTAGTCCTTCATCGTACCTCGACCAGTGATGGCCGAAAGCTTCATGCAGCCGATATCAGCAAGACTGGCAAGATCCATGTGATCAGCACGCAGCAATGGCTTCAACAAGGAATAGGGATAGCGCATGAAGCTCACCTTGATGTCAGCGTCGATCACAACGCCAAGCGTATTCCGCTCTTCTTGCACCTTCACGATCGGCAAGTCGGTCGCTGCGCGCAGCCGATCGAAGAGCTGATCCGCATCGAATCCGCCTTCCTTGAAGAAGTCGAAATCGATGCTGTCGCGATGGCCGATCTGGAGGGCGAGCGCAGTTCCGCCAGCCAGGTAGAATCCCTCCTCCCTTGCCCAGGCCAACGCCGGAAGGAAGGCGCGGCGCTGTGCGTCAAGGATCTCCCAATGCATCGCTTCAGAACCTTGTTCTCCGCACCGGATCCACTCCGAGGACAAGCGCCCAGTAATTCAGCGATCGATCGTTCCACTCGCCCGGTCGCGGGTGCTTCACCACTTCTGCGATGCGCTCACGCGGGTAGGTCTCGAACAGCCAAAGCAATGCTGCGTGCGTGCCAAGGTTCAGGACATTCGTGATGATGCGCTCGGCATGCTGTTGCACATCCAAATTCTCCGTGTCGTACGACCACAGAGCGGCTCTGACCGCGGTGGGAAGTGCACCTGCCATTGCCCCGAAGGTACGTCGATCAGCCCCGCACCAATTTCCTGTACTTCATCCTATGCGGCACGATATCTCCGCCGAGCCTCTTCTTGTGGTTCTCCTCGTACTCGCTGAAGCCTCCCTCGAACCAGTACACCTGGCTGTCGCCCTCGAAGGCGAGGATGTGCGTGCACACGCGGTCGAGGAACCAGCGGTCGTGGCTGATGATGACGGCGCAGCCGGAGTAATCCTGAATGGCTTCCTCCAACGCACGCAGCGTGTTCACGTCGAGGTCGTTGGTGGGTTCGTCCAGCAGGAGCACGTTGCTGCTCTGCTTCACGGTCATGGCCAGGTGCAGGCGGTTGCGCTCGCCGCCGGAGAGGATGCCCACCTTCTTGTTCTGATCGGTGCCGCTGAAGTTGAAGCGGCTGAGGTAGGCGCGTGAGTTCATCACCACGTTGCCGAATGTGATGTTCTCCAATCCGCCGGTGAGCACCTCGTACACGGTCTTGTCGGCCACCAGGTCCTTGTGGCTCTGGTCCACGTAGGCCATCTGCACGGTCTCCCCGATGCTGATGCTGCCGCTATCGGGCTTCTCCAGGCCCATGACCATGCGGAAGAGCGTGGTCTTACCGGCGCCGTTGGGGCCGATGATGCCCACGATGCCGGCGGGCGGCAGCGCGAAACTGAGGTTGTCGATGAGCAGGCGGTCGCCGTAGCCCTTGCTCACGCCCTTGAACTCGATCACCTTGTCGCCGAGGCGCGGGCCATTCGGAATGAAGATCTCCAGCTTGGCCTCCTTCTCCTTCACGCTCTCGCTCTGCATCTTCTCGTAGTTCTGCAGACGCGCCTTGCTCTTGGTGCGGCGCGCACTGGCGTTGCTGCGCACCCATTCCAATTCCTGCTTCAGCACGCGCTGGCGCTTGCTCTCCTGCTTCTCCTCCTGCGCGAGGCGGGCCGTCTTCTGCTCGAGCCAGGTGGTGTAGTTGCCCTTGTAGGGAATGCCTTCTCCCCTATCGAGTTCCAGGATCCAGCCCGCCACGTTGTCGAGGAAGTAGCGGTCGTGCGTGATGGCGATGACGGTGCCCTTGTACTGCTGCAAGTGCAATTCGAGCCAGGCCACGCTCTCGGCATCGAGGTGGTTGGTGGGCTCGTCCAGCAGGAGGATATCCGGATTCTGCAAGAGCAATCGGCACAGCGCCACGCGGCGACGCTCACCGCCGCTGAGCACCTTGATCGCCGTTTCGCCCTCGGGGCAGCGCAGCGCATCCATGGCCACTTCGAGCTTCTGGTCGATGTTCCAAGCATCGCTCGCTTCGATCTTGTCCTGCAAGGCCGCCTGCCGCGCGATGAGCTTGTCCATCTTGTCGGGGTCGGCGAGCACGTCCTCATCCGCGAATTTGTTGTTTACCTCTTCGTACTCCTTCAGCAGGTCCATGGTCTCCTGCACGCCTTCGCGCACGATCTCGATCACGGTCTTGCTGTCATCGAGCTCGGGCTCCTGCTCCAGGTGGCCGATGGAGTAGCCGGGGCTCAGGTGCACATCGCCCTCGTAGCTCTTCTCCTTGCCTGCGATGATGCGCATCAAGGTCGATTTGCCCGATCCGTTGAGGCCGAGCACGCCGATCTTGGCTCCGTAATAGAAGCCGAGGTAGATGTCGTTGAGGATCTTCTTGCCGGAAGGAAGGGTCTTCCCCACCTTCACCATGTTGAAGATTATCTGGCGGCCTTCTTCGGACATGGATGCGGATGTTGAGGGTTGATGTTTGAATCGAACGCGGGTTGAGGGTCGCTCAACCGCGAAGCAGCGAGCGGTCAAGCCTATCGCTTGCGGGCCGCGAATATCTCGAAACGCTCCCAATTCTTCTGGAGCACGGGGGTCTCGAAGCCCTCGGCCTCGTACCCGCAGCGCACCAGCGCCTCGGTGGGCGATGGGCCGCCCCGGCGACCGATGGCCACCCACAGCGTGGACCCGGGAGGCAGATTGCCCTGCGGCGTGAGCAGGGCCTGGAGCCGTTCGCGCTCCATGCCTTGTGCGAGCAGCTCAAAGGTGACGGCGGTCTCCCAGCGCGCGTCGAAGCACAAGCGGTCATTGGGCTGCAAGGTCTGCATGAGCATGGACGCGCTGGCGCGCGACTCCCCGAGGTGCGCCAGGCGCCGCAGGGATACGCCGAGGCCGCTGGCGGTGAGCACCACCAAGCCCGCCGCCGCCCAGCCGGTGCGCGTGCGCTTGCCCAGGCTCTTGAACACCCGCTCCTGGATGAGCTTGAGCAGGTAGAAGAGCCCGATGGAGGTGCTGAGGTGGAAGAAGAAGATGGTGTAGGTCCACTGCCAGGGATTGCCGGCGCTCATCACCCCGATGGACAAGGGCACCGAGCCCAGCAGCAGCGCGAAGGCCAGGGCGCGGAACTTCCCGGAGATGTACGTGGCGTGGAACAGCGCGGCGAAGCCGAGGAAGAGCACCCAATCGTAGGAGGGATCGGCCATCCAGATCCAGAAGTCGATCACGCGGTCGGCGTAGGTCCCGGCGAATCCGGCCCAGGTGCGCTCGCCCTCGCTCACGTGGTGGAAGAGCATGTCGACGCCGTGCTCGAGCACCACCGGCAGGTAGAGCAGCAAGGTGGCGAGGATGAAGACCAGCGCGCTGAGGCCGAGCAGGGTGGTGCGCTCGCTGAGCGACCGCTGGTACTTGCCGAGGAGGGTGAAGAGCACCCAGAGGAAGACCGTGATGGCGCAATAGATCATGCTCGGCACGCTCCACATGCCCAGGGCCAGCACGATGCCCATGAAGAGCGCGGTGAGGATGTTGTTCTCGCGCACCAGGTGGCGCGCCAGCAGC
>JAEUSX010000166.1 GCA_016788405.1 Flavobacteriales bacterium
CCGCCGAGTTGATATGGGATGGGCTGATCGCAGAGCACCACATCGGGTCCTGCGTTCACATTGGGCAGCGCATTCACGGTGGCATTCACCACCGCCGAGCTTTGGCATCCATTCGCGTTGGCGAAGCTGTACGTGAGCGGATAGGTGGCGCCCGGAGGCACGCCGGCCGGATCGAATTCCCAAGGCGGACCGCTGACGCCGGTGCCGCTCCAGGTGCCGCCCACGGGATTCCCCGTCAGAGCAACCGGCACAGCATCCGCGCATCGCGCGAAGTCGGCCATCACATTCAGGATGGTCGCCGGCACCACGCTGACAACGGTCTGATCGCTCGTGGCGCATGTGCCCGTGCCGAAGTTGTAGGTGACATTGAAGTTGCCCGCGGTGCTCGGCGTGAAGAAGCCGCCCGGACCCGCGCCCACCCATGTTCCCCCCGGCGGCCCCCATCCCATGAGCTGGATCGGCGTGTTGCCCTGGCACAGCACCGCGTCGGGGCCAGCATTCGCGAATTGCGAGACGGCTTGCACGGTCACATCCACCTGATCGGTGCTCGTGCACCCGTTGGCATTGGTATGCGTGTACGTGAGCGTCACGGTTCCCAATTGGCCTGGCGTTGGCGTGAAGACGCCGCCTGCCGTGACGCCACTGCCGCTCCAGGTTCCCGGCGCGGGATTCCCGATGAGGTTCACCGGGATCGCTTGATCGCAGAAGGTCTGATCCACGCCGGCATTCACCACCGGCAGCGGATACACGGTCACGGTCACCGTCGCGCTGCCCGGGCATCCGCCCAGATCGCCGCTCACGGTATAGGTGGTGTTCAGCGCAGGGCTCGTGGTCAGCGTGGGTCCGCTGCCGATCAAGGTGGCGCCCACGAACCACTGGTAATTGCCTGCGCCATTGGCCGTGAGCGTGGTGCTCTGTCCGTTGCAGATCGCCGCGCTCGGCGGGTTCACCGTCACCACGGGCGCCGCGACCACCACCACGTTCACCGTCGCGGCCGGACCGGTGCAGCCGTTGCTGATGGCCACCACCGAGTACACGCCCGCGTTGCCCGCCGTCACGTTATTGATCGTGACCGAAGGCGAGTTGCTGATCACCGCGCCCTGCGGGTTCGTCCACTGGAACGTGGCGCCGGGGATGAGCGCCGCGCTCAAGGAAAGGGTCTGTCCCGCGCACACCGGGCTGTTGCTCGCCACCACGGGCAGCGGCGGCGCTGAGCCGATGGCCAGGTTCTGGTTCACCGTGGCGTTTCCGCACGCGTTGGTCACCGTGAGCGAGACGGTCTGGTTGCCTGCCGCGTTGAAGCACACCTGACCGGGCGCCGCTGTGTTCGCATTCGCTGGTGTTCCACCGGGGAATGTCCAGGCATAGCTGCTGATCGCCGCGCCGCATGGCTGCACCACGGCCGATGGATTCACGCACTGCCCTGCGCAGATGCCGGAGAGCGCGTTCATGCTCACCTGCGGTGGCGCGTTCACTGTGATCACCTGCTGCACGGGCGCCACGTTGCACGAATTGATCGCGCGGTACTGCACGGTGTAGGTGCCGGGCTCGGTGAACACGAACTGCGGCTCAAGGCTGGCCGCGTTGCCGCTGGCGAAGCTCCACGCCGGGCCGCCGCACGCGCTGGCCACGCCATTCACGGTCCATTCGTGCGTGAGCAAGCAGTTCTGCCCGAAGGTGCTGGTGTTGTCATTCACCGGCTGGAAGGGCGCGCAGCCCACCGCCGGGAGCAGCGTGAACGAAGGCACCGGCGGCTCCTCCACGCAGACCGTGCGCTGCAGCGTGTGCGTGCCGCAGCTGTTGCCCGTGCGATCGGTGATGGTGTACGTGCCGGCCACATTGAATTGAACGCCGATGCTGGTGCTGCCGTCGGTCCAGAGGCCGGGGTTCCCGGGCTGGCCGTTGTCGTTGCCGAGCGTGCCGCTCGCCAGGGTCCAGCCGGCCGCCGGGGCGATGCTCCAGATGTTGCGCGGTGGCGTGGCGCAGCCCGGCGCGGTGAGGCCGATGCTCTGGTCGGTGAAGGTGACCGTGGTGTTCACGCACGCGGTGTCCGTGCTCTGCGTGAATTGGGCCTGGGGCGTTTCGCTCACACGGATGGGCCCGATCTGCCCCTGCGTTTGGTCGCATGGATTCTGTGCGACGAAGGTGACGTTGAGCTGCCCGCCGGGAAGCCCGCAGGTGCTGGTGAGGTAGGTATGGTTCACCGACGCCGGCGGCGGGTGCGTGAGCGTCACGCTGTTGCCATCGCCGAAGTTGATGGTGTAGGTGGTGCCCGGTGAATTGGCGGCCACGCTGTTGATGTAGAAGGGCAGCGTGGCGCCCGTGCAGATGTTCGTGTTCGGATCGGTGCTGATGCCGCCGCCCGGATTGGTGCCGAGGAAGACCTGGTACTGCTGGGTGCGCGTGCAGCCGTTGCCGTAGTTCACGGTGTAGGTCATCGTCCAAAGGCCCTGCGCGTACGTGTGGCTCAGGCTCCAGCCCTGCGGCGGATTCGCGTTCGGGCTGCCATCGCCCCAGTCGATCGTGCGCGAGGTGCCGCCGGCGGTCTGGTCCGTGAAGCTGAAGCTCCAGGAGGCGCTCGGGTCGCAGATGCTGAACGTCGTGAGGTTGTTGAACGTGGTGATCTGCTCCGGCCCCGTGCTGGTGAGCACAGCAGGTGGCGCCGCATTCACATTCACCGTGACCTGGTCGGTGTCCGTGCAGCCATCGTCGTCGGTGACGGTCAGCGTGTACACCGTGTTCGTGGTCGGGCTGGCCACGGGGTTGGCGATGCTCGGATCGCTCAGGCCGGTGGTCGGCGTCCAACTGTAGATGTATGGTGCATTGCCATTGTTCACCGTGGCGTTGAACTGCACCGAGGAACCCTCGCAGATGTTCTGCGGGGCGTTGGGCGTGGCGTTCACAGTCAGGTTGCACGGCTGCGCCCATGCCTCGCTGCAAGCGAAGCCCACGACCACAAGGGCCAAGGCTTTGGGGATGAAGCTCATGTACGGGCGCAATTCTGCGGGTGCGAAACTACCGGGACCCTCCCTCGGACATGGCCGCCGGCAGGCCGGGTTATCAACCGCTCCACTGTAGATGGACGATGCGGATCAGGGGGGCGTTGCCTTCGATCTCGTCGACGGAAGCCCGGCTAGAATCGCCGAAGCCACTTCCGCCGCGCGGTTGAAGACCATGAAGTGCCCTCCGCCCTGAATCACCTCTGCTCCTTTGATGGCCCCCCAGGGCATCAGCCGGTCTTGGTCTCCGTGGATGTGCACCAGGCCCATCACCGGTTGAGCGGGCCCCTCCCACCCCAGCACCGCGGCGATCTGGATGCGCAGCTGCGCCAACGGCATCGCGGCCGTGAAGGCATCGAAGAGCGCGATGTCCCCCGGTGTCTCCAGCCCCATCTGGTAGCGCACCACGGGCAACACCCGCTTCATGAAGGCTGGCGTGAGCAATTTCTCGGCATGGGTGCCGCGCAGTAGACGCAAGTGCACGGGCATCTCGTTCGGCCCCTTCCAGCTGCTGATGATGATCGTCTTCGTCGGATGCGTGATCGCTGCCAGCTCCTGCGCCACCATGCCGCCCATGCTCACACCGATGAGGGCATGCGGCTTCATGGCGTCCACGCGGCGCGCCAGCACCTCGGCGTAGGCGCGGAGCGTGCTGCCTTCGGGCATCTGCGGCCATTCCAAGGCATGCTTCTCATGGCCGGGCAATTC
>JAEUSX010000226.1 GCA_016788405.1 Flavobacteriales bacterium
TGGTGGCCGGCCTGGTGACCCTCTCGCTCTTCGGCGCGTGGGCCCTCTGGCGCATGTGGGACTGGGGCTACAAGTACGGCCACGAGCTCGACCCGCGCGCGGCGATCAAGGTGGAAGGCATGGCCTACCAGCCGCCGCTCATCGGCCACAAGCAACTGCTCAACTTCGATGCCTGGTCCACGCCCGATATCGGCGGATGGATCCTCTTCGGCGTCATGGCCCTGCTCTTCGGCGTGTACTTCATGGAGGTGCGCGACCTTCGGAAGAAGCTCGCAGCGCGCAAAGCGGCGAAGGCATGACGCGGATCGCGGCGGCACTGATCATCCTGTCCCTCGCATGCGTCGCGTGCGGGAGGCGCGCGCCATCCATCGACTTCGGAAAGGCGGAGTGCGCGCACTGCCGCATGAACGTGGTGGACCGGCAGTTCGCCGCGGCCGTCGTCACGACGAAGGGCAGACAGTACGTGTTCGACGACCTCGCTTGCATGGTGCAGCACGTGGCCGATGGTACCATCGCCGAGGATCAGGTGGGCGCCTGGTACGTGTGCGATCACGCGCATCCAGGCGTGCTCATCGATGCGTCAGCGGCATTCTATCTGTCGGATCCTTCGTTCCGCAGCCCGATGCGCGGCGATGTCGCTGCCTTCGCCACCGAGGCCGACCGTGAGAAGGCGCGCATCGAGGGCGCTGTCCCATTGGACTGGAACGGCGCAAGAAGCCAGGCACTGAAATGAGCATGGCCACGATGCCCCGACTGTGGACCATGGCACTGGCCCTGGGGCTGCTGGCGGATGCATCGGCGAAGACCTGGCGCCATGCCGCGCCGAGTGGCCTGAATGCGCTCATCGCGCGCGCGCAGCCGGGTGACACGATCCGGATCGCGGGCACGGTGGCCGAAGGGACCATCACGCTGAACAAGCGGCTCGTGGTCCTGGGCGAGGCGAACGCCGTGGTGGATGGAGGCGGCCGTGGCGATGTGATCATCGTTTCGGCCGATAGCGTCACCGTGAAAGGCCTCACCGTGCGCGGCGCGCGGCACGGCAACCTGGAGGACATGGCCGGCATCAAGGTGAGCGACTGCCGGGGCGCACGGCTCATCGGCAACACCCTCGACCGCTGCTTCTTCGCCATCTACCTGAACAACGCGCACGGCGCGCTGCTCGAGGGCAATCACGTGAACGGCGATGAGGCCGACCCGGACCGCATGGCCAATGGCATCCACCTCTGGAAATGCGATGGCATCACCATCCGCGGCAATCGCGTGCACCATCACCGCGACGGCATCTACCTCGAATTCGTCACCGATTCGCGCATCGAGGGCAACCACACGTGGAAGAACCAGCGCTACGGTCTGCACTTCATGTTCAGCCACCGCGATGCGTACGAGCGCAACCGATTCGAGGACAATGGCGCCGGCGTGGCCGTGATGTTCAGCAAGGAGATCACCATGCTGCGCAATGAGTTCCGGAAGAACCTCGGCGGCAGCGCGTACGGCCTGCTGCTCAAGGAGATCAACGATGCGCGCATCGAGCGCAACATCTTCGCCGACAACACCGTGGGCATCCTGGTGGATGGCTGCAACCGCGCGCAGGTGCAGGACAACGAGTTCCGCGGCAACGGCTGGGCCGTGAAGCTCTTCGCCAACAGCACGGCCACGGTCTTCGAGCGGAACCTCTTCGCCGGCAACACCTTCGACATGACCACCAACGGCGATCTGGTGCTCTCGGAGCTCAGGGGCAATTACTGGGACCGCTACAACGGCTACGACCTGGACCGCGACGGACGCGGCGATGTGCCCCACCGGCCGCTGAGCATCTTCGCCCTGGTGGCCGAGCGCATGCCCTTCGCCATGGTGCTCTCGCGCAGCCTGATGGTGAACCTGCTGGACCAGAGCGAGCGCATCGTGCCCACGCTCACGCCCGCCGCATTGGAGGACAAGCAACCGCTGATGAAGCCGCCCCATGGATCGGATCGTCATTGAAGGATTGGGCAAGCGCTACGGCAGGCAATGGGCCTTGCGCGGCGTGAACGCGCGCTTCGCTCCCGGCGAAGTGGTGATGGTGATCGGCCCGAACGGCTCGGGGAAGACCACCTTGATCAAATGCCTGCTGGGGCTGGTGCATGCCACCGAGGGCGGCATCGTGGTGAGCGGCAAGCCTGTCGGGAAGGACCCCTCCTACCGCGCCGGCATCGGCTACATGCCGCAGCTCGCGGAATTCCCGCGCGAGCTCACCGTGGAGCAATTGCTCCGCATGATGAACGACATCCGCGACGCGCGCTCCGGCTCCTCGGACGACCGCCTGATCAACCTGCTCGGCGTGGATGCGCTGCTCGACAAGCGCATCAGCGCGCTCAGCGGCGGCATGCGGCAGAAGGTGAGCGCGGTGCTGGCCTTCCGGTACCGGCCGGAGATCCTGGTGCTCGATGAGCCCACCGCCGGCCTTGATCCGGTGAGCGCCGGGAAGCTGCTCGACGCCGTGATGCGCGCCAGGCGCGAGGGCGCCACGGTGATCATCACCTCGCACATCATGGAAGAGGTGCAGCGCTTGGGGGACCGTGTGGTGTACATGGAGGATGGACGCCTGCGCTTCACGCTCCCGCCGGAGCTCATTGCGGAGGCCACAGGCGAGAAGTCCCTCTCCGCCGCGCTCCCGAAGTACATCGCCCAATTGCCGCCCCAGCATGTGGAAGGTCTGTAAGTACACCCTCATCGACCTGGCGCGGAACCGCTTCGCCCTGGGCTACGCCCTGCTCCTGCTGGTCATCACGGTCGGCCTGTTCATGCTGGAGCCGGACAACACCAAGGCGCTGATCACCCTGACGCAGGTGGTGCTCGCGCTCACGCCCCTGCTCGCGCTCGTGTTCACCATCATCTGGTACTTCAATCAGTACGAGTTCACCGTGCTGCTCGCCGTGCAGCCGCTGCCGCGCGCCGCCATCACGCGGGCGCAGTACATCGCGGTCTCCACCGCGCTCGTCCTCTCCTTCCTGCTCGGCGTGGGACTCCCGCTGATGGCCTGGGCCCCCGGCCCGGTGGCGTTCACGCTGCTGCTCACCGGCTCCGCGCTCACGCTGGTGTTCTGCGCGCTGGGCCTCTGGATCGCGGTGCGCCAGCGCGACCGCGCCCGCGCCGTGGGCATCGGCCTGGCCACCTGGGTGACGATGATGCTGCTTTACGACACCCTCCTGCTGTGGATCATGTTCACCTTCAGCGATCGCCCCATCGAGCCGCTCATCATCCCGCTGGCCGCGCTGAATCCCATCGACCTTTCGCGCATCCTGATCATGCTGCGGATCGACCTGGCCGCGCTGCTCGGATACACCGGCGCCGTGTACCAGCAGTTCTTCGGCAGCGGTGGCGGCATGCTGGCCTCGGCTGCGGCGCTGCTGCTCTGGGCGCTGGTGCCTGCGGCGCTCGCCACGCGGGCCTTCGCGCGCAAGGACCTTTGAGCCGGATGAGCAGAATCAGCATCGCCGACTGAGCGTCGTCAGTGATGACTGATGGAATTACGGACAATATTGTCCGACACAAGCGAACCCCAAACCATGACACCCTTCCATCTCACGCGCAGCGTCCTGCTGCTTTCGGCATGCGCCCTTCTCGCCTCCTGCGGCGGCGGCGAAGAGCAAGCACCAGCGGCCGCGAATGAGCCGCTCACCGATGGCGGCCAATCGACCGTGGTCGATGACCAATCCCAGAAGAACGTGGTCGGCGTGGCCGTGGGCTCCGCGGATCACACCACCCTGGTCACCGCCGTGAAGGCCGCCGAGCTGGTGGATGCCCTGAGCAATGCCGGGCCCTTCACGGTCTTCGCTCCCACCAACGCGGCCTTCGACGCGCTGCCCGCCGGCACGGTGGACGACCTGCTGAAGCCGGAGAAGAAGGCCGACCTGCAGACCATCCTGCAGTACCACGTGTTCGTGGGCGTGCTGAAGACCGAGCAACTGCACGATGGACAGGCCATCGACATGGTGGATGGCGGAAAGACCAAGATCACCCTGGTCGACGGCAAGCCGACGATCAATGGCGCCCACATCGTGGCCAGCGTGCCGGCCAGCAATGGCATCGTGCACGTGATCGACAAGGTGCTGCTCCCCGGTTGAGCGCGCCGGATCGCCCTCCTGTTGGAACGGGAGTGGTGAAAGTCGGTGAGGGCGTCCGCAAGGGCGCCCTCGCTGTTCACAGCTTCGCCTTCAGGAAGGCCGCGCCATGGTCCAGCTCGCTGCCCAGGTCCTCGATGCGCGTCGAGGCCAGCACCTTCTGCAGCCGCTCGCGCACCTGCATCACCGGGTCGTGTATGGGGCATGGGCGGCGCGCATCGCACTTCGGGAAGCCCAGCGCGCACCCGCTGAACAAGGAATCGCCATCGATGGCCTGCACCACGTCCCCGAGCTTCAGGGCGCCGCGCCGCGCAGGATCCATCTCGAAGCCGCCGCCCGGTCCCTTCACCGAGACGAGGATCTCGGCATGCACCAGTTGCTGCAGCACCTTGGCCATGAAGGCCTCCGGCGCGCCGGTCTCCGCCACGATGCGGCGCAGGTTCCAACGCGTCGATTCCGTGTTCTGCGAGGCCACGAGCGCCACGGCCCGGATCCCGTACATGCAGGCTTTCGAGAACATGGCGGCGAAACTATCAGCAATGGCGGCGCGCGCGCGTGAGCAAGGTCACCCGCATCGGCACGGGAGCCGCTTCTGACGAAAGTCACCCGCGATCCTGACAGGACTCACGACGTGACAAACGGGTGACGGACACTTTCGCCCCGCGAAGGCCAGAATCCTGATGAGCGTCATCTTCCTCCTGATCGCTGTGAGCACCGTGGTGGCGCTCTTCTTCCTGGCCGCTTTCGTGCGCGCGGTGAAGAACGGGCAGTTCGATGACGACCGCTCTCCGGCCGTGCGCATGCTGAACGACGATACCCCGCGCCAAAACCAATGACCATGACCGAGCGCTTCCAGTACGACAACCGCATCGTCAAGAACTTCCTCTTCATCACCATCCTGTGGGGCATCGTGGGCATGCTCGTGGGCCTCATCATCGCTGTGCAGATGGTGGCGCAGAACACGCCGCCCGATGCCTGGTACTACTGGATCGTGCGGCCCTTCACCGCGCTGGGCGAACTGGAATGGACCAAGTTCGGACGGCTGCGCCCGCTGCATACCAACGCCGTGATCTTCGCCTTCGTGGGCAACGCCATCTTCGCTGGCGTCTACTACAGCTTGCAGCGCCTGCTGAAGGCGCGCATGTTCAGCGACGCGCTGGGCCGCATCCACTTCTGGGGCTGGCAGCTCATCATCGTGCTGGCGGCCGTGACGCTGCCGCTCGGCCTCACCACCGGCAAGGAGTACGCGGAGCTCGAGTGGCCCATCGACATCCTGATCACCCTGGTCTGGGTGGTCTTCGGCATCAACCTATTCGGCACCATCCTGAAGCGCCGGGAGCGCCACCTCTACGTGGCCATCTGGTTCTACATCGCCACCTGGGTCACCGTGGCCATGCTGCACATCACCAACAGCATCGAGCTGCCCATCTCCCTCACCAAGAGCTACAGCTGGTACGCCGGCGTGCAGGACGCGCTGGTGCAATGGTGGTACGGGCACAACGCGGTGGCCTTCTTCCTCACCACGCCCTTCCTGGGCCTGATGTACTACTTCCTGCCCAAGGCGGCCAACCGCCCGGTGTACAGCTACAAGCTCTCCATCATCCACTTCTGGGCGCTCATCTTCCTCTACATCTGGGCCGGCCCGCACCACCTGCTCTACAGCGCGCTGCCCGATTGGGCGCAGAGCCTGGGCACGGTGTTCAGCATCATGCTCATCGCGCCCAGCTGGGGCGGCATGCTCAACGGCCTGCTCACCCTGCGCGGCGCGTGGGACCGCGTGCGCGAGGATCCCGTGCTCAAGTTCATGGTGGTGGCCGTGACCTGCTACGGCATGGCCACGCTCGAAGGGCCCCTGCTGAGCCTGAAGAGCTGGAACGCCATGGCGCACTTCACCGATTGGATCATCGCCCACGTGCACATCGGCGGCATCGGCTGGAACGGCATGCTCACCTTCGGCGTGATCTACTGGATGGTGCCGCGCCTCTATGGCACCAAGCTCCACAGTGTGAAGCTGGCCAACGCCCACTTCTGGCTGGGCACGCTGGGCATCGTGTTCTACGCCATCCCCCTGTACATGGCGGGCTTCTGGCAGAGCGGCATGTGGAAGGAGTTCACGCCCGACGGCTACCTGAAGTACAAGAACTTCCTCGACACCGTGATGGAGATCAAGCCCGCGTACTGGCTGCGCGCGCTCGGCGGCCTGCTCTACCTCACCGGCGCCTTCATCATGGTGTACAACGTGGTGAAGACCGTGAAGGCCGGCAAGCTCATCGCGAATGAGGACGCCGAGGCGGCCGCGCTGGAGAAGGTCGCGGCCGAGGAAGGCGGCGCCCACTGGCACCGCTGGATCGAGCGCCGCCCCATCCAGATGCTGGTGATCAGCCTGGTGCTGGTGGCCATCGGCGGCCTGTTCGAGCTGGTGCCCACGTTCCTGGTGAAGAGCAACATCCCCACCATCTCGCACGTGAAGCCCTACACGCCGCTGGAGCTGCAAGGGCGCGACATCTACGTGCGCGAAGGCTGCTACACCTGCCACAGCCAGATGATCCGCCCCTTCCGCAGCGAGACCGAGCGCTACGGCGAGTACGCCAAGGCCGGCGAGTTCGTGTACGACCATCCCTTCCAGTGGGGCAGCCGCCGCACCGGTCCCGACCTGCTGCGCGAAGGCGGCAAGTACGGCCACAGCTGGCACTACTACCACATGTACGACCCCACCAGCATGAGCCCCGGCTCATTGATGCCGCCCTACACGCACCTCTACGAGCACGACCTGGACACCACCACCACCAAGAAGAAGATCGAGGCCATGCTCACCATGGGCGTGCCCTACGACAAGGAGCCCTATGGCGATGGCTTCGCCGACCGCGCCAATGCGCACCTGCAGAAGCAGCGCGATGAGATCGTGGCCGGGTTGAAGAAGGACAACATCGACGCGCCGGCCGACAAGGAGATCATCGCCTTGATCGCCTACCTGCAGCGCCTCGGCACCGACATCAAGGCCAAAGAGGTCACCGCACGCTAAGCGCACCGCCATGCTCAAGTTCATCAAAGGGCACCTCACCTCCATCGACCACGTGGACCTCTTCCCGGTCATGGCCTTCATCATCTTCTTCTCCCTCTTCATCGGCGTGCTCTTCTGGGTGCGCGCCATGCGCCGCGACCAAGTGGAGCACATGAGCGCCCTGCCCCTCGCCGATGACTGCACAACCGACACCACCAACCATGCGCACTGAACGAACCCTCCTCCTCCGGGCGCTTTCCGTGTCCGCGCTGGCCGCCACCGCCGTGTGCGCCGCCGCGCAAGCCGCTCCTGCGGCGGCACCGGTCCCCGACCCCATCATCCCCGTGAGCGGCACCGTGAACTACGTGATGATGGGCCTGGCCGTGATCCAGGTGGTGCTCATCCTGGCCATGAGCTCCATCCTGCGCACCATGATGGGCAGCACGGGCTGGATGCGCAAGCTCACCGAGCGCGCCACCAAGGCGGCCGTGCTGCTGCCCTTGCTGATGGCCGCCGGCACCGCGAGCGCCCAGGCCTACGTGGCGCCGCGCGACACCATGAACAACCAGGAGCTCTTCTACCTGCTCCTCGTGGTGAACATCTTCCTCTTCGTGGTGCTGCTGGTGCAGATCAACCTGCTGCGCGGCACCATGCGCGCCATCACCGGCGTGTTCGAGGAGCAGCGCGGGGCCGAGGCGGCGCAGGCCGTGAGCCCGTCGGTGATGCAGCGCGTGATGGGCCTGCTCACCCGCCGCCCCAGCAAGGAAGAGGAAGAGCGCGACCTGCTCATGCACCACGAGTACGATGGCATCCGCGAGCTGGACAACGTGCTGCCGCCCTGGTGGGTGTGGCTCTTCTACGGCACCATCGCCTGGGGCGTGCTCTACCTGGTGAACATGCACGTGACGCAGACCTGGAACGACTCGCACGAGGAGTACGCCGCCGAGATGGAGCGGGCCAAGGCCGATATCGCCGCGTACGTGGCCAAGGTGGGCGCGGCCGTGGATGAGAGCACCGTGACCGTGACCGACGACGCCAGCGCGCTGGCCGCCGCGAAGAACACCTTCACCACCTACTGCGCGGCCTGCCACGGCCCCGATGCCGCCGGCGC
>JAEUSX010000229.1 GCA_016788405.1 Flavobacteriales bacterium
CGCCAGATGATGTAGTTCTCCGCGCCGTTGCCATCGAGGCCGGCGTAGAGACGCACGCCCTGCCCGTGGATGCTGCCCACGGTATAGCTGCCGCCGAAGAGGTCCCAGAGGTTGAATTCGAGGTAGAGGTCCTGGGCGGCGAGCAGCGTATCGGCAGGTGCCCCGTCCGTGCGGACCTCGTGCACCAGCACCTCGCTCATGCGGATGCTGGCGCGGGGGAAGCGCTTGATCAGGGTGAGTTCCACCTCGCCCACCTGCACCGGGGCCAGCAGCCTTTCGTTGAGCGCGCCGATGAGCCGCTCCTTCACCTCGTCCTCGTACACGGTGGCCACCACCACCAGGGCGGTGAGCCCCACCACCAGTCCTACGGCCAGGGTGATCGTGATACGACGGAGCAAGCGGAGCATGGGCAAGGTGCGCAAGCTACCGGCGCCCCCAAGCCACTAACGGCAATGAGCAGGCCGTTCGTTCACAGGGCGATGTGGGGCGGCGGCTATTTCCTCTTCGTTAAGAAAAGGACCTCCTTCTCGGTCAGGTGCCGCCATTTCCCACGTGGAATGTCCTTCTTGGTGAGGCCTGCGAAGACCACGCGATCCAGCTTGAGCACTTCGTAGCCCAGCGCTTCGAACATGCGGCGCACCACGCGGTTGCGGCCCATATGCAGTTTGATGCCCACCTCGCGCTTGCCGGAGGCATCCACGTAGCTGGCTTCGTCAGCAGCGGCAGGGCCATCGTCAAGCGGCACGCCTTGCACGAGTTGCTGCAGGTGCGCGAGGGTCACGTTCTTGTCGAGCGTGACGTGGTAGATCTTCTCCGCGCCGTGGCTGGGGTGGGTGAGTTTCTTGGCCAGGTCGCCATCGTTGGTGAGCAGCAAGAGGCCGGTGGTGTGGCGGTCCAAGCGGCCCACGGGGTAGATGCGCTCGGCGCAGGCCTGCTCCACCAGGGCCATCACGGTGCGGCGGTCGCGCGGGTCGTCGGTGGTGGTGATGAAGTCCTTGGGCTTGTTGAGCAGCACGTAGCGCTTCTTCTCCCTGTTGAGGCGCTGACCGCCGTACACGACTTTATCGCCGGGGCCCACCTTGGTGCCCAGCTCGGTGACCACCACGCCGTTCACGGTGACCACGCCGGCTTTGATCAGGTCGTCGGCATCGCGGCGGCTGGCCACGCCGCTCATGCTCAGGTAGCGGTTCAGGCGGATGAGGCCGGCGGCACTGTCGGCGCTCTCCGGTCGCTCACGGCGGGGCCGCTCGCGGAAGCCGCCGTAGGCCTTCTTCGGACCGCCCTTGCCCGGCCATGGCCTGCTGCCTTCGGGCCGCCGTTCGCGGTCATCGCCACCGCGCGGGGGCCTTCGATCGTCGCGGCTGGCCCCACGCGGCGCCCTGCGTTCGTCTCGTGCATCACCGCGCTGGCCATCCGTGCGTCGAGGCTCGTCCTTCCAGGGCCGTTCCGCGCTTCCGCCTTCGCGCACCGCTTTAGGCGGCCGTTTGCCGAAGCGCTTGGAATGCGGTGTGCCATCGGGCCTGGTGGCCGGGCGCTCATCGGGGTTGCTTCGCGAAGGCCCGCGATTGCGGGATGAGGCAGGCTTGCTGCCACGCTGGCGGCCGCGGCCAGGGTTAGAACGGCTTGTCATGTACGGTGGGGTAGAAGGCCTCGGGGATGTGGTGGATGTAGGGCTTCCCCGAAGGGTGCAGGATCACGCTCACGATGTCGAATCGGGCTGCAAGGTCGCACCCGGTGAGCTGGATATAGGCATTGGCCGCCTTGATGAGCTTGCTGCGCTTGCCCTTCTTCACGGCCTCTTCCGGCTCGCCGTGCTGGTTGCTGCTGCGGGTCTTCACCTCCACGAAGACCAGGTAATGCTGGTGCCGGGCCACGATGTCGATCTCCAATTTCCCGTGCTTCCAGTTGCGCTCCAGCACCTCGAAACCCGCCGCCTCCAGGAAACGGCAAGCCAATTGCTCCCCCTCGGTTCCGGTGCGGTTGTGCTCGGCCATCTGTGGAAAGAACAGGGCGTAACCATGAACCAACAGCCCCGTTGAAGGCCCTAAAATTGGGGAACCCTCGCCCAAACCCGAACCCCACACCCATCGGCCGAGCCACTCTTCAGCCGGAAAACCGAACTGCCATGCGACTCTCCCGAACTTTAATTGCCACGTTTTGCATCGCTTTCCTAGGCATTGGCTCCGGCCTGGCCCAAGGCTTCGAGGGCGTGATCGAGTTCACCAAGACCACCGGACCGGTGGTGACCGCCTATCGCTACTACGTGAAGGGCGATTTCGTGCGCATCGAGGAAGTGAGCTCGCGCGGCGAGGTCCAAGGCATCATGCTGGTGGACACCCGCGATAAGACCGTGACGGCGCTTAGCCCTGAGCGCAAGCTGTACATGGATGTGCCCAACACGCGCCTTCCCAAGGAGGTGGAAGTGCAGGTGCAGAAGACCAGCGACATGAAGGAGATTGCCGGTTACAAGTGCGAGAAATGGGTGGTGAAAGGCCCAAAAGAGGACCGCCAGATCACTTACTGGGTGGCCGCCGACGAGTTCAACTTCTTCCGCCCGTTGCTGGAAACGCTGAACCGCAAGGACGAAACCGCCATGTTCTTCCTGGAGGTGAAGGACAACGCCGGCGCATTCCCGCTGTTGGGCATCGAGCAGAAGATGGATGGCGCCGAAGTGAGCCGCCTCGAGGTGTCGAAGGTCACGAAGGCGGTGCAGAAGCCCGCGCTGTTCGAGATCCCGGCGGGCTACAATAAGTTCGAGCGGAATTAGCCGCAGAGAAATCAGACAACACCGCTTTCAACGAAGCTCAGCGTTGCGCCCGATGCGGTGACGCTGAGCTTCGCCTTTTGGCCCATCACCAGCGCGCGGTTGTCCGCGATGTGGCCGGCCGGGAAGCCGTAGCACACAGGATAGCCTGCATCGCCGATGGCATCGGCCACGATCTGCTCGGCCGACTTGCCGTAGGGATCCTTCGGGTCCTTGTCGCGCATCTCGGTCATGCCGCCCACGATGAGCCCGGCGAGCTGGCTGAACCAGCCGCTGATCCGCAGGTTGGTGACCATGCGGTCCACGTGATAGAGCAATTCGTCGAGGTCCTCGATGAAGAGGATCTTGCCGGCGGGTTCAATGTCGAAGGGTGTTCCGCGCAGTGCGTAGAGCAGCGAGAGGTTGCCACCCACCAGCGTCCCCTCCCCTTCGCCGAGACGCGGCTCCGGAGCTGATTCCGGATGGCGCATGCTGATGCTGAGGTGCTCGCCGAATAGCGCGCGGCGCAATGATTCGCGCGCATCGTCGCTCTTGGAGCCGATGTTGAAGGGCATCTGCGCATGCACCGACGGCAGGCCCAAGCCATGCAAGGTGTTGTGAAGCACGGTGACATCACTGAAGCCCACCACCCATTTGGGATTGCGCGTGAAGGCCTCCAGGTCGATGTGGTCGAGCAGGTGAACGGTGCCGTAACCGCCGCGCGCGCACCAAACAGCCTTCACATTCGGGTCCTCCAGGGCTGCTTGCAGGTCGGCGGCGCGCTGGCGCGCGGTGCCTGCCTGCTGGTAGTGCTTCCTGCCGATGCAAGAGCCGAGCTTCACATTCAGCCCCCAGCTCTTCGCCAGCTCGATGCCCTCGGTGAGTTCATCGCGCATGATGGCGCGGGCGGTGGGCACGATGGCGATGGTGTCGCCGGGCCGCAGGGGGGCAGGGGAGGGCATGGGGCATGGGAAAAGGGGCACGAAGGTGCGAGCGGCCCGGAACACCTGCAACGGTGGTTTGGCGAAAAGAAAAGGCCGGGGCGACCCCGGCCTTTCCAAGGTCCATCAGTTGGTCACCACCAGCCGCTCACCTTGTACAGGTTGGTGCTAGGCTGCTGGTTCTGGCCGTAGGCCACGCCCACCTCACGCCAGGCAGAGACTTCTTGTTTCCGGATATCGACGGCGTCATCATAGGCTTTCATGGCGAAGTCCCAGTCGCGCTTGTTCTTCGCTTCGGCCTTCTGCTCGATGTCGGACATGAGCTTGCTCGCTTCATCATAGCAGATGGCCCCGGGCACGATTCCCGTGGCCAGCGCCATGGCGGCCTCTCGGTAGCTCTCATCAGCCATCGCTGCTTTCGCCTTCGCCATGCTGATACGGCAGTCCTTGTCGCGCTTCGCCTTGTACACGCTTGTGGCCGCCTCACTGGCGAACTCGAAGCACTTCGCGCATACAGTAGGCACACTGGCCAACACGCTCAGCGATTCCTCGAATTTCTCCTGGCCGCTCAGCGCCATGGCTTTTTGGATGATGAGATCGCAATTGGCATTGTAGTACTCGATGATGCGGGTCTTCCCTGTCTCCAGCATCTCGGCGAATGCGGGGTCCTTCACATTGATGTTCTTCAAGGCGTTGATGTAGGCTTTGGTCTCATTCTCGCCTACCCCCTTCACGCTCTTGGTGGCGCTGGCGTAAAGAACACCCTCGATGCCGTCTCCGACGTAGACGTGCACATCGAGGTTGAGCACGGTCATCGACGGCGCGCCAGGCTGGATCACCTTTTCCACCTCCACGGTCTTGCCGGAGATGATGAATCGCTGATTCTGGAAGGCGCCGCCGAGGCCCTGAGCCGTGGCGATCTGGTGCAGCTTGTTGCGCAAGTACTCGGTGGCGCCTGCGGGCATGCCGGCCACGTTGTCCGGAACGTAGGCATGCAGGGCGATGCGCGCCGCGTCATCCGCCTTGCCGAGGTCGTTCTGGGCGAACAGCGACGGTGAGATGGCAAGCGCTGCGAAGAGGAGATGGAAGGGTTTCATGGTGTGCTGTTATTTGCCGCAGATGATCAGGGTCGTGGTGCCAAGGCCTTTCGGGATGCGTTTGACGCTCTGTCCCGTGGTTTCCTTGATGTACTTGGCAAGGCCGTTCGCCCAGCCACGGGCGTCGATCGCGCGGCCGTCGTCGCCGTAGAGCGGGATGCGGATCTGGGGAATGGACATCTGCGCGTCGCCCGAGACGGAACCAATGCGATTCTGCACAGCATTGTCGCTGCACCATTTCTCGATCAGGTCGCGCAGTTCCTCGCCCACGAATTCGTCTTCGAGGCCGACGGAGCAGCCACTGGCGGATTTCACTCGGATGGTGATCTCGCGGCCATTGGTGAACAAATCATCGAAATGGGTAGTGAGGCCTGCGATGAACTTGTCGAGCTGTGCGACCACGGCTTCCGCGAGCAATTCGGCAACGATGGCATTGGCGGGCTGGCTGGTGCCCGAAGCGGCCGTCACTTGCTTGTTCGTGTAAGCATCGATGCCCTGCAGGTTGAAGGTGAGCTGGCGGCCTTTCATGCCGTTGGTAACGGTATAATCGAGCTTCATGATGATGTCGCACTTGGCCTGTCGGGCCAGTTGGTCGAGCATGGACTCGGTGTTGTCCATCACCAGGTTCTCAGCCGCCTCGGCCTTCAGGTCCTTGATGGTCTGCCCCAGGTCCTGGAGCGGGAAGCCGCGATCAGCCATGATCTCGCCCAATTTGCTGATGGCGAGGTTGAGGTCCGAATCGGTCTGGATGGCGCGCTCGTACTCCATCACGAGCTCCTGCGTGCCCTGGTTGTCGACCGACTTGGCGAAGCCGTTCTTATTCATCCACACATCGGCGGGCACCACCATGAGGATGGGCTTCTTGGCCTGCGCGAATGCGCTGCCGATGCTGAGCGCGGCGATGGCCGCTAATAGGATCCGGGTTTTCATCGTTCTGTTCGGGTTGGTTGGTGGCAGGTGCATTACTTCAGGATGCCATCGGCGATGAGCTTCTCCTTGAGTTGCGGGCGGAGCACGCGCACGATGAAGGCATGAGAGACGCTCTCACGGCCGCGTGTCTTGTCCCTACGCACGCGCTCGGCGAGCCGCTCATCCTCGGTGCTCACGAACTCCTTGTAGGGGCCATCGTCGGCGAAGAAGGCGTTGAAGTACTTCTCGTATTTCTGGCGCGCGTTCACCTCGGGCACCAGCGGGCGCTGCTCGCATTCGGGCTTGCCTTCGCGCAGCCCGTTGAAGATCACATCGCGCACGGCGTTCTTTCGGGCCTGCTCGATGGCGTCCCAGCGATGGCGGCCGTTCCCGTAGGCCTTCACGGTCTGTGAGCCGTCGCCCTCCACGCCCATGCATTCGGTGGCATGGCTGAAGTTGCCGGCGACTTTATCCACTTGCGCGGCGCCCAGGAAGGGCAGGAGCAGGAAGGAGAGGGAGAGGATCGGTTTCATGGTCGGTGGTTCTAGAATCCCGTGGCGAGGCCCTTGATGATGCCTGCCGCTTCGAGGTACTTGCGGAGGTCGTCGGCCATGACCTTCACTTGCATGCACACCTTCACCTCGCGGCCCACCTTGGTGCGCTCCACCTCATCGCCCACCTGGCTGGCGAACTTGCGGAAGTCGCCGCCGTCGGCGAAGAAGGGCTTGAAGAAGTCGGCCTTCTGCGTTTCGATGCCCGGCTCTCGCGCAAGCGCTGGCTTGCCGGTGATGTTGCCCACGGCGCTGTAGCCTTTGAAGATCACGCCATGCACGGCGTTCTTGAGGCATTGTTCCAGGGCGGGGTTTGTGCGGCTGGAATAGGAGCACACGCGGATCACGTAGATGCCTTGCTTGGCCTCGCTCGAAGGTTCGATATCGTAGTGCCAGGCCTCGGTGGCTTCGTCGGCCTTCTTGCGGGCCTGCGCATCGGCGCCGGGCGCGAAGAGCAATAGGGCGCTCAGCGCCGCGATGCTGTTGATGATGATCTGCTTCATGGGGTTGGTTGGGTTTGTGTTCAGAATCGGATCTTGAGCGCCAGTACGGCGCTAGGAACCACCGAGAAGCGGAACGCTTTCGCCAGGGACTCCGCTTCATCGGTCAGGTCGCCCTTCTCGATGGTCAGTTCCTCTTTCGGGTCATTGGTCGTGCGCCAGCTCGAGTCGTCCTTGTATTGAAAGGCGCCCCGGAAGCCCAGCATAGGGCGGGCTTCCAGCGCGATGGGTCCGAAGTGGTGGCCAAGTCCGCAACCCACGGAGAACATGCCTGTCTTGAATGAGAACGCATTCTCTGCGTCGTCCTTCCATTTGGGGTATCCCTGCGACATGCCCTCGAATGTCTTGTCGCCGAAGGTGGTTGAGCCGTTCGCGGTGAATTTCCAATTGACCCAGGTGTAGGACATGGTGGGTTCCAGATAGAAGTTGCCCCTGTTCGAGAGGTAGAACTCCTTGGAGAGAAGGATGCCGATGGCCATGCCATTGCCTTTCCATTCCCCGGGTTTGATCACATCGCCTTTGGCGGTTACCGCGCTGTCGAGCAGGCTGGGCATGACCAAGCCGTTCGCATCGAGGCCGCTGGCGTTGGCAAGGGTCAGATTGCACCCGAGGTAGAAGTTGGGGAATCGGAATGCCTGACCGAGGAGGTTTGTTTTAATCGTGACCGCAGCGCCGTTGCTCAACGGGTCGTTACTGACCTGGTATCCGCCAGAGACGTTGACCCCCAAGTCGTGCCGTTCCTCGATGCTCATGCCCGGCCAAACCTTCCAGCCGCCTTGCTGCTGGAAGGTGGAGGGCAGCGTGCGGCCATCGGCATCGGTCTGGTTGCGGGTCACCTTGTAGGCGCGCACCACGCCTTTTCGTTTCATGCTGTAGCCCTTGCGGCCCTGCTTGTACTCCAAGGCCACGAAGCGGTCGTTCACCTTCACGTCTTCCTTGGTGCCCAGGCGTGCGGTGAGGGGGTAGGCCTCCACCACCGGGGCACGCGGCCGCAGTTCGCTCACTTTCTTCGAGAACCGATCCACGGCGTTCTTCTGCATGCGCGGAGCGAACTTCGCCAGGAGCTCATCGTGCGGGGGGTCGCTCTGATTCACGTTTTCACGCGTGGTCAGGAAGTCCTTGAAGCTGGCCACTTTGCTCAGCGGGAAAGCAGCTTCGCTCCAAGCCGCCGCTTTCGCGGCATCCGGTGCTTCTCGCGGGTTCCAGAAGCGCTGCACGAATTGCCATTCCACGCTGTCATTCCATTGCAGCTTGTACAGGTCGGCCGTGTACTCGATGCGATAGATATCGACGTACTTGGTGGATCCTGAGCTGCTCGGCGTCGATGGCGCATTTCCGGTCGCCGCTTTGTTCAGGGCATCCAGGATGCCGCCGCCACTATTGGATGAACCGCTCTTCTTATCCGCTGTTTTCACGGCATCGCGCCGGTACTCCACTTTGGTCACATCGTACACCACCACATAGGTCAGGTCGAGCAATTGCCAGCCTTGGGCGCCGCTGCGATCCACGGTGGAGTGCAGCTGAATCATGCGGTCCATGTCGTCCTGCGAGTAGCGGCCGCGCTCCATGACAATGTTGGCGCTCATGGTTCCATCTACTGCGCGATCGAACCACTTGCCAACGATGGCGGGCCCATGCGCGCTGATGGAGCGTTGCAGGGAGGCATCACGAGCGATGTTGTCGCCGCCGGAGGCATTCACGGCCGGGACGCCGATGCCATGGTCATTGAATTTGCTCGTGAGGCCGAGGGTCTTGAAAGGCTCCAGGACCTTCCTCTCCCGCTCGCCGCTCTCCTCGGCCACCATGGTGGTCCAGGAAGGGCGCATGTACCGGCGCTGGGGCCGATTGGCGGTGGGTGCTTGTGCGAGTGAGTCGAGTGATCCGGCGATAGCCGTGGATAATAGGACCGCGTCAGCGATGCATCGAGAAAAGCGCATGGAACATGGTTTTGGTGGGTTTGGCGCAACAGGGTGGCGCCGCGTAGTCAATGGCTGTGCCAAAAATTCTGAATGGCTTGAACCAGGCATTGGGACATAGCAATCGCCGCACGGGCACGGATAAGTTGGCCTGCGCGTCTCAATGTTAGGCAATGATGCCGAGACGGCAAGCACTGAGGCTCGCACTTTGAAGCCCCACGGTACTTTCGTCGCCCACGTCACTGAACCTGTGAAGGAGCCCGCCAGACATACCGTCACCGCTGCCCTGCCATATGCCAATGGGCCATTGCACATCGGCCACATTGCCGGGGCCTACCTGCCCGCCGACATCTACGTGCGCAATCTGCGCCAGCGCGGCAAGGAGGTGCTCTTCATCTGCGGAAGCGATGAGCACGGCGCGGCCATCACCATGCGCGCCATGAAGGAAGGCACCACGCCGCGCGCCATCGTCGACAAGTACCACGCGCTCATGGGCCGGTCCTTCCAGGACTTCGGCATCCGCTTCGACATCTACCACCGCACCAGCAGCGAATTGCACAAGGAGACCTCGCAAGGTTTCTTCCTGAAGCTGCTGGAGAACGGAGCGTTCAGCGTACAGGAGGAGCAACAGTACTTCGATGAGGAGGCGAAGCAATTCCTCGCCGACCGCTACATCATGGGCACCTGCCCCAAGTGCGCCAACCCCGATGCCTACGGCGACCAGTGCGAGAAATGCGGCAGCGCGCTCAGCCCGAAGGACCTGATCGACCCGCGCAGCACATTGAGCGGATCGAAGCCCGTTCTGAAAGGCACGAAGCATTGGTACCTGAGAATGGACGAAGCCCAGCAATGGGTAGAGGCTTGGATGAACACCGGTGTGCTCGATGGGAAGCCGCACCATGATCCGAAGGAGTGGAAGGCTAGCGTGCTGGGGCAGTGCAACAGCTGGCTGAAGGATGGTTTGCGTCCGCGAGCCATGACGCGGGACTTGGACTGGGGCGTTCCCGTTCCGCTGCCCGGTGCCGAGGGCAAGGTGCTCTACGTATGGCTCGATGCGCCCATCGGCTACATCAGCGCCAGCAAGCAGTGGGCGAAGGACCACGCGGCAGACTGGGAGAAATGGTGGAAGGCCGAAGACACTCGCCTGGTGCACTTCATCGGCAAGGACAACATCGTCTTCCACGCCATCATCTTTCCCATCCTGCTGAAGCTGCACGGCGGTTTTGTGTTGCCGCAGAACGTGCCCGCCAACGAATTCCTCAACCTCGAAGGGAAGAAGATCAGCACGAGCCGCAACTGGGCCGTTTGGCTGCACGAGTACCTGGAGCGCTGGCCCGATCGGCAGGACGAATTGCGCTACTGCCTCGCCACCATCATCCCGGAGCAGAAGGACAGCGAGTTCACCTGGAAGGACTTCCAGGACAAGAACAACAACGAGCTGGTGGCCATCATCGGCAACTTCGTGCAGCGCGTGATGGTGCTCTGCCACAAGTTCTATGGCGGCAAGGCACCAGAGCCGGGCCGA
>JAEUSX010000237.1 GCA_016788405.1 Flavobacteriales bacterium
CTGCATGGCATCCCCGAAGAGCGATGCGGGGATGTACTTCTGATCGAAGGTCGACTGGTCCATGCATACCAGGTTGTCGCCTTCCCGGTACAGGTACTGAAGCTCATGCACTTCAACCCGGAGCACCTCCATGGTCTCGCCGCTGCGCCAGCGGTGCTCATTGAGCTTGCCATTGCGCAGGTTCCGCATCTTGCCTTGATAGAAGGCGCGCAGGTTCCCGGGCGTGCGGTGCTGCCATTCCATGATCTGGCAGATGTCGTTGTTGAAGCGGATGTAGGTGCCGATGTTCACGTCAGCGGTGGAAGCCATGCGGAGGAGGGTCTTGGGATCGGGGCGCAATGATAGCGCTTTGGCCCGTGCGCCTAGCCCCCGCGCTGCACCCGGAGCTGCTTGCGCGCTTCCCTGTAATACTTCCACGGCACGATGAGCATCCCGAAGCACTCGCCGTCCTCCTTGCCCAGATGCTTATGGTGCGCCTTGTGGGCCCTCCGGATGGCCAGGAAGTAGGGATTGTTCGTGTTCCTCAGCCACTTGATCCGCTGGTGGATGAAGACCTCATGCACGAAGAAATACAGCACACCGTAGATCAGGATGCCCAGGCCCATCCACAACCAAGGGGTGTGCAAGCCGAGGAGGCTTCCCGCTATGAAAAGGCCCATGGAGGGAATGGCGAAGATCAGGAAGAAGCTGTCGTTGCGCTCGAGGAAGCCGTAGTGATCCTTCCGGTGGTGGTCCGAATGCAGCATCCAGAGCATGCCGTGCATCACGTACTTATGCGTGGCCCACGCCACGAATTCCATGACGAGGGCCGTACCAAGCACGATGGCGATGATCAGCCAGATGGACATGTGCTCAGAACAACGGGATTCCCCGATCGGTTCGCGCTGGTGGGAAGATCGCCTCCAGCACAGCCCACCGATGGTCGAAGATGCGCTTCAGCCTTCCCTTCACGAGCGCGTCGTGCAGGAGTTCGCCAAGAATGCCCAACGGCAGCTCGTATTCGACCCGATCGTGCATGAGCACGCCCCCTTCGCATTCCCTGAACGTGTGCACATGATGCCAGCGTTTATAAGGTCCGCGTAATTGGGTATCCACGAATCGGTGCGGGGCCTGCACGTCGTCGATCCGCGTCACCCAGGTGAGCGGGATGCCCAGGATAGGCTTCACCGAGTAGGTGATCAGCTGCCCGGCGTGCGCGGGATTATCGTCGAAGGGTTCCCGGATCTCGAAGCCCAGATCAGCCGGGGTGATGCGCGCCAGGTTGCGCGGCGTGCTGAAAAAGGACCAAGCCTCTTCCAGCGTGGTCCTCAGCAATTGCTCTCGCTCAAGGACGAATGCGGCCACTTCAGGGCAGAACGACCAGGTTCGGATACCGCTTGCGCCAGTTCTCCAGCGCCTTCTGACTGCTCACGGTGATCACCGTGCGCGCATCAAGGCGCACCTTGATCTCCTTCACGCCTTTCTTGATGGGGCGCTCCAGGATGAGCGCGGGTTTCTTGCGGGGCATTGATCAGCCGATGATTTCGAGCTTGGGATAGCGTTGACGCCAGAAATCCAGCGCCTTCTGGCTGGCAAGTGTAATCACCGTACGGGCATCAAGGCGCACTTTGATGGCTTTGAGCCCTTCTTTCACCGGCTGGCTGAGCACGAGGGCCTTCTTCTTCCTAGGCATGGCTATCGGATTGGTTGAGTTCGTGTGTCGTTCGTCCTCTAGGCGGCTGACAGCGCCTGCTTGTAGACCCGCAGGACCCTGTCTCGCGCTGCTTCATGAACGACCATAGGACGTGCATAGTTGACCGTTCCGTATTCCGGGACCCATCGCTTGACATAAGTTAACTCGGGATTGAACCGCTCGAGTTGAAGCGTGGGGTTGAAGACGCGGAAGTATGGCGCTGCGTCACAGCCTGATCCTGAGGCCCATTGCCACCCTCCGTTGTTGCTGCTCAGCTCGAAATCGAGGAGTTTGGCCGCGAAGTAGGCTTCCCCCCAACGCCAGTCAATGAGCAGGTGCTTCGTGAGGAAGCTGGCCACCACCATGCGTACCCGGTTGTGCATCAGGCCTGTGGAGTTGAGTTCGCGCATCCCGGCGTCGACCAGCGGGTAGCCCGTGCGCCCTTCGCACCACGTCTTGAAGCCTTCCTCATCAGGCTGCCACGGAATTCTGTCATAGGCTGGTTTGAAGGCGCGTTCCGGATGCGGGAAGTTCCAGAGGATCTGCATGAAGAACTCCCGCCAGATGAGCTCGTTGAGGTACTTCGGGCTCGCCTTCGCGCTGTGCCGCACGAGCTCCCGCACGCTCACCGTTCCGAAGCGCAGGTGCGCGCTCATCCGACTGGTACCGTTCACCGCAGGGAGGTCACGGGCATGCTCGTACTTGGACAATAGATCCTCGCTCAGCGTGGTAGGCGGAACGTGCAGGTCGGTGGTCCGGAAGCCGATCTCCTCCAGGGATGGTAGAGGGAGCGGCGCGCTCTTCCAAAGCCTGCTCAGCAGGCCTTCGCTGAGGAAGGGCGCCGCCATGTCCTGAGTGAACTGCGCGCGCCATTTGCGCATGTACGGCGTGTACACCGTGTACGGTGCGCCATCGTCCTTCATCACTTCGCTCCGCTCGAAGATGCTGATGTCCTTGACGGTGCGGAAGGGAACGCCGCTCGAAGCCAGCAGGTCGGCCACGGCGCGGTCGCGCGCGATGGCGTAAGGCTCGTGGTCGTGGTTGGCGGTGACCGCAGTGATCTCGAACCGCTCCAATAACCGTTTCCAGACCTCAATGGGACGGCCCGTCTCAACGAGCAGGGTGGAGCCGCGCTGCACCAGCTCGGCTTGGATGCCGGTAAGCGCGCGATGGATGAAGTCCACGCGCCGGTCGTGCTTGTCCTCCAGCTTGCCGAGGATGTCCGTATCGAAGATGAAGAGCGGCAGCACGTCACCATGCTCGCTCAAGGCGCGGAACAATCCATGGTTGTCAGCCAGGCGCAGATCCCGCCGGAACCAGTGGATGCTGAGGCGGGGCCTCATGCCGCGCCAGGCTTGGCCAGTTCGGCGCGCACGCGTTGCCAGCATTCGCGCAGCCACACGGTGTATCGTTCGGGATGCGCGTTCAGGTCTCGATCGAGAGCATCAGCCGTCATGTACTTCCACTCGTCCACTTCACCAGGGTCTGGCTTCGCCGGACCCGCGAATCGACCGAAGAGCACATGGTCCAGTTCGTGCTCTTGAAGGCCGTTGTCCAACGAGGCATGGTAGATGAAGCTGAAGCGCAGCGCCAGCTGTGCCTCAATGCCCATCTCTTCCTTCAGCCTGCGGTTGGCGGCATCAACGATGGCCTCCTGCGGACGCGGATGGCTGCAACAGGTGTTGGTCCAAAGGCCTGCGCTGTGGTACTTGACCGCGGCGCGTCGCTGCAGGAGCAATCGGCCCTGGTCGTCGAAGAGGAACACGCTGAACGCGCGATGAAGCGCGCCCTCTTGATGCGCGCGCAATTTGCCCATGGTGCCGATCGCTTCATCGCGCTCGTTCACAAGCACCACTTGTTCCTCCGCTGAGATGGGCTCGCTCATCGCTTATAGCATCCCGAAGCTGTGGCGCAGGTAACTGGTGGTGAGCAAGGCGAGCTTTCGGCGATTCCGCACGCGCACGCGCACCGCCATGATCTGGCTCGCAGGCAGCGCTTGGATCTTCCGGAACAGCGCGACATAATAGATGTACGCCATGTACACGCCGAAGCGGGCTCCTTTCGGCAATTGGCGGATGCCTGCAAGCGCCGCGTCGAAGTCAGCCTGGATATCGGCCTCGATCTCTCGCTTGGTCTGGTCATTCCACCGGCTCAGGTCGATGCTGGGGAAGTACGTCCTGCCAAGATTCCGGTGATCGTCCTGCAGGTCACGGAGGAAGTTCACCTTTTGGAAGGCCGCGCCCAGGTCCATCGCTGCAGGCTTCAGCTTCTGGTAGAGCGCATCATCCCCTTCGCAGAACACGCGCAAGCACATCAATCCCACGACTTCAGCGCTGCCCAGGATGTACTTCTCAAAGCTGCGCTGGTCGTGGGCGTTGTCAGTAAGGTCCATGGCCATGCTGTCCAGGAACGTGTCGTACAGTTCGCGCTCGATGCCGTACCGATGCACGACGCGTTGGAAGCTGTGAAGGATCGGATTGAGGCTGATGCTTTCAGTGACGGCCCTATCCGTGTCCTCCCGGAAACGGTTGAGCAGGACACTTTTGTCGAAGCCGTGAAAGGTGTCCACGATCTCGTCCGCGAATCGTACGAAGCCGTAGATCGAATGGATGGGCGCGTGGAAACGCCTATCCAACGAACGGATGCCCAGCGAGAACGACGTGCTGTAGCTGTACGTGGTATGCCTGCTCGCCTTCAGGCAGACCTTGTCATACAAGTCAATGGTGTTCATATAGCTGGTTCTTGATGCCTGACGGTTTCGCTCGCGTGTTCCTTCGCGATCAAGTCTGCCACAACCTGACCGCTGATGATGGCGGGCGGCACTCCCGGACCAGGCACGGTGAGCTGACCGGTGAAATAGAGACCCTGGACCTTGCGGCTCTTCATGCTGGGTCGAAGCGGTCCTGTTTGCATGATGGTGTTGGCCATGCCGTATGCATTTCCTCGGAAGGCGTTGTAATCAGCCTGCAGGTCGTTGATGCTGTAGCTCCGCTTGAGCATCACATGCGGACGTGGATCGAATCCGAGGTGCTTGGCCAGTCGCTCCATCACGATGTGGTAGTAACGGTCCCGGGTCTCCTCGCGATCATCCAGGCCTGGCGCGATGGGGATCAGGATCACCATGTTCTCCTTGCCTGCAGGTGCCACGCTGGGGTCGGTCTTGCTGGCGCAACTGGTGTAGAACAACGGCTTGCTGGGCCAGGATGGCGTGTCGTAGATCTCGGCACTGTGCGCATCCAGTGACTCATCGAAGAACAGCGTATGGTGTTCCAGCCCGGGCAACTTGCGATCGAAGCCCAGGTAGAAAAGCAAGCCGCTCGGGGCCATGGTGCGCTTGCCCCAGTATTCCTTGCTGTAACTGCGGTGCTCTTCGGGCAACAGCTCCTGGTCGACATGATGGTAGTCCGCGCCAGCCACCACGATGTCCGCGCGCATCAGCCCGTTCTCGATCTCCACCCCAACGGCCTTGCCATCATTCACCAGGATACGATTCACCGGAGTGCCACATCGGATCGTAACGCCCTGCTTCTCCGCCACCCGGACGAAAGCATCAACCACTTTGCCCATGCCGCCAATGGGATACCATGTCCCCAGCTCCATATCGGCATAGTTCATCAGGCTGTAAAGCGCCGGGGTGCGCTGCGGCGAAGCGCCCAGGAACAGCACAGGAAACTCCATCAGCAGACGGAGCTTCTCATCGCTGAAATGCGCTTGCACATGCTTGCGCAGGCTTCGAAACACTTTCGTCTTCAACAACCCCCCGATCAAGGCGGGATGCATGTACTCGCCCCAACTCAGCGAGGGACGGTAGACGAGCTCACCCATGCCCAGGTCATACTTGAGCTTGGCTTCAGCGAGGAAGCGATTCAATTGCGCGCCCGCGCCTTTCTCCTTGCTCTCGAAGAATGCGCGAAGGGCGATCGGGTCCGCGGGCAGCGACCATTTCTCCGAAGGGCCGAATACAACGCTGTAAGAAGGGTCGAGCCGCGCCAGTTCGTAATGGTCTTGCACGCGCTCACCCATGGAGAGGAAGTAGCGCTCGAAGACCTCAGGCATCCAGTAGAAGCTGGGGCCCATGTCGAATGTGAATCCTTGTTCGCGCCAGGTGCGTGCCCGGCCACCAGGCTCGTTGTTCTTCTCAAGCACGGTCACCCGGTAGCCTTTCCGAGCCAACGACGCGGCGGCGGTGAGGCCTGCGAACCCCGATCCGATGATGATGGCGTGGGCCATTCAGTTCTGCACGTGCTTGTCGGTGAGCGATTCCTGGAGCCTCTGTCGCGCTTGGTGGATCCTGCTCTTCACCGTCCCCACAGGGATATGCATGTGCTCGGCGATCTCATGGTACTTGTACCCTTCGAAATGCATCAAGAATGGTGTGCGGAATGCCTCATCCAAACGTTCCAAGCTACGCTCAATCTCCTTCCTCTTCACATTCGCCTCGACCGAAGCCGGGGTTTGCACGCGGCTGACCTGCTCCCGCTCCCGCTCCACCGAGTCCATGAGCACACGTGTGCGCTTGGTACGCCGATGGCCATTGATGAACGTGTTCTTCACAATGGTGTACACCCAAGCTTTGAAGTTGGTGTTATCGCGGAACTTGTCGCGGAAGGTGATGGCTCGAAGGATGCTCTCCTGAACGAGGTCCAGAGCGTTGTCACGGTCCTTCGTCAACCCTAAGGCGAAGTAGTACAGCTGCTGGCGCAGGCTGAGGAGTTGCTCATTGAATTCGAGGGTCGACATGGTGGTTTGTCTAAGAGTTGTGTGTGATGGCTGGACAAAAGAACAACAAAATGTCTAATGAAAAAACAAAAACAATGAACAAAAAGAATCAATACTATCATGTGACAGATAATCAATGGGTTACGATGCAGCTCAGTTCTCTTCGTCACGCTTCTGAGAGCGAATACAAGCCTGAATCATGACAAAATGGGCCGTCTATATTTGCCGCCCCTTCCACGAAAAGCACGTTTTCCATCGAGGGGCCTCGTTCTTAGGATTTCGTAGAAGCTCGGAGGCATAGCTCAGCTGGTTCAGAGCATCTGCCTTACAAGCAGAGGGTCGCTGGTTCGAATCCGGCTGCCTCCACCAGGACCGAACGTGGCCCTGCATTCATCTTGGGATCTTAGCTCAGCTGGTTCAGAGCGCATGCTTCACACGCATGAGGTCACTGGTTCGAATCCAGTAGGTCCCACA
>JAEUSX010000254.1 GCA_016788405.1 Flavobacteriales bacterium
CGTGGAAACGGCATGCTCCGAGTTCAATTGGAACGGTGAACAGTACACGACGAGCGGCACCTACATCTTCACCCAAGATTGCAGCTCAGACACGCTTGTGCTCACGATCACCGGTCCGCCGGATGCTCAATTCGCTTATTCACAGAGCGCGTATTGCCACGGTGATGCTCCGCCGAACCCATGGGTGGCCACGGCTGGTGGTCAATTCTCGGCCTTCCCGACCGGCTTGGTCATCGACCAGACGAGTGGCGCCATCTCCATCAACGCAAGCGACCCCGGCACTTACCAAATCAGCTACTCGTTCAACGGGGCTTGCCCATCATCGAGCAGTCAGACCGTAACGATTGTAGCAAATGCCGATCCGACATGGACGCTACCCGAACCGCTGTGCAGCATCGGTGATCCAATCGATCTCAACGCGCTTGTCACCGGCACGCCAGGCGGCAGTTGGCAAGGCGATGGTGTGAACAACGGCACATTCGACCCCAACGGCTTCTCCGGTGCCATACCGGTAACCTATATGGCCACCATCGGTAGCTGCACAGCGCAGTTCACCCAGGATATCGTGGTGCTCACACCGCCCACTGCGATGGCGGGTCCGGATGTGGGGGTTTGCGGACTGACCGCTGCGATGAGCGCGATCAACGGTGCAGGCTCAGGCTCGTGGACCGGTGCACCTGATGTCGTTGTGGGCAGCGCAGCGGACCCCTCGTCCTCCGTGAGCGCCACCACCTATGGCACCTACACGATGATCTGGACGGTGAACAACGGGCCTTGCAGCGCCTCAGATACCGCGCTGGTGACATTCACGGATCCTGGCGCAGGCATATGGGTTGACGCTGGAGAAGACCAGTTCCTCGAGGTGATCGACCACACGGATGTGCATGGAACCGCCGCACCCGGCACAACCCTTTCATGGTGGGTGCTCGCTGGAGCCGGGAATGTGGCCAGTCCTGCCGACAGTAGCACGACCATCACCGGACTGGCGATCGGCGACAACATCATCGTTCTCACAGCGATGATGAATCAATGCGCGAGCATCAGTGATACCGTGCTGCTGCATGTGGACGACCTCTTCATTCCCGAAGGCTATAGCCCCAATGGCGACGGCGTGAACGACCGATGGGAGATCCGAGGCATCCAGGCCTATCCTGGAAGCGATGTCCAGGTGTTCAACCGGTGGGGCAAGCTCATCTATGAGTCCAGCGGGTACCACAACGAGTGGGATGGCCGCTCAATGAACGGTCATGACCTGCCCGATGACACCTATTTCTACGTCCTTAACCTAACCGGCCGACGTGCGTACAACGGCCACGTCATCATCAAACGGTGAGGTTCTGCAGCATTCTCCTTCACCTGATCGCGGTGGCGTGCATGACCGACTGCATGGGCCAGCATACGCCCCTCACGAGCCAGTACCTCTTCAACGGCCTGTCCATCAATCCGGCTTATGCCGGCAGCCGCGATGTGCTGAGCGCGACGTTCACGCATCGGCAGCAATGGGCGGGGTTCGAAGGCGCCCCCATCACCCAGGTCATCGGCGTGCATGCTCCCGTGAAACGCAGCGCCGTAGGGCTGGGCCTGATGGCCTATAACGACCGGATCGGCGTCAGCAACGAGACCGGATTGCTCACCAACTACGCCTACCGAATCCGAATGCCCAACCGTGCCAAGCTCGCACTGGGCATTGGCGCAGGAATCAGCTTCCACCGGGCGAAATGGACGGATGTGGCGCTCTCCGAAGCGAATGACCCGAGTTTCGCGGCGGATACACGCGGAGCCGTGCGTCCGAACTTCAGTGCCGGGATGCTCTATCAGACCAAGGTGTGGTACATGGGGATCTCGGTTCCGTTCCTGCTCGCCCATCGCTTCGACGTGAACGATCGGGGATACCGACTCTCGGACACGCGCCTCGACCTCGAGCCCATGCTCACCGGAGGATACGTGTTCACCTTGAATGACGACCTGAAGCTCAAACCGACCAGCTTGATCCGCTACCGGCTGGCCAGCGGCTTCCAAGGCGACGTGAGCGCGAACCTGATCTATCGTGAGAAGGTGTGGATGGGCGCCTCTTTCCGCAGCGGGGACTCCGTGATCGGCATGGTGGAAGTGCTGCCCACCCCGCAATGGCGGATCGGGTACGCATACGACCTGGGCTTCTCCAGGATCAACCCATACCACTACGGCTCGCATGAGCTGCTCGTGCAATATGAATTCGGATATCGCATACGGGTGCGGGACCCCCGCTACTTCTAAGCCATGAAACGCGCGGCACCCCTCCTCTTCGCCTTGCTCTCGTGGCCCTCAGCGGATGCACAGCTCATTCATGAGGTGCATCGCGTGGAGATCAGTCCTGGTGGAGAGGACTACGCCCCCGTATTCATGGACAGCGGCTTCGTGATGTGCAGCGTCCGAGAGAATGCTGCCCTCGTCGGCTTCGTGGATGCCGAATCCGGAAAACCGCTCAGCGACCTTTACTGGGTTCCATACAGAGAAGGCAGGGCCGGTTCGCCAGTGCTGTTCAGTCAGAATCTGGCCACACCAGTGAACGAAGGGCCTGCGAGCTTCGCCGATGGCGGCACGACCATCTGCTACACGCGCAACCAAGTGCTGCCGAAGAAGCTCTCCAACATGCGTTCGGCCAACGGGCAATTAGGGCTCTTCTTCTCCGAACAGCTGACCGGTGCTTGGTCAGCTCCCACGCCTTTCGAGCACAATGACCCGAAATCGTCGAATCTTCATCCTGCGTTCTCACCGGATGGCCGCACGCTCATTTTCGCCAGCGATCGTCCTGGCGGATTCGGCGGCATGGACCTCTATCGGAGCGAGCGAACGGACGCCGGATGGACCGCTCCCGCCAACCTGGGACCCGCGGTCAACGGGCCGGGCAACGAAGTCTATCCGCGAATGCAATCCGATGGCACCTTGCATTTCTCCAGCAGCCGGCCGGGGGGGATGGGCGGGCTCGACATCTATTTCACGCATGAAGCGGACGGCGCATGGGCCCCGGTTCAACCCATGCCGGCGCCGGTGAATAGCCCTGCCGATGACCATGGCTATTCCCAGTTCGCGGACGGATACCGGGCGTTGATGAGCTCGAAGCGCGATGGCACTGATGGCATCTACCTGGTGAAACTCACCGTCCCGCGATTCCGCGACTGCACGGAGCAGAAGCCGAACAATTACTGCTATTCCATGCGCCGGCGTCCGCACGCCGCGACCACCTCCATACCCGTGGAACACGTTTGGGACATGGGCGATGGGACACGCATCAAAGGCTATCACGCGCAGCACTGCTATACGAAGCCGGGAGTCTATACCGTGCGATCGCTCCTCATCGACCGGAAGACGGGAGATATCTTCCACCTGCTCGGCTCGAACACCTTGGAGGTGGCGGATGTGAGTCAGGCCTGGGTCGCCGCGGAGGACACCGTGCGCACTGGAAGACGCCTTGAACTGCATGGAGCAATGAGCCATGTGCCTGGCATGAGAGCCTCCGAGTACCATTGGGACATGGGAGATGGGACCTTGCTCGAAGGCCTCCGCCAGGTACATGCATTCAAGCAGCCTGGCGTGTACACGGTGAAGCTCGATGTGCTCTCGTTGCCCGATTCAAACGGGGTGATCGCCAACCGGTGCAACTCGAAGACCATCATTGTGCTCGACCGCTTCAAGGATCACGAGGACCTCGCGATGGTGGCGGAATACCAGGACGCGTTCGGCAAGACGCACACCTTCGAGTATCAGGAATTGCCGTTCGATGAGACGGTCATCGACGTCGAGGCGGTGGCCGATGTCGTCTTCAGCGTGCAGCTCTTCGCCAGCAAGCAGCGGGTCGACCTGGATGATCCCAAGTTCGCCCAGATCAAGAAGCTCTACCGCGTTGTGGAGCGATTCGACCCGATCACCAGCCTGTACACATACTCAGTCGGCGAGACGAAGAACGCCGAGGAGCTCTACCAGGTGTTCAAGAAAGTGAAGGAGCTCCAGTTCCTCGACGCCGAGGTGTTCGCCTTGCGCGTGGAGCAGCTCATGGACCTGAGCCAACTGGACCTGGCCAGCCTCGAAGAGCTCAACCACAAGAAGCTGCGCACCAGCGCCATCCACTTCGCCTACAAGAGCGCCGCCATCGATACCGCTTCCGGGCCCGTGCTGGAGCAGGTGGCCACCCTCATGCGCCAGCACCCGGAGCTGAACCTCGTGATCGAGGCGCACACGGATGATATCGGAAGCCGGCGTTACAACATGGATCTGTCCCAAGCCCGCGCGCTAGCGGTGATGGACCATCTCGTAGAGCGTGATGTCCTGCCCGCGCGCATGGTGCCCGTGGGCCACGGCAAGAACCAGCCCATCGCCAGCAACAAGAGCGAGCAGGGCCGGGCGCTCAACCGCCGTGTCGAATTCCGGCTCGTGGTGAAAGAACCGGTGCCCGCCACGAGCGAGATGCTCAGCGGGGCTTCACCGAAGCGTTCCCCGAAGCGCTGAGCGCGGCTCATCGCCGACCGTACTTTCGCCGCCGATGGCGTTCCAGCATCCGGCCTTCCTATGGGCTCTCGCAGCCCTGGTGATCCCGGTGCTCATCCACCTTTTCCAGCTCCGCCGCTTCAAGCGCATCGATTTCCCGCATGTCCGCCTGCTGCAGGAGGTCTCGCAGCAGACGCGCGCGCAGCGCAAGGTTCGGCATTGGCTGGTACTGATCGCGCGGTGCCTGGCCCTCGCCGCGCTGGTGCTGGCCTTCGCGCGTCCATATCCCCGGTCCGCATCAACGTCCACGCCGAGCGCCGACCGGGTGGTCTCGATCTACATCGACGACAGCTACAGCATGGACGGGGTGAATCCGCAAGGCCGTCTCCTCGATCAGGCACGCAAGGCCGCGCAGGACATCGTGATGGCGCATGGCGCGACCGACCGGTTCCAGATCCTGACCGGCGCCCTCCTCTCCCGTCAGCAGTCCCTGCTCAACCGCGACGAAGCCCTTCAAGCCGCGTCTGAAGCCGTGCCTTCTCCATACACGCGCTCGTTGTCGAAAGTGATGGCCCGGCAGCGCGAAGCGCTTTCCGCGAGCAACGCGCCATCGAAGCGGGCATACCTGCTCAGCGATCTTCAGCGCAGCATCGTGGACCTCGATGCCTGGAGGGATGATTCCTTGATCCGCACGGCGATCATCCCGTTCACTCCATCAGGAACCGCCAACATCAGCGTCGACTCGGCCTGGTTCGCCAGCCCGGTCAGGCGTTTGGGCGCCATGGAGGAACTGCATGTGCGCTTGCGCAACCATGGCGAGGACGAAGTGCTGCTCGTGCCCGTGCGCCTGATGGTGGACGGCATCCAACGGGCACTCGCGAATCTCACCGTGCCGCCAGGGCTGGCGATGGACACCATGCTGCGTTTCAGGAATGATGCCGCAGGCCTCCACTCCGCGGAGGTCGTGATCGCCGACCAGCCGGTGACCTTCGACGATCGGCTGTACCTGGCCTATCGCACCATTGAGAAGCTCCGAGTCCTTTTGATCAGCGGCGGCGATGAGCCCGGTGATCGCGCGATCGGAGCGGTATTCGCGACGGATAGCGCGCATGTCCTCACGGTGATGGACCACCGGGCACTGGACCTTCAGCGCATCCCGGAACAGGACCTGGTGATCACGAACGCCTTGATGGACATGCCGGGCGGACTGTCCCGTGCCCTGGACGAGCTCTCCCGCGCAGGAGGAAGCGTCGCCGTGATGCCGCCCAGGACCGGAGAGCCCGCGCACTATGCCGACCTCTTCGCATCCTTCGGAGCTGATGCGCCGCGCCGGCTCGACACCGCCCTCGCCCGCGTGGATCGGATCGACCTCGATCAGCCGTTCTATCGCGATGTGTTCACCACCATGCCGCGCAATGTCGATCTGCCTTTCGCAAGGGAACGGTGGAGCTTGCGGCCCGCGCCAGGCAGTGACGTGCTGCTGCGCACACAGGACGGCCTCCCCTTCCTTTCGCGAACGCCACTGGGCAAAGGCAGCGCGTACCTCCTCGCGTCGCCGTTGGATGAACGCGCCGGCAATTTCACCCGCCATGCCCTGTTCGCCACCACGTTGCTGCGGATGGCTGAACTGTCGCGTCCTGGCATTCCGGCCTACGTGACGATCGGCCACGAGGCCGCACTGCCAGCAGATGGCATCGACCTGCGCGGCGAGCAACCGCCCAAGATCCAGGGTCCCGGCGGCATCGAGCTGATCCCCGAAGTCCGACGCCTAGGTGCCGGGACCTCGCTCGTTCTCCATGATGAGCAATTGCCCGCCGGTCATTACTGGCTGGTGGAGGACAAGGACACCGTCGCGGCCTTCGCCATGAATCTTGCGCGGGCCGAGAGCGATCCGCGCTATTACTCGGCAACGGACCTGCGCGATGCACTGGCGCAACGCGGCCTGAGGACCATCGACATGCTGGAAGCCGGCGATGATCTTTCGTTACGTTTGGCCGGGCTCGGCGAGGCATCGAAGCTCTGGAAATGGCTGATCGCCTTCGCCTTGGCGATGCTGGTTGCCGAGACCCTGCTG
>JAEUSX010000262.1 GCA_016788405.1 Flavobacteriales bacterium
TGCGAGTGCATCGCCACAGCGTTCCCCTCGGTGTCCAGGAAGAAGGCCATGTAGCCGATGTCGTCGCTGATGTGCGTCTTGGGCATGAGCACTTTGCCGCCATTCTTCTCCACGCGGCCCAAGGCATCGCTCAGGTCGGGATTGGCGTTCAGGTACACGAGGGTGCCTTCCTTGCTGGGCTTGTGCATGCCGCTCTTCACGATGGCGCCACCCACTTTGCCGTTCGCGCCTTCGCCGGGGAACATGCGCATCTGCAGCTGATCCATGTCCAAGGGCTCCATCTTGATGCCGAAGACGGCTTCGTAGAATTTCTGGGCGCGGTCGAGGTCGTTCGTGGCGATCTCGAACCAATTGAGGGCGTTGGTGCTGCTGTCCATGGGTGTTGATGTGTTTCGCGTCAAGTGCTTGCGCACAAGCTATGGGCCGGGCCTGAATGGCAGGTGAACGCAGGTGATGGAACGTGCGGTCACCGCACCAGCGTCACATGCCCGTGCAGGATCCAGCGCTCCTGCGTGAAGGCATCGCGCACATCGATGCGGTAGGCGTAGACGCCGACGGGCACCTCGTGCCCGGAGGCGGTGCCATCCCAGCCTTCGCGGAAGTCGGTGCTGGCGAAGAGCTCCTGGCCCCAACGGTCGAAGACGCGCAGATCGTAGTGGTCGAGGTCGACCCGGTCACCGAGCGGGATCCAGGCATCGTTGTAGCCATCGTCGTTCGGGGTGAAGGCGCTGGGCACATAGTAGCCGTAATCGTGCGGGTCGAAGTGCGCGATGATGGTGTCTGGAGCGAAGAAGGAGATGGAGAGCCTGCTTTCGGCGGTGTCGCCCGGCGTGTAGGGGTTGATGCCGCCGCTGCGGATCTCCCAAGCCACGAAATCGAAGTAGAGCCGGGGCAAGGCTTCAAGGTCGTACGGCGTGGCTTCCGGCACGGAGGCCAACGTCGGGAAGCTGGTGTAGACGTCGGTGCCGAAACGGATATCGCCGCCACCGTCAGGCACCACGTCAAGGAACACCTCGTAGCGCACCTCAGGTGTGAAATGAGCGATGATCGTGTCGTTCTGCAGCAGCATGAACCACATCACGGAATCGGTGGTGGTGGGCAGCACGGTGTGGTGGTTGGTGCTCCAGTTGCTGAAGTCCCAGCCAGGGTAGGCCTCCTGCGCGAGATGGAGTGTGGTGCTGTCGAAATAGGTGCCGCTATAAGGGAAGCTGAGCAACTCGAGGTTCTCGAGGCGCACCATGCCACTGCCGGGCGGATCCACGAGCACGGTGATCTGGCGCGGCTCCACTTCGTAGCAGTTCACGATGCCCTCGACGATGTACGCACAGCGGGCGTTGAGGAAATCGCGCACCTCCTGCACGTTGGCGAGCCATTCATCGTAGGTGCCGCCCCAGCGCTGGCAATGCCGGTCCATCTCGGGGTCGATCAGGGCGATGAGGCTGTCGAGGTGGCCCACGGTGGTGGCGCAGTCGAGACCATTCGCGATGAGCTGCGCGTAGCGCGCGAGATACTCGGAGCGGAACTCATCATTCTCCATGAGCCGGTTGAACATGGCGAAGTGCGTGCTGGCGAAATTGCTGGGGCTCGCCTGGCCGCCGATGGCTTCGTTCTCGTGGTCGCAGGGGTCATTCTGAGGAGTGCTCTCTGGAAAGCCGAACTCGTTCTGCGGCGCGCCGAGGACCCAATCCATGTCCCAGCAGCAATAGCCCCACTTCTTGTGGTCTCCGCCGGGATCCTTGCCGCGCCACCACATGGTATTGAAGGCGAGCCAGCTCCCGTTCGCGACATATTCATTGATGATCATGTGGTCGATCATGCTCAGGGTGCTCAGTGAATCCTTCACCACGGCGTAGTTCGCCGGGATGCTCATGTCATTCCCCGTGATGAACTGATAGAGGTTCCACCATCCGCCGGTGGTGCCGTAGTCAGCCCAGATGCTGCCGTATTCCTGGATCAGGTCCACATGCTCGCCGGGCTGGTCGTAATAGAACTCGGTGAAATCGTTGTCGTCGACCTTCTCCCTTGTCTCGTACACGCCCCAGTACTGCCCGTTCACGTACACCACGCAGGGCTCATAGCTGCGCTCATCGAGCTTCAGCCCGATCCGCTGGCTGAGGCTCTGCACGTACGCGTCACGGATGTGGGCGCCATCGTACCCGGGATAGTTGTCGCCTGCCGCACCCTTGAGGATGATCCGCTCGAATTCATCACGGTCGCTTCCTCGGAAGAGCTGGTTCTCGATCTGGTGGTCGTAACCGAACTCATCGCGAACGATGTAGTCCATGCCGCGCTGGTCATTGCTGTTGCTGGTGCCACCATGCTCGTTGAACTCCCCGACCGTTTCGTCGAGGAGGTCCAGGTTGGAATCGAAGTACTCGATATTGCCCTCGGCCACCGTGGTGTTGCCCGGCGAATTCAGGAAGGCGAGCACATCAGCCCCGGCGGCCACGCTCCACACCGGCACCGTATGCGTCTCATTGATGAGGTAGGTGCTCGTCTCGATGAAGCTCGGCGGCACGCCGGGTGCGGCGCTGAATGCCGCGGCGCGCACGCATGCGGTGGCGTTCAGATTGAACGGGCCGAGGTACAGCGCGCTGGTGGCAGTAGGCTCCTCGCCGTCTAGGGTGTAGCGCACGGAGCAGCCGGGGGGCACCGTGACGCTCACGCTCACGGTGCCCGGGTATCCACCGGCCACGGGTGAGAGCGTAGGCTTGTCGGCGTAGTAGCTCGACGCGGCGGCATTCGGGGCCCCAGGGGTCGGCGCGAGGAAAATGCTCCAACCAGCGGCGCCATCCGTGGTGCGTCCCCAGCTGTGATCCTTCTGCGTTGGCCGATCGATCCAGAATTGGTCCACCAAGCTCTGCGCCGCATCGGAGAGCACGACGTATTCCTGTTCGGTCTGCGTGAGCTTGAAGGAGGTGTGGGGCATCCCAGTGATCACGGCATCCTTGCCGGAGCAGATCACCACGAGCCGCCCATTCGGGCCTATGCTGCTGCCAGTTGGAAAGCTCCATTTAGCAGGCTCAGAAGGATCGTCGCTGAGGAACCACCCGCTGAGGTCCGCAGACGCGGCCCCGCCATTGTACAGCTCCACCCAATCCTCGAATTCACCGCCCAGATTGATCGTGGACCAATTGGCCGCGCTCAGCTCATTGATCACCACCTGCGCGCTTGCGCTCGGGCTGGCGAAAGGCCACAGGATGAGCAGGAGCGATAAGCGAGGGTAGGGCATGGCCAGCTCGAAGTAGACGACGTTGAGCGCGAAAGGGTTGGTCCGGCGATCTTCGCCCGGTGCGGATACTCCTGCTCGACAACTACGATTCCTTCACTTGGAACCTGCACCACATCCTGGCGCAGCATGCCGAAGTGGAGGTGCGGCGCAATGATGCCATCACAGTGGAAGAGGCGTCTCGCTTCGACCGGATCGTGGTCTCTCCTGGACCCGGATTGCCGCAGGAGGCAGGCATCACCATGGACCTGCTGCGCGCGTTGATGCCCACGCATCCCATTCTCGGGGTCTGCCTGGGGATGCAGGCCATGGTGGAAGCGTGCGGCGGAGTGCTGCGCAACCAGGAACGGGTGATGCACGGCGTGGTGGTGCCTTGCGTTCCCGTGGGCGCCACTGACCCGCTCTTCGATGGATTGCCGATTCCCTTCGAAGTAGGCTTGTATCATAGCTGGGCCGCGGACCACGCGCGGCTCCCGAGAGAGTTGCGCGTAACGGCGATGAGCGGCGCCGGCGTGGTCATGGCGGTTCGGCACCAGCGCTTCCCGGTGTGCGGGGTTCAGTTCCATCCGGAGAGCGTGCTCACGCCGCATGGCGCGCGCATCGTCCGGAACTGGCTGGCCGCTTGAACCCGGGGAAGCAGGTTGAATGGACCGGTCGATCAGCAGGGGCCATTGGCTCTGCGCCACTTATCGTTCAGCGAAATGATTTCGTCGCAGGGACTCCGGCGTTGAACCAATGAAGGGCAAGCGCATCTGATCGAGCGTGACTTTTGCGTGAAACCTGCGTGAACGGATCGGCAACCCCGCCCGGACCAGAACCAACCCCCACACTACCCTGATGCGTTTACGCACCATTCTTCCAATGGCTTACGGACTGCTGGCCTCGCCCTTGTCCGCCCAATTCGATGGTTTCACTCTTTACAACCTAGGCGGTCAGACCACGGCGCGGCTGATCAATGCGAATCAGCAGATCGCTTACACGTGGAACTGCCCGACGGCCTACAGTTACGCGATGGCGCTCAAGCCCAATGGCAACCTGGTGCGCAGCGCCGTGAATCCCGGGAATCAGATCAACCCTGCCGCGGTGAGTGGGAAGATCCAGGAGCTCAACCCCCAGGGCCAGGTGGTATGGGAATTCGTTTACTCCAGCGCCGATTACGTCACTCATCATGACATCGCTCTGATGCCCAATGGGAATGTGCTGTTGATCGCGATCGTGCGCAAGACCTTGAGCGAATTGCAGGCCTTGGGCTATACCGGAACGACGGCCAAGTACCCGGGCCGCATCATCGAGGTGCAGCAGAATGGCTCTGGCGGGCAGATCGTCTGGCAATGGGAGATGAGCGACCGGTTCATCCAGTACGTCGACCCGGCGAAGCCCGGCTACATGCCCATCGCGGCGCACCCGGAGCGGATGAACATCAACGTGGCCACCTCCGGCGGCGGAATGGGTCCGAACGCGTACGATTGGTTCCACGAGAACGGCATCGACTACGATGAGGACCTTGATCAGATCGTGCTCACGTCCCGTTTCTTGAGCGAGGTCTTCGTCATTGACCACAGCACCACGACGGCTGAGGCTGCCGGCCACACGGGCGGTAATGGCGGACGTGGCGGCGACTTCCTCTTCCGGTGGGGCAAGCCCGCGAACTACGGCATCACCGGCACGCAGACCATTCCTGCCGCTGTGCACGACCCGCACTTCGTGCAGGGCGGAACCATGGACGGCTGGATCTCCTTCTTCAACAACAGCGGCAACAACGGCAACTCGACGATCGATGCGATCAATCCCACACGCGTGGATTACAACTATCCGTGGACCGCAGGAACCGTCTGGGGCCCCACGACCTACCAGTTCCGCCACAATTGCCTGGCCACGGCCAGCGGTCAGAGCGCCGGAGAACTCATGCCCAATGGCAACGTCTTCGCGGCGGTGAGCGACCAATACATGTACGAAGTGAACAGCAGCAACGCCGTGGTCTGGCAGTACAATGCCGGCCCGCAGAAGGCCTTCCGCTACACCTGCGACCATCCGGGCATCATCACCTTGCTCAACGATCCGTGCGGGATCACCGCCGATGTCGCCGCCGAAGAGGGGGTCGGAGCCTTCAGCGTCTATCCCAACCCGGCGCAGCAGCAGGTTAGCCTTGTAGGCGTCGATGTCACCACGCTGCGCTCGTTCGCGGTGCTGGATGCCAGTGGCCGGGTGGCGAAGGCCGCTTTGCCGGGCTGGACCATCGATGTGAGCGATCTGCCGGACGGCGTGTACACCGTGTTGCTGGAGCACGAGACCGGCCTGCGCCAGGCGCGCAAGCTGGTGGTGGCGCATTGATGCGGAAGGGCTTCCTGTTCTCGATGCTGGCGATCGCGATCGTGCTCCAGGCGCGGCCGCAGTCGCCGCTGTACGACCTCAGCAGCGTGCGTGAGGTCAAACTGCGCTTCGCCCAGCAGGATTGGCGCGCGCAGATGGAGGCCCTGTACCTGGCCGGGAACGATGAACGCCTGACCGGCGATTTGGAGATCGACGGCACGTTGCTTCAAGGGGTGGGCGTGCGCTTCAAAGGCTACAGCTCGTACAGCCCGGGACGGGTGAAGAATCCCTTCAACATCGACCTGAACCACACTGTGCAAGGGCAGGATTACCAAGGGTTCAAGAAGATCAAGCTAAGCAACGTCTTCCAGGATCCGAGTTTCCTGCGCGAGGCGCTGAGCTACGCGATCGCCCGGGAGTACATGCCCGCATCACGCACCGGTTATGCCAACGTCTGGGTGAACGACACGCTGCTGGGGTTGTATGTGAGCACTGAGGATGTGGGAGCCGATTTCCTGGAGGAGCATTTCGGTGAGAACGATGGCGCTTTCTTCAAGGGCAATCCGCCAACGGTTGACCTCAGCGGTGAGAATTGCAGCCTGAGCGATTCGCCAGGCCCCGACAGCGCCGCGTACTACAACATCTACGACATGCAGAGCGATGGAGGCTGGGGCCGGCTGCTGGATCTGATCGACGCGTTGAACCAGCATCCGGAACGGATAGACAGCGTGCTGAACGTGGACCGGGCGCTGTGGATGCATGCGCTCAATTACGCCTTGATCAACTTCGACAGCTACGTGGGCTATGCACAGAACTACTACTTGTACCGCGATCGCGACGGCATCTGGAACACCGTCCCGTGGGACATGAACATGAGCTTCGGCGCCTTCCGCCTCACCGATGCCAGCACCTACTGGAACGGGTTCAGCGTGACGCAGGCGATGAGCATCGACCCGATGAGCCATTACAATGGCGTCAGCGTCTTCCCGCGCCCGCTGATCCGGAGCCTGCTGCAGGACCCGATGCGCAGGCGCATGTACATCGCGCACATCCGGGCGATCCTCGAGGATCAGGTGGCGAGCGGCGATGTTGGCCAGCTGGCGCAGCAGATCCGCGCGGCGATCGACCCGCACGTGCAGGCCGATCCGAACAAGTTCTACAGTTATCAGGGCTTTCTCGACAACCTGAGCGACCAGGTGAGCTTCACCATCGCCTACCCGGGCCTGGCGCAGCTCATGAACGGGCGCATCGCGTACATGCAGACCTATCCCGGCTTCACGGGCCAGCCTGTCATCGGTGCAGTGCAGTGTGCTCCGGTCGATATCAGCGTGGGCCAGGCCATCACGATCTCCTGCGCGATCACGGGCGCGGACACCGTATTCATCGCCTACCGGTTCGCCGATCGAGGCCTGTTCACGCGCGTGGCCATGCTCGATGATGGGCAGCACGGTGACGGCGCCGCCGGGGACGGCATCTTCGGCACGAGCTTCATCGCTGAAGCGAATCTGATCGATTACTACCTCTATGCGGAGAACGGGACCGCTGGCGAGTTCTCTCCGCGCGGCGCGGCGTACCGGACGCATCGCATCTTCACGCGTCTGGCGCCCGGTGCGTTGGTGATCAATGAACTCATGGCCGACAACCGTACGCAAGCCGATGTCAGCGGCGCCACCGGCGATTGGATCGAGCTTTTCAACGCCAGCGGCGCCACCATCACGACGGCGGGGCTGCACCTTAGCGATGATCCCTCGGATCCGGAGAAATGGGTGATGCCGGCGTTCACGCTCGCACCAGGCGAGTACATCATCCTCTGGGCCGATGAGCGCGTGGGCATCGATGACTACCATACGAACTTCAAGCTTGACGCCCAAGGTGAGACACTGCTGCTGGCCTATGATGCCGACGATGTGATGGATCAAGTGTCCTTCGGCGCGCAGTACCCGATCTACTCCTGGGCGCGCTCCCCCAATGCCACGGGCGACTTCACCCGCATGGCGCCCACCTTCAAGGGCTACAATCGTCCCGCTGCGGGATCCGATCCCGCTGCAGCCGTTCAACTGTGGCCCAATCCAGCGACCACCGAGGTCTTCGCGTTCGCGGACATCGATGAGGAGATCGAAGCCGAGGTCTTCCGCTCCGATGGCCGTCGCGTGGAAGGACCGATGAAGCTCGCCGCGCGCCAACTCATCGAACTCGATACCTACGCGTACGGGCCGGGCCAATACACCCTTCGCCTCCACGCCAAGGGATCAGTGACCACTAAACCCTTCATCGTACTGCCATGAGAACACCGATCTCGCTTGCTGCTTCACTCCTCACGACGCTCTGCGCGGCGCAGACCTTCACCACGTGGCACATGGCTGACGGCCTCCCCACCGACGACATCCGCGATGTCGCCGTGGCGCCCGATGGCACCATCTGGCTCGCCACCGGAGCCGGTGTGGCCGCTTTCAATGGAAGCACATTCACCGTCCACACCACGGGCACGCATCCTGGCCTGGCCAGCAACGACGCATACGCGATCGAAGTGACCACGGATGGTGATGTCTGGGTGGGCACCGATTTCGGCGTGAGCGTTTACAACGGCGCGAGCTACACCGCCTACACCACCGCCAACGGCCTAAGCGACAACGAGATCAAGAACATCAAGCAAGCGCCGAATGGCGATGTCTGGCTGGCGACCATCAACGGCGCCACGCGCTACAGCGCCAGCAGCTTCACGGCGTTCGGTTCGCCGAGCATCCCCTTCGGCGGCGCCACGCATGTGGCCTTCGGCAGCAATGGCGATGTGCTGCTGAGCGGCGGTCTGGGCGGCATGATCGTTTACAACGGCAGCACCTTCACTGCGGTGACCACTGCCGGTGGGCTCCTCAGCAACCGGCTGCGGAGCATCGCGGTCAATGGCGCGCAGGAACGGTGGGTGGGCACCAGCGATGGCATCAGCGTGATGGATGCCGCGAACGCGCACATCACCGATCACGAGGCCTTCTTCGAGCTGCCACCGCCTGACGAACTGAACCCGGTGACCGATGTGCTCATTGACCTGGTGGGCCGTGTATGGGCGGCCGTTTACGTGGATTACCTCGTGACCGAGGGCGGAATCAGCGTCTATGCCAACAACGACTGGCTGCAATTCGAGGAGAGCGATGGACTGGCCGGTCCGAATGTGCGCCGCATCGCCATGGATGCCGACGGCGACATCTGGGTGACGACCAGTACAGGCCTCACCGAGATCAGCGACATCAGCATCGGCATCGAGGAGCGGGCCGTCGCGGGTCTTCGCCTTTTTCCGAATCCGGCTCGTTCATCCATGGAGCTGCTGCTCGATGAGCCCATGAACGGTGCTGCGCTTGAGGTGCTCGATGCTGCAGGTCGAAAGTTGCTGGCTGGCAACGCGACAGGCCTTCGTCATCGCTTCGATGTTTCCATGTTGCCTGCCGGGCTCTACACGGTGCGCATCGGCGCGCGCGCCGCGCGATTCATGGTGGAGCGTTGAGAACTCGTCACGTCAAGGGAGAGCGGTCTTCGGGCCGCTCTTCTATTTTAAGCCCGTGCCGGTTGACGGGGTTTCCGTCAGTGACGACCGGAGCCGTACAGTTCAGCAATGAAACATGTCCTTCCCGCATGAAGTGAGCACTTCCGTTCTTCGCGAAGTGAATCCGGTGCAGCCAGCTGCCGAAGCGCAGCATGTCGAAACCGAGATGGCCGCCCTAGCCGCTCGTTTCGTGAACAGCACCAACCGCCATGTCTTCCTCACAGGAAAGGCGGGCACCGGCAAGACGACCTTCCTGCACAGGCTGGCCGCCAGCACACACAAGCGCTACGTGATCCTGGCCCCCACGGGCATCGCGGCGCTGAATGCGGGCGGCGTCACCATCCACAGCCAGTTCCTCCTTCCCTTCGGCGCCTTCCTGCCCGAGAGGCAAAGGCCGCTCGACATCCCCGAAGGGGCCTTCCATGATCAGGACACGCTCACGCGGCGGCATCCGCTCAACGCCATCCGCCGCAATGTGCTGCGCGAAGTCGACCTGCTGATCATCGACGAGGTGAGCATGCTGCGCGCCGACCTGCTCGACGCCATCGACTTCCGCATGCGCGCCGTGCGCCAGAACCGCTACCAGAGCTTCGGCGGCGCCCAAGTGCTGCTCATCGGCGACCTCTACCAGTTGCCGCCCGTGGTGAAGGACGACGAATGGCGCGTGATGCAGCGGTACTACGCGAGCATGCACTTCTTCGAGAGCCGCGTGATCAAGGAACACGGCTATGCGCACATCGAGCTCGATAAGATCTTCCGGCAGCAGGAGGACGCCTTCATCCGCATCCTGAACAACCTGCGCAACAACACCGTCACGCAGAAGGACGTCGACGAGCTGAACAGGCGCTACAAGCCCGGGATCAGCAAGGAGGAAAGTGATGGCGTCATCACGCTCACCACGCACAATTACAAGGCCGACGAGATCAACCAGCAGGCGCTCTCCGGGTTGCCGGGCAAGCCCCACGCCTTCGAGGCGGATATCGAGGGCGACTTCCCGCAGGGCATGCACCCCGTGCTGGAGCGCATCGAGCTGAAAGCGGGCGCGCAGGTCATGTTCGTGAAGAATGATCCGGAGAAGATGTACTTCAACGGCAAGCTGGCGCGCGTGGAGGAATTGAGCAGCGAAGGCATCACCGTGCGCATGTACGAAGGGGTAGGGGACGCACCATCCACCACGACCTACAGGCTCAAGCGCGAGACATGGGAGAACAAGCGCTACGTGGTGAACGCGAGCACCAAGGAGCAACAGGAGGAAGTCCTTGGCACCTTCGAGCAGTACCCGATCAAGCTGGCCTGGGCCATCACGGTGCACAAGAGCCAGGGCCTCACCTTCAGCAAGGCCATCATCGATGTGGGGCAGGCATTCGCACCCGGCCAGGTGTATGTGGCGCTCTCGCGCCTTCGCGCGCTCGATGGCTTGATCCTGCGCACACGCATCGACCCCAGCGTGGTGAGCAACGACAAGGATGTGGTGGCTTTCACAAACCGGGGCTTCGAGCAGGAGCCGCTTCAGCAGCAGTTGAAGGCGAGTCAGCGCGACTACCTGAAACAGCTGCTCACGGGCACCTTCGACTTCAACGACATGCTGCGCAAGGTGGACTACACGCAGAAGGACCATCCGGAGACCGCTCAGTTCGAGGACGAGCGCATGAAGACCGCGCTGAAGCTCTTCCAGGAGAAACTGCGCAGCGAGGAGGAGAACACGCAGAGGTTCCGCAACCAGTTGATCCGGCTGCTTCACGAGGACAAGCGCGAGGAGCTTCTGGTGCGCATCGAGAAGGGCGGCGCCTACTACGGCGACCTGCTGCATGCGCAGATGAAGGCGCTGTTCCAGCACATGGCGCAGGCCGAGATGCTCAGCCGCACCAAGGAATACGCCAACGCGCTGAAGGAGATCGATGGCATGCTGATGAAGAAGGTGGCCACCATCGCCAAGGTGGGCTACCTCACCACCTGCATCCTGAACGGCGAGGAGGTGAAGCGGCAGAAGGACATCGAGCAAGGCTTGGCCGCGAAGCGCGCGGCGATGGTCGGGGAGGCGCGCGCATGGGCTGAAGAGCACAAGCCGAAGGCCAGCGGGAAATCAGGCCGGAAACGCGTTCGCCGCAACACTGGCGATGCTGCGGATGGCACCGGCAGGGGCGGGTCACCGACCCGCCCTCCAGGTGCCACCTACGCCACCACCTACACCCTGCACAAGGAGGGCCTCACGCTGGAGGCGATCGCCGCCAAGCGCAGCATGGCCAAGAGCACGATCGAGGGGCATTTCGCGCGCGGCATCGCCGAGGGCGAGGTGGACATCGCCAAGCTGATGCTCGAGAGCGAGCGCGACGCCATCGCCGACTGGATGCGCGAGAACCCCAAGGAGGGACTGAACAGCGCGGCGGGCCATTTCGAAGGGCGCTTCGGCTACGGCCAGCTGAGGATGGTGCAAGCCTGGGTGAAGCGGGAGGCCGCTGCAACCTGAACAGATCACACTTTCTGTTTGACGGATAATCCGTCAGATGATTTCCGTGAAACAGGCCATATACTTGTGCCGGGAAACTGGCCAGCATCCTGACGGATCCGCTGGCGGCAACCACCCAACAACCAGTACCATGGCAAACGCAGTCTTCGGCAGCAACATCAAGCTCCTGCGCACCCGTCGCGGCCGCTCGCAAGAGGAAGTGGCCATCGCCCTCGAGGTGAAACGCTCCAGCTACAGCGGCTATGAGAACGGCAGCGCTGAGCCGCCCTTCGACCTGCTGGTGCGCATCAGCGAGTACTACAAGGTGAGCATTGATAAGCTCCTGCGCGATGACCTCACGGCCCTTACCGAGAGCCAGATCGGCATCGTTGAGCGCGGCGGCGACGTGGACATGAACGGCCGTCGCCTGCGCGTGCTGGCCACCACGGTGGACAAGCAGGACCGCGAGAACGTGGAGCTGGTGCCCGAGAAGGCCAAGGCCGGATACGCGCTGGGCTACGCCGACCCGGAGTACATCAGCATCCTGCCCACCTTCCAGATGCCCTTCCTGGCCAAGGACCGCAAGTACCGCACCTTCCAGATCAGCGGCGACAGCATGCCGCCGGTGGCCGATGGTTCATGGGTCACGGGTGAGTACGTGCAGAACTGGCAGGGCATCCGCGACGGACAGCCTTACATCGTGATCACCAAGGACGATGGCATCGTCTTCAAGGTAGCGTACAACCAACTGAAGGAGAAGGGCACGCTCCTGCTATGCAGCACCAATCCGCTCTATTCACCCTATGAGGTGCAGGTGGCCAATGTGCTCGAGGTTTGGAAGTTCGTTCACTTCATCAGCGCCGAGCTGCCCGAACCCAACATGAGCCGCGATGAGCTGGCCCGCAGCGTGGTGGAGCTCCGCAAGGAGGTGGGACAGTTGCGTCTGGCCATGGAACAGCAGGGAAGGCTGGCGTTCTGAGCCGCTGGCACGCTGCTTTTTTTAACGGCGCGGCACCGGGATCCGTGCGAAAGGGCAACGGTTACATTTGGCACCCTTTCAACGACCTTGATCCTCAGCCGAATGACCCCGAAGACGTTCCTTACGGCGCTCTGCGCGCTGTGCCTGACCGCCGCAAACGCCCAGAACGGCAGCACCGACCCCACGCTCATGACCGTGGATGGCAAGCCGGTCTCGCGCGCCGAGTTCGAGGCCATCTATAAAAAGAACAACAAAGAGGCCTCCGTGACGAAGGAGGCGCTCGATGAGTACCTGGAACTCTTCATCAACTACAAACTGAAAGTGCGCGAGGCGGAGAGCCTCGGCATGGACACCATCACCAAGTTCCGGAACGAGCTCGATGGCTACCGCAAGCAGCTTGCGCGTCCCTACCTGATCGACCGCGAGCTCAACGATGCCCTCATGCGCGAGGCTTATGACCGCAGCCAGCAGGAAGTGCGTGCCAGCCATATCCTCATTCAAGTGGCTCCTGACGCCAGCCCCGAGGACACCCTGGCCGCATGGAAGCGCCTCACGGCCCTGCGCGAGCGGGTGATGAAAGGAGAGGAATTCGCTGCGGTGGCCAAAGGCCTCGGCGGAAGCGAGGACCCCAGCGCACAGAAGAACGGCGGCGACCTCGGCTGGTTCAGCGCGCTCCAAATGGTGTATCCCTTCGAGAACGCCGCCTACAACACGCCCGAGGGCACCGTGAGCCAGCCCGTGCGCACGCGCTTCGGTTACCACATCGTCAAGGTCACCGGCCGTCGACCCGCGCGCGGCCAGATGAAGGTGGCGCACATCATGCTGCGCAGCACGGACCAGGACACCCCGGAGAAGCAGCAGAATGCCGAGCAGCGCATCCGCGAGATCCACAAGCAGGTCGCGGCGGGCACCTTGGCCTTCTCCGACGCTGCGCTCAAGTTCAGCGAGGACGAGAGCAGCAGCACCAAGGGCGGTGAATTGCCCCAGTTCGGGACAGGGAAGATGATCGAGGAGTTCGAGGATGCGGCCTTCGCCCTTCGTCAACCCGGTCAGATCAGTGAGCCGGTCAAGTCACGCTTCGGTTGGCACATCATCAAGTGCATCGAGGCGATCCCTCCTCCCAGCTATGACCAGGCGAAGGCCGAGCTCAAGACCAAGATCGCGCGCGACAGCCGCGCAGAGATCACCCGCAAGGCCTTCATGGAGCGGCTGCGCAAGGAGTACCAATACACGACCTACCCGGCGAATCTGAAGAAGGTCATAGCGATGGTGGATACGAGCGTTTTCAAGAAAGGCACCGCCACGACCGATACCATGCTGCGCAAGCAGTACGTGGAGGGACCATTCGTGAAAGGGAAGGGGAGGCAAGCGGTCCGTTACCGGCGTGAGCTGGCCGGCGCCATCAGCGGCGGCCGGATGCTCGCCGCGAAGAGCCGCCCGTACGAGGAGATGACGCAGACCTTGGACGATACCGTGGTGGTGCGTGAGGTGATGGAGGGCTGGGCCTACGACCGGAAGAAGGCCGCCAAGCTCAACAAGCCGGTATTCTCGTTCGCCGGGAATAATGTGACGCAGCGAGACCTTCTCGACCAGATCGAATCGCGGCAGCGCCGGGAACGCGTGCAACCCATCGACGACTATGTCCAGGCCCGCATGATGGAATACGCCGATGAGCGCATCCTCGCGCATGAGGATGGCCGCCTGGAGGAGAAATACCCTGAGTTCCGCATGCTCATGAAGGAGTATCGTGATGGCATACTTCTGTTCGAGCTCACCGATCAGAAAGTCTGGGGCCGCGCCGTCAAGGACAGCACCGGCCTCGATGCTTTCCACAAGGCGAACTCCGACCGTTTCATGTGGCCCACGCGCTATGAGGCGGATCTTTATGCATGTTCGGACGCGGCGGCGAGCAAGGCCATGCGCGCCAGCCTCAAACGCGGCAAACGCGGCAAGGACCTCATGGACATCGTGAACAAGACGAACGCCTTGGCGCTAAGCATCGACGGCGGCACCTTCTCTGCCGAGGAGAAGCCATTCCTTGCGAGCATCACGGCGACCGGATTAAGCAAGGATATTCCGTTCGAGGGCAAGGTGATGGTGGTGGATGTGAAGAAGATCCTTCCGCCCTCGCCCAAGGCCTTGGACGAGGCCCGAGGCCTGATCACGGCGGCTTATCAGGACCATCTGGAGAAGGAGTGGATCAAGGAGCTTCGGGCCAAGTACCCGTTGAACGTGGACAAGGCCGTGCTGTACTCGATCAAGTGAAACGAAGTGCCCATTGGTCGCACGTGCTTGGGATGACCGCGCTGACCGCCTCGTGCATCAGTGCGTGCGGCCCGAGCGCCGAAGAGGAGGATCCGGTCCTGGCGAGAGCCTATGAGAACGTGCTTCATTGGAGCGACCTCCGGCAGGTTGTGCCGCTCGGGACCGCTCCGGAGGACAGCGCGGCGCTCGCGCAGGCATACATCAACAATTGGCTCCGTCAGCAGGTGGAGCTGCGGCATGCCGAGCAGAACCTGAGCGAGGGCCGCAAACGGTTCGAGGCGGAGCTGCGCGACTATCGCAATTCGCTCCTGCTGCACGCGTTCGAGGAGCAATTGATCGACCAGCGCCTCGATACGGTGATCAGCGACTCCGAATTGACCGCATACTACCAGGCCAATACCGATCGCTTCAATCTGGGCGATGATCTTCTCCGTGCCCGCTGGTTCCACGTCCGTGAGCAGGATAAACGCGCATTGCGCAAGCTTGAGGATCGCTTCGTCAGCGGCCGACCAGATGACCGGCGTGAGGTGGAGATCCTCTTGGCGACGCGCGGTGTGGAGATCACGGACCGGAGCATGGCATGGACGACCCTTGCGGAACTGCGTGACATGGTTCCGGTCACCGACTTGCCCGCCGTGCCACCGGATGGCAGGCGCATGGCGCTGCACGAGGAGGGCGGAGCCTGGTTCCTTGAATTGCTCGAACTTCGGCCGCGGTTGAGCCCGGCGCCCATTGAACTCGTGCGCCAGGAGATCCGATCGATCATCCTCAACGAACGGAAACTGGAACTCATCGATCGCATGCGCAACGACCTGTACCAAGAAGCCCTGGCCAATGATGCGATCTCCGCGCCTTAAGGGAGTGCTCGCGGCAATGGCGCTCGTCTCTGGCGCCGCTGCGCAGCCCGCTTCGCTGCTCATCGACCGTGTGGAGGCGGTGGTGGGTCGTGAGGCCGTGCTCTATTCCGAGGTCATCACCCGCACGGAGGGAGCGGCGCCGGGAAGCAGCACCCAGGCGGTCCGCTGCGCGGCGCTCGAGGACCTGATGTTCGAGAAGCTCCTCATCGAGCAAGGCAAGCTCGATAGCGTGACCATCGACGATGCGCGCGTGGATGGCGAGCTCAACCGTCGCATCCAGGTCTTCGCGCAACAGATCGGAGGCGAGGCCAAGCTCGAAGCCTATTATGGCAAGTCCATCGCGGAGATCAAGGCCGATTTCCGGCCCCAGGTGCACGACCAGCTCCTCATGCAGGAGATGCAGCAGCGCATCACCGCGGATGTGAGCCTCACGCCGCGGGAAGTGAAGCGCTTCTTCGAGCGCATTCCAGAGGACAGCGTTCCGCTGATCGGAACCGAAGTGGAATTCGCCGTGATACTCCGCGTGCCCAAGGCCACGGAGGAGGAGGTGAGACGCGTGCGCCGCAGGATGGAGGAGTACCGAGAGGCTGTGGTGAAGAAGGAGAAGGATTTCTGCGTGCTCGCCGGGCTTTATTCGGAGGATCCGGGATCGGCGAAAGAGTGCGGTGAACTGGGGCTCGTGCCGCCCGGGGTCATGGTGCCGGAATTCGATGCCGTGGCCCTCAGCCTGAAGGAAGGCGAGGTCTCCAATGTGTTCTCCACCCAGTACGGCTGGCATTTCATGCAGTTGATCGAGCGGAGAGGCGAACGGTACAACGCGCGCCACATCCTGATGATCCCGAAGGTCTCCGGGGCCGATCTCTTGCGCGAGCGGGACCGCTTGGATAGCGTGCGCACAGGCGTGGTCGCGGGCCGCATCGATTTCGGCGACGCGGCGCTGGCCATGAGCGACGATGAGGAGAGCAAGGGCAATCGGGGCGTGATGGTGGAGCCCGGCTCCAATTCGACGCGATGGGACCTCAAGGCGCTCGATCAACAGACGTTCTTCGTGCTCGACAAGCTGAAGCCGGGCGAGGTGAGCGAGCCGCAGGTGGTGATCAATCCGGACAATAGCAAGGCTTATCGTTTGCTCAAGCTCATGTCGCGCAGCGAGCCGCATCGAGCGAACTTGCGCGACGATTACAGGCTGATGCACCAAGCGGCCGATGCAAGGAAGCGTCAGGAAGCGGTCGATGCCTGGGTGAAGAGCCGGATCTCATCGACATACGTGCGCATCGATGCGGCGCATGCGCAATGCCCTTTCACACATCAATGGAACAAGCCGGTCACCGGTCCCTAGCATGAGCGACGTACAGAGTGTTGAGCGATTCGGCGAACGATACCGTCGTCTGAAGGCGGAGGTGAACAAGGTGATCATCGGGCAGGATGCCGCCGTGGATCATGTGCTCCTAGGGATCTTCAGCCGGGGTCATTGCCTGCTCGTCGGTGTGCCTGGCCTGGCCAAGACCCTCCTCGTGAACACCGTGGCGCGCGCCTTGGGCCTCACGTTCAATCGCATCCAATTCACGCCGGATCTGATGCCGAGCGATATCGTGGGCAGCGAGATCCTTGGTGAGGACAGGCACTTCCGCTTCATCAAGGGGCCGCTCTTCGCCAACATCGTCCTGGCGGATGAGATCAATCGAACTCCGCCCAAGACGCAGGCCGCATTGCTGGAGGCCATGCAGGAACGCTCCGTCACCGCTGCCGGGCAAACGCACCGGCTACCCGATCCATTCTTCGTCCTGGCGACGCAGAATCCCATCGAGCAGGAAGGCACGTATCCCCTTCCCGAAGCGCAGCTCGATCGATTCATGTTCGATATCCGCGTTGATTACCCCTCCTTCTCCGAAGAGGTCGCTGTGGTGAAAGCCACCACCGGCGATGCTCAGCCGGCCATTGAGCCTGTGCTCACCGCTGATGAGATCCTTCACTTCCAAGGACTCGTGCGCCGTATTCCTGTTGCGGACAATGTGCTTGAATACGCCGTGAAATTGGCCTCGCGGACCCGGCCCGGCCTGAGTGGCGCGCCATCCATCATCAACGAGCATGTGGCTTGGGGGGCTGGTCCTCGCGCCTCGCAGTACCTCGTGGTCGGTGCCAAAGCGCACGCGCTGGCCAAGGGGCGCTTCTCTCCTGACATCGCCGACGTTCAGGCCGTGGCGCTCCCGATCCTCCGTCACCGGATCGTGCGCAACTACAAAGCTGAAGCGGAGGGCGTCACGGTGGATCGCATCGTGGGCGAACTGCTCTGAGTCGTTCGCGTTGATTTTGTCGGTGTCTGCCGCCCGGGGGACGAAAGTCATGTCGAGTCATCTGGGCAACCGGCTAGTTTTGTCATTCAACCACCACCCCATGACTCGGGTCATACGCAGCTTGGCTTTCGTCGCGATCGCGTTTTCCTCATGGCTTCCGCTGAAGGCGCAGCTTCCCACATCCGTGGATATCAGCTTGCAGCATGATGCGGGGAATCAGCTGCTGCGTGTGAGCCTCAGGGCGAATGATCTCGCTTTCTCAAGCTTGTTGAGCAATCTGGTGTTCACGGTGCGGTGGCAGGAGTCTTCGGCGGCGACCTTGGCATTCGGCAGCGGCGCTTGGTGCCCTCCGCCCAGTGTGTCATTCCCGATGTCGGCGTCCGCAGCGGTGACTCCGGGCAATGGGTACCATTACCGCACATGGACCGCGATCGGGCTGGCTTCGCTCGGCGATCTCGTGGACGATGGAGGCTGCGAGCAATCGCTTCCAGCGGATGCATGGGTCGAGGTGTACGCGATTCCGGTGAACAATGATCCCGGCGGGACGATCTTCGAGATCGCGGATGACGCGTACGCGAACGATAACAACCGCGGGTACTTCGTCTCACTCGAAGGCATCGATCGAACGGGAGGGATATTCAGCTTCAGCACAGAGGTGATGGAGGCCGCACCCGCACAGGCGATGGACGTGATTTTGCAGCCCAATCCCGCCAACGCGTTCACCACGCTGGTCTGTTCAGATGCCACCTCCAGCGCCGCCTGGATCGAGGTGATCGCTTCAGATGGCCGCACCGTCATGTCATTGTCGGCCTGGCGCTCCGGAACCACGCTCGATATTAGTGCGCTTGAGACAGGTGCGTACCGTGTTCGGATCTCCGACGGTACCCGGATTCAGGTTCAGCCGCTCATTGTCGCGCGGTGATGAGACCATTATCCGGAATTGGCTGCTTCATCGCATGGGTGATTGTTGGTCACCAAGTGGAAGCGCAAGCGTGGCAAGTGTTCGACATGTCGAACACGTGCATGCAGAGTAATACGGTCACCGATATCGAGGTTCAGTCCGATGGCGTCGCTTGGGTGGCCACGGATTGGGGACTCTGCCGGTTGGAGGATGGCGAGTGCGAGCTGTTCCAGACCTCGAACTCGGGGATTCCCGACAATGTGTTGCGTTCACTCGCGCTGGACGATTCCGGTAGGCTGTGGGTGGGCACTTCCACTGGCGGGGCGGCTGTGTTCGATGGAGCGACATGGGAGGTGCTCAATACCTCCAATTCACCGTTGCCGGATGATCAAGTGAACGTCATCCATGTGGATGATAACGGCTGGATTTGGCTGGGCACGGTATCAGGGCTGGCTTGCTATACCGGGTCGGAGTGGAGGATCTACGACAGTTCACCCTCCAGTTATAACGGCAGGATCCTCAATGGCGATCACATCCTGGCGATTGATTCCCGATCGGATGGGCTTTACGCCTTGGGCACCTTGAATGGCGGGTTCCACTTCCTTACGGATACCAGCGTGCATTTCTTCACGACCTTCAATTCAGGCTTCTGGGACAACACCCAGCGAGGCGTGTTGATCGATGAGAGCGACAATAAGCGTTGGCTCGCTTGCCCAGCCGGCGGTCTCATTCTGCAATTCGGCGATTGGTACGGCGGCACCTTCTTCCAGTACACCGCCATGAATTCCGATCTGCCATCGACGGCTCTGGTTGATGTGGCGCAAGGAGCAGACAACTCGGTCTGGTTGGCGATGCAGGTCGCAGGCATCACGCATCGGAATGCAGCCGGGAGCTACGAGACGTATAACGCGTCGAATTCCGGTCTACCCTCTGACAATGCCAACTGCATCCTTGTAGCCCCCGACGGTGCGATCTGGGTCGGACTGTACGATGGAGGAGCAGCGAGATTCGACCCGGAGATGGTGGGCATCGCTGAACCTGCGGGATCGAGATCCCTGCGCATCGCGCCTTCACTGAATGATGGCAGGTTCCGACTGATGGATCTGGAGTGGACTGAGCCGATTTTTTGGGAGGTGCTCGACGCAAGCGGTAGAATGCTGGCCAACGGGCGCCTTCATGGACAAGGCGACAGTTGGATTGACCTAGCGGGCCTAAGCCCGGGCAGCTATCAGATTCGGGTAAGAGAAGGTGGGAAGTCAAGGATCGGACGTTTCGTGGTCCATTGACCCGGCGGCAGCTGTAGGGTATCTTGCGCGGCCGTGCCCCGAAAATCCAGCTCCTGCACATGAAGTCGACCATACGCCTATCCGTCATCGCCATTTCCTCGTTGACTGCCGGAATGCAGCAGGCTTCCGGGCAATGCAGCACCACCAACGCGACCACCTGCCAGTGCCGCACGGTTGGGCAGACCAACTGCGATCTGCTGCCGGATATCCAGATCTCCTGGTATGCCTTGGCGAATTACTCCGGCGGTCCCAACCAATACGCTCAGAACGCCAGCAGCGACGCGGGTCGCCTCCGGGTGAGCGGAAGCACGCCCAACCAGGGCTATGGCCCCTTGGAGGTCAGGGGCGTGAACTCGTCGAATCAGCGGACATTCATCTGCGGCCCGGACACCATCACGGTGAACAACCTGCCGAATGACAATAACGGCTTCACCTGCCCGAACGGCTACGAGGCCCGGCAGCGGCTCTATCAGCGGATCTACCGGAAGAATGGGAACTCGATGACTTACACGGAAGAGCTTCGAGGGACTATGACCTATCATCCCACGCACAACCACTACCACGTGGATGATTGGACCACGATGACCTTGCGGATCGAGCAGCCCGGGGTTTCTGACCCACGGCTTTGGCCAATCGTGTCCACAGGGGCCAAGTTGGGTTTCTGCCTCATGGACTTGAGCACTTGCCCATCGAGCGCAGGGCACTGCCGCACCTCCCAGCTCTACAATCAGGGCACCGCGTTGAGCAGTTCGAGCAATTTCCCCAACTACGGCCTTGGCGTCGGCTACAGCTGCTCAGAGAATTTCCAGGGCATTAGCGTCGGGAAGAATGACATCTACTCGGAGGGGTTGGATGGCATGTGGATCAATCTGCTTCCCGGTAATCCTGGCCTCCCGGTGCTCTGCAACGGCAACTATTGGATCGTGGCGGAGGTCGATCCCCGGAACGCCTGGCGCGAGGAGAACGAGGACAACAATTACACGATGATCCCGATCACGATCAATACGCAGAAAACGGCGGGCAGCGGCGGATCGGGCAGCATCCTCACCGACAAGCGAGCCCTGCTGGCTCCCGGGCAGTCGATCGTGCTGACCGCGACCCCGGGCTACAGCTACCTGTGGAACACAGGCGCCACGACGCGGTCCATCACGGCAAGCACCGCAGGAACGTACTCATGCACGGTGACCGCTCCATGCGGCTCCATTGCCACGCCGAGCATCACGGTTTCCACCCTCGCTGCTCCTGCCGCGCCTGTTGGAACAGGAGCTACCGTGCTCGTGGGAAACACGGCCACACTTGACGCCACAGGATCCAATGTTCGGTGGTACGACGCAGCCTCTGGAGGGAATCAAGTGGGCACGGGGAACCAGTTCGTGACCCCGCCGATCAATTCCACGACGAGTTATTGGGCGGCGTCGGCCAATGTTTCGGCCGGAGTTTCACTGAACGCTGGAAAGGCCGATAACTCCGGCGGCGGGGGGTATTTCAACGGGAAGCAGTGGTTGTACTTTGATGCGTACGAACCTTTCAAGCTGGTCTCTTTCAAGGTGTACGCCAACAGTTCCGGCAAACGGCAATTCGTTCTGCGGGATCAACTCGGCAACCTGATCCAAGAGAAATTCGTGGAGCTCCTGCCAGGCATGACTGAGGTGACCGTGAATTGGGATGTGCCTGCAGGAACGCAGCATGCCATCACGGCTTTCGACGATAACAGCGATGTGTTCCAGGACCTTTACCGGAACAATGCCGGTGTCTCGTACCCTTACGCGATCGGGACGCTTGGCGCGATCACTGGCTCTTCCGGCGGTGCCAGTGCGTACTATTTCCTTTACGACTGGCGCGTGACGACGAACGATGTGGTCGCGGAAAGCGCACGCGTGATGGTGACAGCCACGGCCCACCAAGGGGTGAGCGCAAATGTGAAGGTCCTGCTCGATGGACCCTTTGACCCGATCGGAGGCCTCATGGCTGATGGCCTCCGAGCCAGTGCCCTGATTCCGTCGTCTGAGCCGTTCACCTCGCTAGGCTTCACGCATGCCGCAGGTGGTGGTGGAGAAACCGCCAATGCGGCGTTCCTGCAGACCACTGGTCCCAACGCGCCTGTGGATTGGGTGCTGCTGGAGCTCCGGAACCCCGCGAACCCATCGCAGATCGTCGCGACGCGTAGCGCCTTGGTCACTCGAAGCGGCAACGTGGTTTCAGGCTCGGGTGGCACCGTTCGTTTCGCCATGCTCGACGGCAACTTCCATCTGGCCGTGCGTCATAGGAATCATCACGGATGCATGACCGCTTCTGCTGTCGCACTCACTGAAGGGGTGACGAACCTCGATTTCACCCTCCCGGCGACCGCCACCTATGGAACCGAAGCGCGAAAAGCTGTCGGTGCGGTGAGCACCCTCTGGTCAGGCAACGTGCAACGCGATGCTTGGCTGAAGTATGTGGGAGAGCAGAACGACCGTGACCCCATCCTCGCGGCCATCGGTGGTGCTGTGCCAACGAATACGGCATCCGGCTACCTGCCAACCGACGTGAATCTCGACGGTCAGGTGAAATATGTCGGCGAAGGCAATGACCGTGACCCGATTCTTTCGAACATTGGCGGCGCGGTGCCTACGAACGTGCGTGCCGAGCAATTGCCCTGACCGATCATCAAGCGCTCCCCTCGAGCCCTTCCCCCTGAAACCTAGCCCCAACCAAAACCACTGGACATGTTGAATCGTTTCTCCGCGCGCATGCGCCGTTTCCTCGGAGTCGCGTGCCTGGCCCTGCTCGGCTCCATGCCGGCGCTCGCCCAGTTGCCCACGTC
>JAEUSX010000008.1 GCA_016788405.1 Flavobacteriales bacterium
ACGTTGAAGGTCGGCGGCCGCGGCCCGTGCGCCATCAACGTGGCGGCCATGCCATTGATCACCGCGTTGCGGGCGAGGTAATTGAAATCGACGAAGAGCGTGTCGAGGGTGCCGTCGGCGTTCAGATCGAGGCCCAACAGGTCGTCGCTGGTGTGCTGCCGGTCCTCGTATCCTTCTTGACCGGGGTCTCCATCGCCGTGCTCGTTCGCGGCCGTGAAGCGCACGCTGGGCCAGCCCGCTTCGCGGAAGGGAATGTGGTCGCCTCCCCGCCCCACGCGGTCCTCGCGCTCCATCACGCTGATCAGCATGGGAACCGGCACCGCATCGCTCAACTTCTCGTCGTAGCCCAACCGGATGGACCGGGAGAGCCCGCGCGCATTGCTGTGCGAGAAGATCCGGAACTGGAGGCTGTCCACCTCATTCACTTCACCGCATCCGGGTGGCGATGCGGTGTGCCCGCAGAGGATGCCGCCCACGATGTCGTTGTTCAGCACGGCTGCGATGGAGATGCCCTCCTGCGCGCATAGATCCGCCATGGCCTGCGCGCCCAGCAGGCCGTGCTCCTCGCCGGTGGTGAGCAGGAACACGATCGTGTGCTTGAAGGTGTAGCGGCTCATCACCCGGGCCAGCTCCATCACCAGCGCGCAACCGCTGCCATTGTCCTCCGCGCCATGGGCCACGCACGCCGGATCGCAATTGTCCGTGCAGCGGCTGTCGAGGTGCGCCTCAAGCAGGACGATGCGATGGTCGACGGTGCTCGCGCCGGGGAGCACGGCCACCACGTTACGCCAGTCCTGGCCGTTGCCGCAATTGCCGGTCTCGTTGGTGTAATCGAACCGCACATAGGCAGGGAGCAATCGTCCATCGTTCTCAGCGCCCCATTGCTGGAACCTGCTGAATGCCCAGCGCCGTGCCGCGCCAATGCCAATCGTTTCGCTCAGGGTATCGCTGTAAGTGTGCCGTGTGCCGAAGGAGGTGATGCGCTCCAGGTGCGCGCGCAGCGAATCAGCATTCACCGCCGTTCGCAGCGCGCAGATGATCCCGGCGTGGTCATCGATCACGATGCCCGCGGCGTACTGCGCTGGGTCATGCTGCCCCTTCATGGCCAGCAGCGCTTCGGGGCTGGTGAAGGTGACGTTGTTCACCTGCCCGTGCACGAGAGCGGACGAGGCGACTGCGATCGAAAGGAGGAGGAGGCGCATGGCGAGAAGCTCGATCGAAGGTAGCCGGACCGCGGATACCAGCCCGATCCGCCCGAAGGAGCACGCGGGTATCTTCGCCCGCCTTCCGAAACGCCATGCGCATCTCCTGGAACTGGCTCCGCCAGTACGTCGATACGGACCTGACGCCGCATCAAGCCGCTGCGATCCTCACCAGCACCGGATTGGAAGTGGAGAACGTGGAGCCCCATGAACCGGTGAAGGGCATGCTGAAAGGCGTGGTGGTGGGCCATGTGCTGGAGTGCGCGAAGCATCCGGACGCGGATCGGCTCAGCCTCACCGTGGTCGATGTCGCGCAGGGTGAGCCGTTGCGCATCGTGTGCGGCGCGCCCAATGTCGCTGCCGGGCAGAAGGTGCTCGTGGCCACGGTCGGCACCACCTTGAGCATGAGCGATGGCGGAAGCCTGACGATCAAGAAGAGCCGGATCCGCGGACAGGAGAGCAACGGCATGATCTGCGCAGAGGATGAGCTTGGCCTGGGCCATGGCCATGAAGGCATCCTCGTGATCGATCCCGCAGCTGTTCCCGGCACCCCCGCCGCACAGCAGCTCGGCCTGGTGAGCGACCATGTATTGGAGATCGGCCTCACGCCCAACCGCACGGACGCCATGGGGCATGCGGGCGTCGCGCGCGACCTCATCGCCGCGATCAATTACCGCGAAGGCCAGCGCCTGGAGTTGAACCTTCCGGACGTCTCGGCATACGCTCAGGACGACGACGCTCGTGGAACCCCGGTGGAAGTGAAGGATGCGCTGGCATGTCCGCGCTATTGCGGGGTCACCCTCACGCAGGTGAAAGTGGCGCCCTCGCCGAAATGGCTGCAGGACCGCCTGATCGCCATAGGCCTCAAGCCGATCAACAACGTGGTTGACGTGACCAACTACGTTCAGCACGAGCTGGGTCAGCCGCTTCATGCCTTCGATGCGGATCGTCTCGCCGGGCAGCGCATCGTGGTCCGCAAAGCCGCGCCGAGCGAAGCCTTCATCACGCTCGATGGCAAGGAGCGCAAGCTCGATGCGGACGATCTGGTGATCGCCGACGCGGAGAGGCCCGCGTGCATCGCCGGCGTGTTCGGCGGGCTCACGAGCGGCGTGAGCGATGCCACATCCACGGTCTTCCTGGAGAGCGCCTGCTTCGATCCCGCGCATGTGCGCCGCACAGCGCGCCGCCACGGCCTGAACACCGATGCGTCCTTCCGTTTCGAGCGGGGCGCCGATCCCGAGGTCACCGAGTACGCGCTGCGACGCGCCGCGTTGTTGCTGAAGGAAGTGGCCGGTGCGCGCATCGCATCCGCCATCACCGATCTCGACCACGGAAGAAGGAGCAGGACGGAGGTGAGATTGCGCTTCGCCGAGGTGGAGCGGCTCACCGGCATCTCCATCGCGCCGGACGACATCGCGCGCGCGCTGGAGCTGCTCGACTTCCGCGTGATGGACCGCAGCGCCCAATCCATCACCGTGCAGGTGCCAGGCAATCGCGTTGATGTGCATCGCCCTGCCGATGTGATCGAGGAGGTGCTGCGCATCCATGGATTCGACCGGGTGCCCTTGCCCGCCCGGCTCATGGCCCCGCCCGTGCTGCACGAGGCGCTCACCCTCGAGTCGCTCCGTCGCGAGACCGCTGCTCATCTGGCCGCGCGCGGCTTCCGCGAGATCATGACGCCCTCGCTCGTGAGCCGGCAGCGCAGCACGGCTAGTAGCGTGGCGGTGGATGCGCAGCTGGTGCGCCTCAGCAATCCGCTGAGCAGCGAGCTCGATGCGCTGCGGCCGACGATGCTCTTCGGCGCGCTGCAGGCCATGGCACACAACGTGAACCGCCAGCAGCGCGACCTGCGCTTCTTCGAGCGCGGACGCGTTTATACCGCTGAAGGCGACGGCGCGCGTGAGGCTGAGACGCTCGCGATGGCCCTCACGGGCCGCCGATGGAACAGCAACTGGCGCAGCGATGATCGCGCGTGCGAGCGCGCCGATGCGCAGGAGGAAGTGGAAGGCCTGCTGTTGCGCCTCGGCCTGCGCGGCCAGTGGAGCGATACCGAGCATCCATTGCTCGATGTCGGTGCCGAGCTGCGCGTGCAGAAGCGCTTGGTCGGCGTGCTCGGCCGTGTGAAGGGGAAGGAGTTGAAGAGCGCGGGCCTGGAACAGCCGGTCTTCTACGCCGAGCTGAACGAGGAAGCCTTGCTCGATGCCTGTCGCTCCGCGACGATCAGCTACGCGGAGGTGTCGCGCTTCCCCAGCGTGCGCCGTGATCTGAGCCTGCTGCTGGCCGACGCCACGCGCTTCGAGGAGCTCAAGCGCATCGCGACACAGGCCGAGCGCAAGCTTCTGCGCGATGTCGGCCTCTTCGATGTTTACCAAGGTGACAAGCTGCCAGCAGGCAGGAAGAGCTACGCGCTCAGCTTCATCCTCCGCGACGACGACAAGACCCTCACCGACGAGCAGGTGGAAAAGGCCATGGGCCGCATCCGCGCGGCGCTGGAGAAGGAGGCGGGAGCGGAGGTAAGGGGCTGACACGGCCCCGTGCGCGCCTCCGGTCATAGCGGCGTTGAGCCGTGCTCGCCACCTTTGCGTCGATGCGCATCGCTGTGAACGTCCGTCTGCTGCAGGCTGAGAAGCTCGAGGGCATCGGCTGGTTCACGCACGAGACACTGCGGCGCATCGTGGCAGCGCATCCAGAGCACCAGTTCCTCTTCCTGTTCGATCGCGCGTACGATCCGGGCTTCCTCTATGCGCCCAACGTGGAGCCGGTGGTGATGGGTCCGCCCACGCGCCACCCGCTGCTCTATCGCCTCTGGTTCGATTGGCTGCTGCCTCGGAAGCTGAAGGCGATCAAGGCGGATGCGCTCCTCAGTCCGGATGGGTTCCTGCCGCTGCGCAGCCCCATCCCTTCGCTGGCGGTCATGCACGACCTCAACTTCGAGCATCATCCGGAAGACCTCCCTCGCGCCTATCGCAGCTACTACCGCAGCTACTTCCCGCGCTTCGCGCATCACGCCACGCGCCTGGCCACGGTGAGCGAATTCAGCCGGCGCGATATCGCCAGGCGCTATGAGGTGGATGAGGGCCGTATCGATGTGGTGTACAACGGCGTGGGCGAAGTGTTCGGCCCGCTCGATGAAGCGGCGAAGGCAGCGGCGCGCGCACGATTCACGCAAGGGGATCCGTACCTCATCTGCGTGGGCAGCCTGCATCCGCGCAAGAACATCGCGCGCCTGCTGCTGGCCTTCGATCAGCTCAAGCAGCAGCAGCCCACCACGCTGCGATTGCTCATCGTCGGCGAGCGCTTCTGGTGGGACGCGCGCATGGAGCAGGCCTGGAAGCAGATGAAGCATCAGGACCAGGTGCTCTTCACCGGCCGTTTGGCGCAGCATGAGCTGCACCAGGCCCTTGGCGGCGCCCACGCGCTGGCCTTCATCAGCTACTTCGAGGGCTTCGGCATCCCGGTGGCCGAGGCCATGCGCTGCGGCGTGCCCGTCGTGGCGGCTGAGGCCACCTGTCTTCCGGAGATCGCCGGCGATGCGGCGCATTACTGCGACCCTTACAGCGTGGCCGACATCAGCCGCACGCTCCTCGACGTGTGGAGCGATCACGCGCTCTGCGAGCAGTTGCGCTCTGCCGGATTGAGGCGAGCGCAGCGCTACACCTGGGACAAGGCCGCCGTGGATCTTTGGGCGAGCTTCGAGCGCATGTGCCGCGATGCGGGCCTGGACCTGAGCGCCAAGCGTTGATCCCATGGCGCTCGCCTCCTATCACGCGAAGGGACTCGTTGAGGCGGGATGCGACGAGGCCGGCCGCGGCTGCCTTGCAGGCCCTGTGGTGGCGGCGGCGGTGATCCTGCCGCCGCGCGTCCGCCTCCCCGGGCTTGACGACAGCAAGAAGCTGAGCGAAGCGGCGCGAGAGGAATTGCGTCCGCTGATCGAGGAACGCGCGCTGGCATGGGCGGTGGCCGCCGTGCAGCCTGCCGAGATCGATGCGATCAACATCCTGAACGCTTCGTTCCGCGCCATGCACCGCGCCATCGAGGCGTTGTCGCTGAAGCCGCAGCACTTGCTCATCGATGGCAATCGCTTCGTCGCGTATCCCGGCATCGGGCATACCTGCCAGATCAAGGGCGACGGCCGTTTCCGGAGCATCGCTGCCGCCAGCGTGCTCGCGAAGACGCACCGCGACGAATTGATGCGCGCGCTGCACGAAGCCCATCCTGAGTTCGGCTGGGCCATCAACAAGGGCTATCCCTCGCCCGATCACCGCGCGGCCATCGCGCGTTTCGGTCCCACGCCGCATCATCGGCGATCGTTCCGATTGTTGAAGGAGCAGTTGGAGCTCTTCTGAAGCGCAGCGACGATCCACACCGCACTGTGCGCAAGCGCGGCCACGGCGGTACTTGGTCCATGGCGCCGCCGGGCACCTTTGTCCATCCCCATGCGCCGCGCGCTCATCTTGCTCGTCCTGATCGCCGTTTCCGGTGGCGTGGCTTGGCTGCTCATGCACTGGGACGGTGCCGTGGCCTCATCGGCCGATCCCTGGCGCGCGGTGCCCGCCGAGGCCGCGGTGATCATCGAAGCGCCCGATGCGCTCGCCTCATGGGACCGCTTCTCGCACACCTCCTTGCAATGGCGGTCTTGGGAGAAGGAGCGCGGCGCGCAGCGCTTCGCTTCGGTGATCGCCCGTTTGTCGGCACGCATCGAGGACGACCCCGATCTGCGCGCAGCGCTGGGGGATGGCGCCGTGCTGGTTGCGTTGCTGAGGTCGGGCCAGGAGGTGGCCGATGCGCTCTTCGTCGGTGCCAGTCATGCGGCATCACAAGCAAAGCTGGCGGCGCTCTTCGCCATCGATGCCTCGCACCGCGCTCGCTTCGATGAGGGCAGGCCTGTTCCATGCACCACGGATAGCGCGATGATCGGCCTCCATGCGTGCTCACGCGATGGGCTTTGGATGATTTCGTCATCCGCCTCGGCGCTGGATGAAGCGCTGCTTCAACTGGAGCGGGGGGCTCCCATCCTGGACGACGCGCCGTTCGCGAGAGCGAAGGCTTCGATTGATGCCTCGGCCGAGGCGAGCGTGCTCATCCACACCGGACGCGCGAGCGCCATGCTCAGCGCCATCTGGGCGCCGGAGCGCATCGAGCGGCTCGCGATCCCGCAGGGCTGGCTCGCGGTCGAGTTCGACTCGAAGCCCGATGCGGTTTCGCTCTCCGGCCTGTTCTTCCCGGATGGTGAGACGCCATTCACCAAGAGCGTTGCCGAGCAAGGCAGCGGGGCATGGAGCATCGGCCGCATGCTGCCCGCTGGCATCGCTTCGTTCGAAGTGCGGCATGTCGGGGACATCCATGCCGCCATGGATGCGCGCGCGGCCTTGGACGAGCGATCGCGGTCCACCGAGATCATCGCGGATTGGATGGAGGGCAGCGTAGGCGTGGCGCGCGGCGCGAATGATTCCGCTCTCTGCTTCCTGGCCGAGGCATCGGACACGGACCGTGCGATCGGTGAACTGCTATCACCGTGCTCGCAGGTGCCCTGCGACACCATGAGCCATCGGGGCATCCGGCTCACGCGCGCGGCAGGCGCGTCGTCCTACGAGCTGCTCATGGGCCGGTACGCGCGCCTTCCGCAGCAGCCATGGTGGGCGCTCGTCGGTCGCCATGTCGTGATGAGCGATGATCCCGCCATGGTCGCATCGTGCATCGATGCGTGGACGGATGGAGGGAGTCTCGCCGAGCAGCCCGGCGCGAAGGAGGCCTTCAAGCGCCTCAGCGATGATGCCGGCCTCACATGGTGGCTGGATCCGGATCGCGGGGCGGAGCTGATCGGCGAGGGGCTGTTGCCTGGCCGCATCGAAGCCTTCCGTGAATGGCTTCCGCTGCTCAGGCGCCTCAACGCCATTTCAGCGCAGGCATCGCCCGCGCCTGATGGGCTGCTGCATGTGATGATCACCGGGCAGCAGCATCATGTCGATGGCGAAACGGCCACCGTTCCGGCGCAGAACGGAGCGCTGTGGCAGTGCGCCGTGGACGCTCCCGTGGACCGCACGCCATATCTGATCCGTAACCACACCAATGGCACCTTGGAAGCATTGGTGCAGGACCAGGCGCATCGCATCCATCTGATCAGCGCGACCGGCAAATCGCTCTGGTCGCGGTCGCTCGATGGGCCGATCCTCGGCGGCGTGCATCAGGTGGATCGGTTCAAGAATGGAAAGCTCCAATTGCTGCTGGGCACGGCGACGACCATGCACCTGATCGACCGCAATGGCAAGGATGTCGGAGTGCCGCACAAGCTGCCGGTCGAAGCCGCCGCGCCGCTTGCCGTATTCGACTATGAGGGGCAGCGCGAGTACCGCGTCCTGGTGCCGCTCACCGATGGCCGCGTGCTGAACCTGGATCTTGATTTCGCGCCGGTGCAGGGATGGACGACGCCCAGGCTCGATGCCCGGCCTGCGGATGCCGTGCGCCATGTGCGCGTGGGTGGCAAGGACCATCTGCTCACCGTTGACGCGGATGGCGTGGTGCGGATCTTCGACCGGAAGGGCAATCCCCGCGAGAAGGTGAACGCACGCCTCGATCGCGTGAAGCGGGTGATGGCGATCGAGCCCGGCCAGGCACTGGCTTCCACGAGAGTGACCTGGATGGACCAGGACCTCGCCATCAAGGCCGTCTTCCTCGATGGAGCAGCCGCGGAGCTCCCGCAAGGTGAGCCATTGGACCTGGATGGCGATGGCGTACCCGAATGGCTGAAGGTGGACGGTGCGGATGCGAGCGGGGCGACCATCGCGCTCGTTGCCGGTGATCGGTTGGCCTTCGGCCGGATCGACCCGAGTGGCGACCCCTGGTTGTTCGCGCCCTCCGATCTAAAGCCTCCTGCAACTGGCATGGTCCGCTGGGCCGTTGGCGACCTGAACCTCGATGGCTCGCTCGAGCTGGTCGGGGCCGACGGCACATCGACCATCAGCGCCTATCGCTTCACAACGCCATGAATGCGCGGAGCGGCTCGCGCGCTGAGCGCCCAGCACTAGTTTTGGCGCGGCATCGCGGCGGCCTGTTCCGCCAGGCCTCATGAAACGCGCCCTTCTCCGCACCGTTCTCCGCAGGGAAGTGGTGGGCCTGGCCCGCGTCACGGTGATCGTGCTCACGGTTTTCCTGGTGCTGCTCGAATTCGGTTACCGCAGCGATGCGGATACCCAGGCCTTGCTCGAGCAGTTGAGCTATGGCCTCGTGATCGCGGCCGCGTTCGTGACCCTGGGCAGCCTGTTGCGCACCGGGATGAAAGGCGAGCACATGCGCCGCGCGGAGATCATCTGGTTCGTGACCGCCGTGGCCCTGATCATCGGGAAGGCGGTCGCCATGCCTTTTGTGGTCAATCTGGGGCGATGGCCCTTGCTCGTCTTCCTGCTCGTGTTCTCCTTCATCGAGCTCTCCCGCCTGGAGATCGGCCGCAACAGCACCTTGTTCAATCCCGCGCTCCTCTTCGTCACGAGCTTCATCATCCTCATCGCGCTCGGCGCCGCGCTGCTCCTGCTGCCCAATTCAACCACCCGGCCCATCTCGCTGGTCGATGCGGTCTTCACCAGCACCAGCGCGGTCTGCGTCACGGGCCTCACCACCATCGATGTCGGAAAGGACCTGACCCAGATGGGCCAGTGGGTGCTGCTGCTGCTGATCCAGCTCGGCGGCCTGGGCGTGATGACGTTCACCAGCTTCTTCGCCTTCTTCTTCAAGGGCCGCACCTCGCTTGAGGAGCAGCTGCGTGTGCGCGACCTGGCCAACACCACGCTCAGCGGCGCGCGCGGCTTCATCGTTCAGGTCATTGTCTTCTCGATCCTCGTGGAGCTCATCGGCGCCGCATTGATCTACGCCAATCTGCCGCCGGACGGATTCGCCACCGCCGGGGAGAGCCTCTTCTTCTCGCTTTTCCATTCGGTCTCCGCGTTCAACAACGCCGGGTTCTCCACCAAGAGCCTTGGCCTCTACGATCCTGCCCTGCGCTTCAACTACCCGCTCATGTGGGTGGTGGCGCTGCTCATCATCTTCGGCGGGCTCGGATTCGGCATCATCTTCAACTTCAGCCGGTACGTGCGCGCATGGATCGTCGAGCGCATCCGACGGCTGTTCACCGGGGCCCCCGTGAAGCGGCACCCGCGCGTCGTGAACCTCAGCACCCGGCTCGTGCTCCTGACCACGGCGTTCCTCATCCTGACCGGAACCGCTTCAATCCTCGTATTCGAGTGGAACCGGTCGCTGGCCGAGCATTCCTCCTGGTGGGGGCGCTTCTCCGTGGCCTTCTTCACGGGCATCACGCCGCGCACCGCAGGCTTCAACGTGGTTGACTATGGCGCGCTCACCGTGCCGGCCTTGATGATCACGATCCTGCTCATGTACATCGGCGGCTCCCCGGGATCAACGGCCGGTGGGATCAAGACCACCACCTTCGGTGTGGCCACGTTGAACATCTTCGCCACCGCCCGTGGGCGCCGTCGCATCGAATTCCTCGGTCGCGAGATCAGCAACCTGAGCACCCGCCGCGCCTTTGCCACCATCGTGCTCTCCCTCATCTTCCTCGGGCTCTCCGTGAGCGTTGTCGCTTCGCTCGAGAAGGAGCATGGGCTCATGCCCATCGCGTTCGAGTGCTTCAGCGCCTTCGGCACCGTCGGCCTGAGCATGAACCTCACCCCGCAGCTCGGTGATGCCGCGCGCCTGGCCCTGGTCGTGGTGATGTTCGTGGGCCGCGTGAGCGCATTGACCCTGCTCGTCAGCGTGCTGCGCCAGGTGCAGGTGAGCAAGTACCGTTACCCCAAGGAGGACATCCTCATCAACTGACCCGTCATGAAGATCGCAGTATTCGGACTCGGCAACTTCGGCAAGCATCTCTCCATCAAGCTCACCGGCATGGGCCATGAAGTGATCGCCATCGATCACGACATGGACAAGGTGGAGATGGTGAAGAGCGAGGTGAGCTACGCCGTGTGCCTGGAGAGCAACGATCCACAGGCCATGAGCACCTTGCCCCTTGGCGATGTGGATGCCGCTGTGGTGGCCATCGGCGAGAACGAGGGCGCCAACATCATGACCACAGCGCTGCTCGTCAATCTGAAGGTCAAGCGCGTCATCAGCCGCGCCATCAACCCGTTGCACGAAATGGTGCTCAACTCGATGGGCGTGACGGACATCGTGCACCCGGAGGAGAAAGCCGCCGAAGGCCTCGCGCGCAAGCTGAACTTGCGCCGCCTGGTGGATCAGTTCGAGCTGCCCGGGGGCTTCATCATCGCCGAGATCGTGGTGCCCGACAAATTCGTGGGCCAGCCGCTGGGGCGGATCGGCGAGTTGAGGGAGCGGAAGCTGGGCCTGGTCACCGTGCTGCGCAAGGAGAGCGAGAAGAGCTTCCTGGGCCGCCGCTCCATCAAGCTGGGCGCGCTGGGCGTGATGGACCCCGACTTCGTGCCGGAGAAGGGCGACATCCTCGTGCTCTTCGGCACCAAGGAGGATGTGGTGCGCTTCACCGGCGAGAACGACTAAGAGGTGACCGCCCTGCGTGACATCGCGGATGCCGGGGATGTTCGCATGCTGGTGGCGCGCTTCTACGCGCGCATCACGGTCGATCCACTCATCGGGCACTTCTTCGCCCACCTGGACCTCGCAGCGCACCTGCCCAGGATCGAGGCCTTCTGGCGCATGGTGCTCCTGGGCGATCGCAGCTACGCGGGCGATCCGATGACCGCGCACATCCGGCTCGATCCGCGCCACCGCATGGAGCAGGCGCACTTCGATGCCTGGCTGCGGGACTGGGAGGACACCGTGGATGAATCGTTCACCGGACCGAATGCCGAAGAGGCCAAGGCTCGTGCGCGCACCATCGCGCCGGTGATGCTGCACATGGTGGTGCAGGCGCGCGGCGCTTAGCGCCGTGGCTTTCGCAAGGCGATGCGCTGGCCGGCGCTCAGCCGCGCATCACGCTCCAGCCCGTTGTACTTGGCCAGTCGATCCAGCTTCACGCCGTACTGCTGGCTGATCTGCCAGAGCGTTTCGCCGGTCACCGCGACGTGCGCTTCGGCATCCTTCGCCTTGTTGCGCTTGGGCTGTATGAAGATGACCTGGCCCTCGGTGAGCGCGGCGTCCTTATCCATGTCGTTCCAGCGCGCCAGCATGCCGTGCGTCATCTCGAGCTCATCGGCAAGCTTGCGGAAGGTGTCGCCGGACTTGGCGCGCACGCACTTGATGCGGCCCTCGAACACCTCTACCGGACGTCCCTGCGTGATGGTGATGGTCTCACCGCCGGTGACCGGCCGCCGCCCTTTCCGTTCGCGCTCCGGTTTCGGCTCGGCGGGCTTCGTGGGCCGGTACGCCACATCCACGCCCTGGTCGAAGAGGTGCAGCTGGTAGCGCTCGATGAGATCAATCAGCTTGCGCGGGTAATGCGGGTCGGTGGCGTATCCGGCCTTCTTCAGCCCGTGGGCCCAGCCCTTGTAGTCCGTGCTTTTCAGCGTGAAGAGGTCCGCGTAGCGCGGTCGCTTCAGGAACCTGCTGTGATCCTCGAAGCTGTCGGCCGCATCGGCGTACTTGCGGAAGCAATCGTTCTTCCGGTCGTCGTCGTGGTAGCTCTTGCCGCCGGTCCAATCGGGCGTGCACTTGATGCCGAAGTGGTTGTTCGCCTCGCGGGCCAGCTCGCTGTTGCCATTGCCGCTCTCCAGCAGCCCCTGCGCCAGCGTGATGCTCGCCGGGATGCCGTGCTGCTTCATCTTGCTCACGGCCACTTCCTTCCACCGGGCTATGTACTCCTCGGCCGTATAGCCAGGTGCAGGAGCATGCGCCTGGGCCCTCGCCACGGGCAATCCGGCCAGCAGGAAAAGAGCGACGCGGGTCATCCACATTTCAACAGCACGGATCATGGGCGAAGGGCATTCTTCTGGAAGCAGCGAAACTACCGGGGCTTCAAGGGCTTGTTCACGATCCATCCACAGGGCCATCCACCGCCCGATGTGGAATAAACGTGCCGCTCGGGGGGCTTCGCGCGCCTGCCCGCTGAACTTTGGCCCATCATCGAACCATCGGCCCCAACCGTTGTTAACCGCACGTGAAGGACCACGCCCCAGACAAGCTCCAGGTCACTGACGAGCGGAACGAGCGCCTGGGCCTGGAGCCGGGCGACTACTACTTCTCGGCCGAGGGTTTCCTGGTGTTCACCGAGCAATACCACCGCAAGCGCGGGTACTGCTGTGGCAATAGGTGCCGGCATTGCCCATTCGGGCACGAGGCCGTGAAGCGCGTGCGCGGGTAGGCAGCGTTCCGCAGCGTCCGGCTATCTTCACCAGGCCATGCGGGGAATCGGTTTCCTGGTTTCACTCTTGCCGGCCATAACGGCCATCGCCCAGAACTGGGCC
>JAEUSX010000045.1 GCA_016788405.1 Flavobacteriales bacterium
CGGAGGTGGAAGGCTCTCCTTGGGCCGGGGCGTCAGCGCGGTGCCAGGCGGGGCCACGCGCACGCTCACGTCATCGATGAAATAATAGGCGCCGCGCTCTCCATTGGGCTGTCGCTCATGCAACGTGGCATCGTCACCGTAGAAGTTGCCGATCAGCACGAAGCGCTCCGTCCCCACCGCATCGAACACGCCGCGCACCTTGTGCCATCCGCCCTTGATCAGCTTTTCCTCATTCACGGTAGGCGTGATGTGCAACGGAAGACGGTCGCGCGTGCTGATGGGCTTATCCGTGAAGAGCATGCCGACGTTGTTGCTCGCGTCGTTGCTCTTCACGGCACGCAAGGCCCAGCACTCAGCGATGTAACGCACGCCGGCTTGCAAGGGCTCCTTCAACTCAGCCTGGATGTACTCGTGCCAATAGGTGGGGGTGTTGCCTTTCCCATAGGTCTTGATGCCCACCATGCCCTGGCCACCGTGCGTGCTCTGCTTGCCTCCACTGTGCTGCCGGGGATGGGCCCAGCATTCTGGGTCGAGGGTGGTGCTGAAGTGGTCCGGCGTGGTCTGTGTCGGCGAACTCCAACCGGTCACGTTCGCCGCGAACTTGGCAGGGTCGGTGGTCCAGACACAGGTGGCTCGTGCTTCCTCGAATCCGGGGTTGGGCGCCAGATTCGGCATCGTGTCGTTAAGCACGGCACGCTGTATCAGGTTCTGAGCGAGTGATTCTCCGGCCGAGACCAGCAATAGGAGACTGATGAGGTTTCGAAGCATGCGGCGCGTGGGCGGTTCGGGGTATGGATGATGCAGCGAAACTATCCGGGGTACCTGGCGGGATTTCCGAATGTGAGGGTGCGAAATGAACGGTTGACTGTGAGGTTATCTGCCCCAAGGAGCTGGTTAGAAAGCGACTGGGCATCCTGGATGCGACCTTTTACGTCTATGAATCAATCCCTTTCGGAGGGTGATTCCGCTATCTTGCCGATTCCTATGTGGTCCGCGCGATTCATTTTGCTCCCCTTGGTGCTCCTGTCGGTTGTGGCACTGGCCCAAGACGCTGCGCTGCAAAAGCTGCAGAGCCGGTACACGGCGGCCCAGATTGATGACCTGCGGCAGAACGGCCATTTCAAGTACGAGGGCCTCTTGCTTTTCTATGCTCGTTCCTTCAAAGTGCAGGAGGGCCTGGACTTCAGGGAGCCCACGGAACAGGAAATCCTGGCAGTGAATCTTCACTTCCACGATAATCAGCGTGCGCAAGGAGAAGACGTGCTTGTGGAGGACCCGGCCATTGGCAGGCGCCTGCTGCTCTTTTCCCGCGACCGCTTCGAGGCGCTTGTCCTGAACAGCCTCTCCGAAGGTGACCGGCAGGCGTATCTGGCTTACAAGGCGAGCATGTCGTGGCCTCCAAGCGCAAAAACCATCGCGCCATGAGGATCGCCCGGCTCTTCATAACGCTTGTTCTGTCGGCGACCTCGATCGTGGCCGCCTCAGGTCAGACCTACACGCACCCAACGCTGGGTCAACAGGGCACCTACACCGGGGCGTGCATGGTGACGACCTGCTCCGGCACCTACTATGATAATGGAGGCGCGGGCGGGAACTACGGAGCGAGCGTCAACAATATCTTCCGCACGTTCTGCCCGAATCAGGCCGGGATGTGCGTCCGCGCCACGTTCACGCAATTCGCGATGAACGACACCTACTTCCTGTGCTTCGGGCCGAATAGCTGCTGCGACTATCTCTCCATCCTCAACGGCCCTGTGCAGAACAGTCCTGCGCTCTGGAGCAATTGCACCACCTCGCCCGGCACCATCACGGCCAACAACCCTAGCGGTTGCTTGACGTTCCGTTTCGTCTCCGACGGCTCAGTCCAGCTCGCGGGATGGACCGCGACGATCAGTTGCGTGCCGTGCGCCGGCGGGCCCAGTGGCACCTCGAACAGTGATTGCGCCTTTGCCACGAATGTGTGTTCCGACGTCAACCTGAATGACGCGTCACCAGGCCCGGGCATCACGGCCGAAGGCTGCTCGGGCTGCGTGACTTCAGAGAACTACACGAACTGGTACCGGGTGCAGATCCAGACCAGCGGCACCTTGGCATTCACCATCAACCCGGCCAACAATGCCGACGATTTCGATCCGGTGGTCTTCGGCCCGAATGTCACCTGCGGTGCGCTGGGTGCGCCGGTCCGCTGCTCCTATGCCATCAACTCGGGCAATGGGAATACTGGCCTGGGCAACGGTGCGGCCGATCCATCCGAAACAGTGACCGGTGATCAATGGGTGTCGCAGTTGAACGTGACCGCCGGCCAGATCTACTACATCATGATCAACGGTTGGTCGGCGACTTCGGGCAGCAACGGCTTCCTCCTGGATTGGACCGGAACCGCGGGTCTGAACTGCACGCTTCCGGTTGAGTTGGTGAGTTTGAGCGCCGAGTGCGCTGATGGGCAGGCGCTGGTCGAATGGGCCACAGGCAGTGAATGGCACAATAGCCATTTCACCGTGGAGCGAAGCTCCGATGCGCTATCCTGGAAAGAGGCCGGCCGCGTGAACGGGGTGGGCGACACGCAGGAGTTGACGGAATACCTGTTCGTCGATCCAGATGCACCGGCAGGGGAGGTCGTGTATTACCGGATCAGGCAATCGGACATCACCGGGGAGGAAACCGTGAGCCGGGTGGTGGAGCTGCGTTCCTGCGGCGCTCGTCCCGGCATGATCGTATCGCCGAATCCCACGATGGACGGCATTCGCGTGGTGCTGAGCGGATCCAGCGATCTGAATGCGGTGATCGAGGTGCTCGATATCACCGGGCGCATCGTCTCGCATGTGCCTTTGAATGCTTCTCGATCGGCCGATGTCGCGATGGCCGGATTCGACGCGGGGACCTACGCGATCGGACTTCGGCTGCCCGATGGCCGCGTGCTCGAGCGCGTCCAAGTGGTCAAGCAATAGCGCGATTCCGGTCGCGGGCCGTTCCTCCGGGATCGCCACCGCTCGTGTAGCCGACCCGGCGCGCTGCGCCCGCCCCGGTACTTTCGGCGCGCTGCCGCATTCCACTCCCGATGATCGACCTCAAGGGCATCCGCAAGGCGTACCGCATGGGCGCGAACATCCTGCCGGTGCTCAAGGGCATCGACCTGCAGGTGGGGAAAGGGGAGCTGGTGAGCATCATGGGAGCCAGCGGCAGCGGCAAGAGCACTTTGCTCAACATCATCGGAATCCTGGATGGCTATGACCAAGGCGAGTACCGTTTGGACGGCATGCTCATCAAGGGGCAGAGCGAAGCGGAGAATGCCTTGCTGCGCAGCAAGTACATCGGGTTCATCTTCCAGAGCTTCAACCTCATCGGCTTCAAGACCGCCATGGAGAACGTGGCGCTCCCGCTCTATTACCAAGGCATTTCGCGGAGCAAGCGGAACGAACTGGCGCTGGCCATGCTGGAGAAGGTGGGGCTGAAGGACTGGGCGAAGCACCTGCCCAACGAGATGAGCGGCGGACAGAAACAGCGCGTGGCGATCGCACGGGCGCTCATCAGCAGTCCGAAGATCATCCTCGCCGACGAGCCTACCGGCGCGTTGGACAGCAGGACCAGCCACGAGGTGATGGAACTGCTCACTAATGTGAACAAGGAGCTCGGGCTCACCGTCGTGATCGTGACGCACGAGCGTGAAGTGGCCGCGGCGACCCAGCGGGTCATCTACCTGCGCGACGGATTGATCGAGAACGCCCACCTGGACCCCGCAAGCCTCCTCGCCGATGTTCGATAGGGAGAAATGGGGCGAGGTCCTCGAGAGCATCGGCAAGAACAAGCTGAGGGCCGCGCTGACCGGCATCAGCGTATTCACCGGCATCTTCATGCTCATCATCCTCCTCGGCGCCGGACGCGGGCTCCGCAACGGCTTTGAGTACGGCTTCCGCAATCAGAGCGTGAACACCATCCATGTGGGCGGCGGTGTCACGTCCAAGCCGTGGAAGGGCCTGCTCCCCAACCGGCGCGTGGTCCTGGAGAACGCCGATATGGCCGCGTTGCGGCTGGGCGTCCGTGAGCTCGAGCACAGCAGTGGCGAGTACGCCATCTGGCGCGGCGAGAGCGTGCTCAATTTCGGCGACCGCTACGGCAACTATTCCATCCGCGGCATCGAGCCGGACTACTTCTACGTGGAGTCGCAGATCATCGAGGCGGGGCGGTACATCAACGAGCCTGATCAGCAGCAAGGGCGCAAGGTGATCGTGATCGCCAACGATGCCCGGGAGAAGCTCTTCGGCGATGCGGACCCGCTCCATCAGTGGGTGCAGGTGAACGGCATCCCGTTCGAAGTGGTGGGCGTGTACCGCTTCGAGCAGACGCAAGGGCAGAACCAACGGAGCAAGGTCTTCATCCCGCTGAGCACCGTGCAGCGCGTATTCGGCGCCGAGCAGTACATCGACGATTTCCATTTCACGCTGGGCAATGCCACTTTGGATGAGAGCAAGCGAGCGGCCTCGCGCGTGAAGTCGATCCTGGCCGCCCGCCACAACTTCGATCCCACCGATCCGCAGGCCATCTGGGTGGAGAACAGCCTGGAGAACTACGCCACGTTCAGTGGGGTGTTCGGCGCGATCAGCACCTTCATCTGGGTGATGGGCATCGGGACGATCATCGCGGGCATCATGGGCGTCAGCAACATCATGCTCATCGTGGTGCAGGAGCGCACGCGGGAGATCGGCGTGCGGAAGGCCCTGGGCGCCACGCCGCGCTCGGTGATGGGGCAGGTGATGATGGAGTCGCTCGTGGTGACCGCGATCGCCGGATACGGCGGCTTGGTGCTGGGCATCGCATCCCTGGAGGCCATCAGCACCTGGCTGCCCGGCGGCCCCATGTTCCGGAACCCGGAAGTGGATCTCGGCATCGCGATCCAGGCGCTCGTGCTGCTGATCGTCACCGGCACCCTGGCCGGCCTCATGCCCGCCCGCCGCGCGGCCCGCATCCGTCCTATCGAAGCCTTGCGTGATGAATGAAGCGCGCGCACTCTTCTTCATGCAACGCCACCAACCCACGATGAACCATGTTCGATAGGGAGCGCTGGGGCGAAATCTGGGTGACGCTCACGCGCAACAAGATGCGGAGCTTCCTCACCGCCTTCGGCGTGGGCTGGGGCATCTTCATGCTCATCCTCATGCTCGGCGCTGGCAACGGGCTTAGCAATGGCGTGAACGGCGCCTTCGAGGGCTGGGCGAGCAACGCCTGCTACGTATGGACGCAGACCACCTCATTGCCGTACGAGGGCTTCGCGCGCGGCCGTTTCTTCGATTTCGACAATGCGGACGTGGAATTGATCCGCGAGCGCGTGAAGGGCATCGATGCGCTGGCCCCCCGGTTGCAGCTTGGCGGCTGGCGGGGCGGGAACAACGTGGTGCACGGCAACAGGACCGCCGCGTTCACCGTCACCGGCGATCTGCCGGACATCATGCGGATCCAAGGCACCTATGTGCAGCGCGGCCGATTCATCAATCACCGCGACGTCCGCGACAGCCGCAAGGTGTGCGTGATCGGCAAGCGCGTGCTGGAAGTGCTCTACGAGCCGGACGAAGAGCCGCTGGGCTCCTGGATCAAGATCAATGGCGCGTACTTCCAGGTGGTGGGCGTGCACATGCCCAAGGCCAGCGCGGAGATGGGCAGCGACCAGGCGGCGAGCATCTATGTGCCCTTCAGCACCTTCCAGCGCGCCTTCAACGCGCTCAATCAGGTGCACTGGTTCGCCATCACCGCCAAGGCCGGAACGCCCGCCTCGCAGGTGCAGGCCGATGTGAAGAAGCTGATGGCGAAGAAGCACCGCGTGCATCCGGACGACGACCTCGCGTTCGGCAGCTTCAATGTGGAGGAGATGTTCGACATGACCAATAATCTCTTCCTCGCCATCACAGGACTGGCGTGGTTCGTGGGGATCTGCACGCTGGCCGCCGGCGCCGTCGGGGTGAGCAACATCATGCTCGTGGTGATCCGCGAGCGGACCAAGGAGATCGGCATACGCCGCAGCATCGGCGCCTCGCCGCGCACCATCACCGCGCAGATCGTGCTCGAGGCGCTCACGCTCACCCTCATCGCCGGCTACCTCGGCCTGCTCTTCGGCATGCTGCTGCTCGAGGCGATCAATTCGGCCGGCATCGATAGTCCCTTCTTCGCCAAGCCCGAGATCGACTTGAGCGTTGCGCTCGTGGCACTGGCCATCCTCGTGGTCTGCGGCGTGCTCGCCGGCTTCTTCCCCGCGCGCCGCGCGCTCTCCATAAAACCCGTCGACGCCCTTCGCGCCGACTGACCCCATCCACCACCACCTGCAATCGGACAACCCGCACCATGAAACGGATATTCAGGTACCTCCTCATCGCCCTCGCCGCCATCATCGTGATCTGGAGCTTCGCTTTCCTCTATGGCAAGGGCGCCAGGAAGCCCGATGAATTCGCCACCGAGCGGCCGAAGAAGGCGAGCATCGTGAAGAAGACCGTGGCCAACGGCAAGATCGTGCCGCGCAAGGAGATCCTGATCAAGCCCGTGGTCAGCGGCATCATCCGCGAGCTGTACATCGAGGCCGGCGATCTGGTGAAGAAGGACCAGCCCCTCGCCAAGATCCAGATCGTGCCCGACATGCTCTCGCTGAGCAATGCCGAGAACCGCGTTCGCGCCGCGGAGATCAGCGTCCAGAACGCGCAGATGACCAGCGATCGCAACGCGCCCCTCCTCGCCAAGGGCGTGATCAGCGCCGCAGAGATGCAGGGCTACGACATCGCGTTGAGGAACGCGAAGCAGGAGCTCGCCGCGGCGCAGGAGGCGCTGCAGGTGGTGCGCGATGGCATCAGCCGAAGCAGCGCCGGCAACACGGTGGTGCGGAGCACCATCGAGGGCATGGTGCTCGATGTGCCCGTGAAGGAGGGCAACAGCGTGATCGAGCGCAATAACTTCAATGAGGGCACCACCATCGCCGCCATCGCCGACATGGCCGATTTGATCTTCCAAGGCAAGGTGGACGAGAGCGAGGTGGGGAAGGTGAAGCTGGGCATGCCGGTGGTGCTCACCGTAGGTGCCATCGAGAACGCCAGATGGGACGCTCAGCTTGAGTACATCGCACCCAAGGGCGTGGAGGAGAATGGCGCCATCCAATTCGAGATCCGCGCGGCGGTGAAGCTGAACGAGGGCCAGAACCTGCGCAGCGGGTACAGCGCCAATGCCGACATCGAGCTCGAGCGCCGCGACAGCGTGCTCAGCGTGCCCGAGAGCATCGTGGAATTCAACGAGAAGGGCGACAGCGCATTCGTACAGGTGAAGGACGGCGAGGAGTGGAAGCGCACCTGGATCAAGACGGGCCTGAGCGACGGGATCAACCTCGAGGTGCTCGATGGCGTCACCAAGGACAGTGAGATCAAAGGCGCCAAGAAGGAGGAGGAGCAGGGGATGAGCGTGCGCGTGGATTGATGCACGCCTCCCGGCGGTCGCACGCTCACCGCGCGGGGATCGTGATGGCCGGTCCTTGCGGGAGGCTGTTCTGCCGTGCCTTCCTCCGCCCGCGGAAGAAGAGGTACAGGTTGAAGAAGAGCATGATGCCGAGGTAGATGGCGAAGCCGCCCAGCTTGCGCGCGAGCGCCTCCACCACTTCCTGGTTGGTATCGAACGGATCGCTGTAGCTGAAATCCGTGACGCGCATGATCAGCAGCGCGAAGCCGATGTTGAGCAGGTAGAAGCCGGTCTCGAAGAGCGTGGTCGTTGCGTCGGTGATGTCGGTCTTGCCTTTGAATATGTCGAGCATGAAGACCCGCCCGTTGCGGAAGAGCGTGCGCGCCACGTAGAGGGTGAGCCCGATGGCCACCGGCAGGTACACGGCGTAGGTGAGGATGATCTTGCTGGTCATGGCAGTCGTGCTTTCAGTGATTGACGGTGCTTGATCCGGCTCCAGATGAGGAGCACGGCGATGTTGTGGTAATGGAGCCCGGCGAGCGTGAAGAGGATGGTCGCGATGCGCGAGCTCAAGGTGCCGATCATCTGCTGGACGTCGAGTATGGTTTCCCAGCCGGCCACCGTGAGGGCGATGTAGCCCAGATTCACCATGTAGCAGCACACCAGGAGGATGTTGTTCACGGCGTCCACGAAGCGCGCGTCGCCATCGAAGATCCGCAGCATCCAGACCCGTCCGTGGCGGTGGCAGACTTGCGCCACGTACACCGCG
>JAEUSX010000063.1 GCA_016788405.1 Flavobacteriales bacterium
CCGTTCGGCTATCTTTCCGGAAAGTCCCATCCCATGCGGATTCACCTCTTGCTGGTGTTTTCCTTCGTTCTCGGTGCCGGAGCTTCTGGACAAGAGAAAGGGAACAGGGTTGCGACACAAGTAGCCGATCGCAAGGCACAATCCACGTTCGCGCGCCTCGAACCGTTCACACATGCGGAAATGCCCGCCCTTCGCGAAGCGCTGGTCGGTGCAGTCGTGGAGGATGCGACGTTCATGATGGCAAGCGCGACGACCCTGGCCGAGGCGCACGCCCTAGCGCCTGAGCAGCTGACGCTCGCGATCCCTGCGGCGAATAGCGTGATCGAGCTGGACCTTATCCGGGCGGAGATCTACTCCCCCGGCTTCTCGTTGGTCACGGCTAGTACGGATGCCCCTGCCGTGCATGCGCCAGGCCTGCACTACCGCGGCATCATTGCCGGCCAGCCGAACACCCTGGCCGCCATCAGCATCTTCCCCGATGAAGTGATGGGCTTCGTGAGCGATGCCGGTGGCAACCATGTACTGGGTAAGCTGGAAGGCAGCGCCACCGAGCATATCTACTACGCCGAGCGCGACCTGATCGACCCTCCCGTGATCGGATGCGAGACACCGCACGCGGAAGTCCAGCCAACAGAGCGGAGATTCCCGAGCCTCGGTGCCGCGAAGACTATTCGCTGCGTGGACCTCTATTGGGAGGTGAACCATGACATATTCCAGGACAAGGGCGGACTCACCAACACGACGAACTACATCACCGGCCTGTTCAACCAGCACGCCACGCTATTCGACAATGATGGCATTTCCGTGCTTCTCTCGGAACTCTACATCTGGGATGTGCCCAGTCCGTACACCGGGAATACAGGTTTGCTCGGCCTGTTCCAGGAGTTCCGCAACAGCTTCAACGGCGACCTGGCCCACTTGATCGGCTACGGCGGCAGTGCCGGCGTGGCTGCTGGATACGCCGGGCTCTGCGCGGGCGAATTGGACGACAGCATGTGCTACAGCGTCGTTGTTGCTTCGTACAACACAGTGCCCGTGTACAGTTGGAGCGTATTGGTAGTAACTCATGAAGAAGGCCATCTCATGGGCTCACGACACACGCAAGCCTGCGTCTGGAATGGCAATGACACGGCGATCGATGGCTGCGGGCCCATTGAAGGTTCATGCAGCGGCGCACCGATCCCGACCAACGGCGGCACCATCATGAGCTACTGCCACCAGAACGCGGTGGGGATCAACTTCAACAATGGCTTCGGACCCCAGCCGGCAGCCTTGATCGTCGACAATGTGAGTGCCGCCGCTTGCGTGAACGCGTGCGGCGGTGTTGGCTGCGAGATGCCCTCGAACGTTTCGAGCGATCCACTGGCGAACTCGGCCACGTTGACCTGGTCGACCGTGAGCGGCGCGGCTTCCTACACGCTCCAGTGGTCCGTGTCCACGACAGGACCATGGCTTACCGTAACCGGGCTGTCGGCGAACAGCTACACCCTACTTGGTCTATTGTCTGGGGCAACCTACTTGTTCAGGGTGCGGGCGGAATGCTCAGGAGTATCATCGGCCTATTGCCCGATACAAATGTTCATCACACCCTGTACGCTCGGCGCGGCATGTGACGACGGCATCCCGCAGACCGAGAATGACCACATCGAAGGCGATTGTGTTTGCACAGGCACCCTGCTGCCAGGCTACTATGAGCAGATCAACAAAGTGGTAGCGAGCGATCGGGCCTTCAATGACCTTTTTGGCCAGAGCGTGGCGATCAGCGGGGACTATGCCATCGTGGGGGCGCCCATGGAAGATCACAACGCCACAGGCGGCGGCTTTGCCTCAATGGCCGGTTCCGCCTATGTATTCGTGCGCAACGGTGACTCCTGGACCCAGCAGCAGAAGATCGTGGCCAGCGATAGAGCCGCAGGTGACAATTTCGGGATATGTGTGGCGATCAGTGGGGATTATGCCATCGTGGGCGCGCATTCGGAAGATGACGACGCCACTGGAGGCAATTCAGCCCCGGATGCCGGTTCTGCCTACATCTTCAAACGAAGCGGGAACACCTGGACTCAACAGCAGAAGATCGTGGCCAGTGATCGTGCCGCAGCAGACTTCTTCGGGATCAGCGTGGCGATCAACGGGGACCGTGCCATCGTAGGGGCTTATCAAGAGGATCAAGACTTGGCCGGTGGAAATACTCTCACGAGCGCCGGCTCGGCCTACATCTTCGCGCGCAGCGGTAATACCTGGGCGGAGCAGCAGAAGATCGTGGCCAGCGACAGGGGCTTCGCGGACTACTTCGGCAGGAGCGTAGCGATCAGCGGTGACTTTGCGATCGTCGGGGCGAATAACGAGGATCCCATCGGCATAGGAGGCAATTCGGTCGGGAACGCCGGCTCAGCGTACGTCTTCCACCTGAGCGGCAATACCTGGACCCAGCTTCAGAAAATCGTGGCCGCCGACCCAAGCCTAGGTGCCAACTTCGGCTATAGCGTAGCCATGAGCGATGACCTGGCCCTGGTAGGGGCGCCCAACGAGGAAGAAGATGAAATTGGAGGGAATGCCGTGGATGATGCTGGCGCGGCGTATCTGTTCAGGCTGAACGGCAGCACATGGGACCAGGAGCAGAAGATCGTGGCCGGCGACCGAGGCTATACGGACAACTTCGGGTACAGCGTGGCGGTGAGCGAGGACCGCGTCATCGTGGGGGCGTACATTGAGAATGAGGATGCGGCAGGGGGCAATGCGTTGGGCAATTCCGGATCGGCTTATCTCTACATGCGCAACGCCGGCGCTTGGTCGCAGCTGCAGAAGATCGTTGCCAGCGACCGGGCCGACAATGACCAGTTCGGTGTCAGTGTGGCGATTAATGGACGCTATGCCTTTGTCGGAGCGTATCAGGAGGATGAGGATGAATTCGGGAATAACACCCTCAACGATGCTGGTTCCGCGTATTTCTTCCATCTACCGCAGGTGCCACTCAATCTGAAACTGTGGCTGGAGGGTCCCTATGACCCGGACATGCAACTCATGAATGATGCGTTGCGCACCCTGCCTTCCTTCCCACTCTTGGAGCCATACACTGCTTTGGGGTACACCGACCCAGCCAGTGGAGGCGGTGAAGCGACCACGCCTGGAGTGCTTGCCGTTAGCGGCAATAATGCGGTGGTCGATTGGGTGCGGATCGAATTGCGCTCAGCCACCGACCCTGCGGTGATCGTCGCAACGCGCCATGGTCTGCTTCAACGCGATGGCGATGTCGTGAACGCGACCGATGGCACTTCCCAGGTCATGCTCGATGCGGGCCCAGGCAACTATCACGTCGCGGTACGGCATCGCAATCACCTTGCGTGCATGAGAAGCAATCCCATGCCATTGAACCTGATCGCCAATTCGATCAACTTCCGCAGCAGCCTCACCGCCACCTATGGCACCGATGCGCGCAAGAACATCAATGGGGCCATGGCACTATGGGCGGGCGACTGCACCGGAGATGGCCAACTGCTGTACATGGGCGACGGCAACGATCGCGACCCCATCCTCGCGCGCATTGGCGGTGTTGAGCCTACAGCAACGACCACAGGCTACTTCTTAGAGGATGTGAATCTGAATGGCGCTGTGCGTTATGTCGGCGCAGGCAATGATCGCGACCGCATCCTGCCGAACATCGGAGGCATACCCACGAACACCAGGGCGCAGCAGCTGCCGTAGGGTGCTAGGGCTTCGCTCCTCGCCCGGCACAACGCAAGCTCTTCACCAATTCCTTCGCCTGCGACTTGGGCAGCACGAGGTAGCTGAGCGTCAGCGTGCCGCAGATCTCCGCGCCAGGATCACGCACGATGCCGAGCACTGGTAGTGCCAACGACTTCTCCTTGTCCCCTTGCGACCAGGTCCGGTAGCGCCCTTTGGGCGTCACGTAGCGGCCGTCGTCCATGAGCAGCCAGTCGTTGCCGTAGTCGGAGATGAGCCGCTGCACATCACGCTCGAAGCAGGGGCTGCATGCGTAACGGTGCACGATGCTGTCGCAGAAGTCCTCGGACTCCGGCTCGCCAAGGAAGTAGAACTCGGACCGAACAGGATGCGGACCGTCGAGGCGCGCATACAGCCGCAAGGCACTGCTGTCCAGGAATATGGCATAATTCGAGTCGGGCACTAGCATGGAGCGCTTGATCCAAGCCCTTTCGTCCCCAAGAAAATCCTGCCCGGAGGCGACTGATGCGATCGCCAGGGCAAGTCCGGCTATGTACGATCTCATCGCGCCTTGAGCAGGTCCCGGGCGTTCTCCATTGCGGCCTGCGTGGTCTTCTTGCCACTGAGCATGCGCGCAATGGCTCCCACGCGCTGCTCTGCCGATAGCGATGCGATCGTGGTGCGCACGCGCTCTCCATCCGCATCCTTGCTCACCTGCAGCTGATGCTGCGCCTTGCTGGCGATCTGCGGCAGGTGCGTGATGGCGATCACCTGGCGCTCCTTCCCCATCGCCGAAAGCAGCGCGCCCACGCGATCGGCCACTTCGCCGCTCACGCCGGTATCGATCTCGTCGAAGACCACCACGGGCAGGTCGCGTGAGCCCGCGGCGAGGGAGATCAGCGCGAGCATCACACGGCCGAGCTCGCCGCCGCTGGCCACCTTGTCCAGCGGCGCCGGCGCGCGGTCCTTGTTGGCGGTGAAGAGCGCGCGCACCAGATCGATCCCGAAGGGTCCGGGCTCGCCGGTGCGATGCTCGAATTGGAACACCGCGTGCGGCATGCCGAGCTGATGCAGCAGGGCCTCCACCTTGTTGGCGAGCGGCTTGATGGCCTTGGTGCGCGCCTGCGAGATGGCCTTCGCCTGCTTCGCGTAGTCCGCGCCCAATTCATCCACGCGCGCCTCCAGCGCTGCACGCTGCTCCCCGAGCGATCCCATCCGCACGGTCCGCGTGCGCAGCTCATCCAGGAGCGTGATCAGTTCCTGCTCGCTCTTCACGCGGTGCTTCTGCTCCAGGCGCTGCAGCAGGTCGATGCGTTCGCGCATCCGCTCCGCGCGCGCTGGATCGAGCTCCACGGTAGCGGCCAGGCGAGCGGCCTCGTCCCCGATGTCCTTCAGCTCGATGATGCTGCTCTCCAGCCGCTGCAGGAGCGCGGCCGCCTCGGGGTCGATGCGAGCGGCCTTCGACAGCGCGGCGCGGACACGCTGGAGCAGCGGCACGGCACCGTGCTCGCCAGCGGCGCCTTCCTCCAGATCCCGGTACGCCTCGGCGCGCTCCCCCGCATGCTCGGCCAGCTGCAACTCGCGCTCGATCTCCTCCTGCTCGCCTTCCTTCAGCGCGGCCTGCTCCAGCTCTTCCTGCTGGAAGCGGAGGTAGTCCCCTTCAGCCAGCGCGCGCTGCTCCTGCTCCTTGGCCACAGCGAGCTCCCGCTCCGCAGCGCGCCACGCTGAGAAGCAGGCATGCAGCGCGTCAACCGCCGCCGTGTGGCCGGCCAGGCGGTCCACCATGCCGAGCTGGAAGCGCGCATCATTGAGCAGCAGCGTGTGGTGCTGGCTATGCACGTGGATGAGCCGCTCGCCCAGCTCGCGCAATTGCTCCAGGCGCACGGGCGTATCGTTCACGAAGGCGCGGGAGCGCCCACCGGGATCCAACTGGCGGCGCAGGATGGCGCGCGGCTCATGGGGCACTTCGCTCGCGACGAACCAGTCCCTCACGTCGAGCCGGGTCAAGTCGAGCTCGAGCTCGATGATGCACCGCTTCGCGGGGTCGCGCGCCAGGCCCGCATCAGCGCGGGCCCCCATGGCCAGCTCCAAGGCGCCGATCAAGATGCTCTTGCCGCTGCCTGTCTCGCCCGTGATGGCCGTGAGCCCCTGCTCCCACTCGAGATCCAGCGACTCGATCAGCAGGTAGTTCGTGATGGAGATGCGGGAGAGCATGGTTCCGGTTTCGCGAAGCGTCTGTATTGGTGCGCTTTCCCGCGCATCGTCCGCATGCGCTTGGTCCGCGGTTCACCCCCGCATCATGTCCTGGTACTTGCCGATGTGCCCGGGGTCGATGATCTGCAGCGTGTTGAAGAGCTTGGTCTTCTCGGCGGGATCGGCGGGCTTGAAGATGTTCACCAGCTCCTGGTACTTGGCGTTGAAGATCACCTGCAGGTTGTAGCTGGCGGGCTTGGCCTGGTGCACGGTCTTGAGCTTCTCGATGCTGTCCGCGATCTTCTTGCGCGAATTGGCGGCGTCCTCGGTCATCACGTCCATGCCCATGCGATGGTAGTCGTAGAGCAGTTCGCGCAGCGGACGGAACACGGCCTGCAGCTGGTTGTCGAGAAGCCAGTAGCGGTTGCGCTGTCCCTCGAACGCGCGCCAGCCATCCTCGCCGCTGTTCTGCGCATTGTTCACCACCTGTTGCGCGAGCGTGTAGTAATCCGCGCCTCCCAGGGGCGAGAAGCTGTCGCCATCGAGCCCGAGCACGAAGTAGGCGTAGAAGCCCAGCAACGACGAGAGGTTGTTGATGTAGCGGTCGGCGCTGAACTCGATCTGGGTGTTCTCGAGGAAGTTGAACTTCACCTGCTCATCCACGAGGTCGAGGATCGGGCTGTTGTAGTCCGTTCCATAGACGGGGCGGGCGTAGATGACCTGCAAGGTGCCCTCGAACCGGTCGGGCGCGGGCTGGTTGCTGATCGTGAGGAGCAGGTTGATGTCCACGCGCTCGGCGGCCGCGTAATTCTGGTTGGTGAATCGCCGGGTGTTGAAGAACTCCTTGATGGCGAGCTCCATGCTCTGGAACACGCGCGTCTGCGCTTGCGCGATCTGCGGGGCGATGACGCTGACCTGGCAGTTGAACTCCTGGGCCGCGGATGATGCCGCAAGCAGGCAGGCGGCGAGCAGCAAGTTGATCCTTCGCATGTGTTTCATCCCGCTTGCGGGGTTCAGAGCGATTCTTCGAGGCGGTCCAAGATAGCGCGGGCGGTTTCGGACTTGCTCATCAACGGCAGCGCGCTCGGATCCTTGCCCGGGGCCAGCAGCGTGACCTTGTTGGTGTCGGTGCCGAATCCTGCGCCCGCGTCGCGGAGGCTGTTCAGCACCAGCAGGTCGAGGTTCTTGCGCTCGAGCTTGCCCAAGGCGTTGGTCAATTCATCATCCGTCTCCAACGCGAAGCCCACCAGGCGCTGCGCCTGGGGCTTGTTCGCCCCCATCCAGGCCAGGATGTCCTCCGTGGGCTCCAGATCGATCCGGAGCACGGCGTCCTTCTTCTTCAATTTGCCATCGGAAGCGCGCGCCGGTCGATAGTCGGCGACCGCGGCGGTCATCACGACCGCATCCGCCGAAGGTGCCAGCGCCTTGCACGCGGCGGCCATCTCTGCGGCGCTCACCACATCGGTGCGCGAGATGCCAGGGCGTTCCGTCCGCAGGTTCGTAGGGCCCGTGACCAGCTCGACCCGGGCGCCGCGCAATGCCGCTTCCTCTGCCAGCGCGAAGCCCATCTTGCCACTGCTGCGATTGCCGATGAAGCGCACCGGGTCGATGGCCTCCTGTGTTCCGCCGGCCGTGATCAGCATTCGCATGCCGCTCAGCTTGCTGCCGCCCACGAGCGCCTCGCGAAGCGCTTGCACGATGTGCTCGGGTTCGCTCATGCGGCCCAAGCCCGTAAGTCCGCTGGCCAATTCCCCGCTCTCCGGACCGATGGCACGCACGCCTCGCGCCGTAAGCTTGTCCAAATTCGAACGGGACGCTCCGTCGCGCCACATCTCCAGGTCCATGGCCGGAGCAACGTACACCGGGGTCCGCTCGGGCAGGCTGAGCCAGCAGGCCAGCAGCAGATTATCACATAGCCCCATGGCCATCTTGCCCAGGGTGTTGGCGGTAGCCGGGGCGATGAGCAGCACATCGGCCCACCGCGCCAGATGAACATGATCCGTCCATGCTCCGGTGCCATCGCGGGCGAAGAGCTCCGTGAGGACCGGTCTCCTGCTCAGCGTGGACAGGGTTAGCGGGGTCACGAAATCGTGCGCGGACGGGGTCATGACCACTTGCACCTCGCAGCCGGCCTTGACCAACAGGCGCGTCAACATCGCTGCCTTGTATGCCGCGATGCCACCCGACACGCCGAGCAGCACCTTGCGGTTCAGGAAGTTCTCCACGTTGGGTGGGAGAAGCGGGTGGCTCAGGCCTTCGGCGCGGGCGCTTCGGCCACGGGCTTCTCTTCACCGCCCCGGCGCCAGTAGAGCTTGCCTTCCAGCATCTCCTGCACGGCTTGCGCGCCAGGCTTGGGCAAACGCTCGTAGTGCTTGCTCACCTCGATCTGCTCGCGGTTCTCGTAGACCTCCTCCAGGTTCTCGCCGCTCATGGCGAACTCCTCGAGCTTGGACTGCAGTTCTTCCTTGATGCGCACGCTGATCTGGTCGGCGCGCCTGCCAAGGATGGCCACGCTCTCATAGACGTTGCCGGTTTCGACATCGAGCTTGGCGACATCACGGGTCACGGTGGTCTTGGCTGCGGTAGTGGGCTTGTTGCTCATGGTGCGGGGATGTTCTGCTTGGTCTTTTCGATCTCGTCCTCCAGTTCCTTGCGCAGGCGCTCGGCTTGGTCGCGCTCTACGCTGGCGGGGTATGCGTCGGCGAAATTACGGTATGAGCGCAGAGCGGTGCTCAGTCGCTCGGCACGCTTGGATTCCACGCTGCCCATGGCCAGGGCATGGTCGGCCCGGAGGATGCGCAACAGGGCATCCTCGCGGAAGTCGCTGTTCGGGTACTGCTTCATGAACTCCTTGAAGGCCATGCTGGCGGCCTCGTAGCGCCGCATGTGGAAGTACTGCTCGGCCCCGTGGTAGGCCTTCACCTCCAGTTTGGTCCGCAGCAGGTCGACGAGGCCGTTGCAGCTGTCCCTGAGCGCGGAATTCGGGTACCGGACCATGAAGAGCTGGAATTGATCGATCGCCGAGCGGGTGTCGGCCTGATCGAGCTCGTAATTCGGGCTGTTCATGTAGTAGCAGTAGGCGGCCAGGAAGGCGCACTCTTCGGCGTGCTTGCCCACGGAGAAGGTGCGCGCGACATTCTCCAGATAATAGGACGCCATGGTGTAGTCCTTCATCAGGAAGTGCGACTTGGCGTGCAGGTAGTTGACCTCCTCGCTCTCCGTCGTTCCGCGCTTGAGCATGATCAGCTCCTCGAGCAGCGGGATGGCCCGGTCATAAGAGCCCTTGTCGTAGTACTTCTTCGCTGTGGCCAGCTTCAAGGCCATGCCCGCAGAATCACCCGATGCTTTCAGGGCGCGGTTGAAGTCGCTGCACCCGGTTAGCCCTGCGCTTCCGGCCAGCCCGGCCAGGAGCCATAGGGCGGCGCCGAAGGACGAAGCCAGCAGCAAGGGGAATCTGAAGGTGGGGCGAGGGCCTGGGCGGCAGGTCATTCGAGCGGGGCGCGAATATAGCCGCAGCCCCTTCACCACCAGCCGGTTGAAACATGCTGATTAACGCCATTTGGCCCCGAAGAGCGCCGCCTACATTTGGCCAGCTTTTCCAGCCCCCTATGAACGACATCTTCGACAAGCTCCGCAAGGACCTCGGCCACATCGGCCGCCACGCCAAGGAAAGCCATGGCTACTTCTCCTTTCCCAAGCTCGAAGGCGAGCTGGGGCCCCACATGACCTTCAGGGGCAAGCCGGTGCTGGTCTGGAGCCTGAACAATTACCTCGGCCTGGCCAACCACCCGGAAGTGCGCGAAGTGGATGCCCAGGCGGCCAAGGATTGGGGCATGGCTTATCCCATGGGTGCTCGCATGATGAGCGGCCAGACCAAGTACCACGAGCAGTTGGAGGATGCCTTGAGCGAGTTCATGGGCAAAGAGGACACCTTCCTGCTCAACTACGGCTACCAGGGATGCATGAGCGCCATCGAGGCGCTCCTCTCCCGCCATGATGTGCTCGTGTACGATAGCGAGTGCCACGCCTGCATGATCGATGGGGCGCGACTCCACATGGGCAAGCGCTTCGTGTTCCAGCACAACGACATGGCCAGCCTCGACAAGCAGCTGGAGAACGCCCGGAAGGTGGTGGAGCAGACCGGCGGCGGCATCATGGTGATGACCGAGGGCGTGTTCGGCATGGCTGGCGACCAAGGCAAGCTCAAGGAGATCTGCGAGCGCAAGGCGAAGTACAACTTCCGGCTCTTCGTCGACGATGCGCACGGCTTCGGCATGATGGGCCGGGACGGCCGCGGAACGGCTGATGCGCAAGGCGTGCAGGACCAGGTGGACGTGTATTTCGGAACCTTCGCGAAGGCCATGGCGAGCATCGGCGCCTTCGTGAGCGGCCCTGAGGACGTGATCATGTTCCTGCGCTACAACATGCGCAGCCAGACCTTCGCCAAGAGCCTGCCCATGCCGGTGGTCATCGGCGCCCTCAAGCGCCTGGAGCTCATCCGCACCCGGCCCGAGTTGAGCGAGAAGCTCTGGAGCATCACGCGCGCGCTGCAGAGCGGCTTGAAAGAGGCAGGTCTCGACATCGGTGTCACCAACAGCTGCGTGACGCCCGTGATGATGTACGGCAGCATCCCCGAAGCGACCAATGTGGTGCTCGACCTCCGTGAGAATCACGGCATCTTCTGCAGCATCGTGGTGTACCCGGTGGTCCCGAAGGACACCATCCTGCTGCGCCTCATCCCCACGGCCATCCACACACTGGACGATGTGCAGCGCACGATCAACAGCTTCAAGGAGGTGAAGAAGAAGCTGGAGGCGGGGGCCTACAAAGCAGAGAAGGTGGCCGCCATGTGATTGGCGTGCCGACCGAGC
>JAEUSX010000065.1 GCA_016788405.1 Flavobacteriales bacterium
TCGCCGAGGTGGTCCAGCGCGCGGTTGGTCAGGGCGATGTCCTCCTCCAGGATGGGCCCGTGGCCGCACCATTCACCGAGGCGTTGGCTCAGGATGAGGAGGTCGTCCGCGAGGCGGAGGGTGTATTGGAAGAGGGGAGAAGCTTGGCTCATGGTCGGAGTGACCGGTATTCGTTTTTCGATATTCGTTGATCGTTGTTCGAAGAACGACCCACGAACAACGAACAACGATATCAAATGTATTTCGCGCCCTCAGGCATTGTGTAGAAGGTCGGGTGCCGGTACACCTTGTCATCCGCGGGGTCGTAGAAGCTCTCGGCATCTTCCGGCCGGCTGGCGTGGATGTGCTCGCTCTTCACCACCCAGATGCTGTTGCCTTCGTTGCGTCGGGTGTAGACATCGCGGGCGTTCTCGATGGCCATGTCGGCATCGGCGGCGTGCAAGCTGCCCACATGCTTATGGTCGAGGCCGCGCTTGCTCTGGATGAAGATCTCCCAGAGGGGCCAGTTGTTGGGGTTCTCGCTCATTTCAATCGTGTTGTAGCGGCAGGTTCAGGAGCGGCAAGCGGCGATCGACTGCGCCGCAGGACTTGCCGCTTGCGAACTCGCTGCTTCGTCATGCTGCTTTCTTCTTTGCCTTCTTGGCGGCGTAGGCCACGGCTGCTTCGCGCACCCACGCCCCTTCGCTATGGGCCTTGTTGCGGGCGGCGAGGCGTTCCTTGTTGCAAGGTCCGTTGCCGGCCACCACGTTGTTGAATTCAGTCCAGTCGATCGCTCCCCAATCGTAGTGCTGGGTGGCCTCGTTCCATTTCAGTTCGGGGTCAGGGATGGTCAGGCCGATCACCTCGGCTTGCTGCACGGTGCGGTCGATGAAGGTCTGGCGCAGCTCGTCGTTGCTCTGGCGCTTGATCTTCCACTTCATGCTCTGCGCGCTGTGCGGGCTGTTGGCGTCGGTGGGCCCGAACATCATCAGGCTGGGCCACCACCAACGGTTCAGGGCATCCTGCGCCATCTCTTTCTGCTCGGGTGTCCCTTTCGCCAGCACGGCCATGATCTCGTAGCCCTGCCGCTGATGGAAGCTCTCCTCCTTGCAGATGCGCACCATGGCGCGCGCGTAAGGGCCGTAACTGGTGCGGCAGAGCATCACCTGATTCATGATCGCCGCGCCATCAACCAGCCAGCCGATGGCACCGATGTCGGCCCAAGTGAGGGTAGGGTAGTTGAAGATGCTGCTGTATTTCGCTTTCCCGCTCAGCAGGTCATCAATGGTCTGTTCGCGCGAAACGCCCATCGTCTCCACGGCGCTGTACAGGTACAGGCCATGACCGCCTTCGTCCTGCACCTTGGCCAAGAGGATGGCCTTGCGCTTCAAGCTGGGTGCCCGTGTGATCCAATTGCCTTCGGGCAGCATGCCCACCACCTCGCTGTGCGCGTGCTGGCTGATCTGGCGGATGAGGTTCTTGCGGTAAGCATCGGGCATCCAATCCTTCGGCTCGATCTTCAGCTCGGCGTCGATCTTTGCTTGGAAGAGCTCCTCCAGGTTCTTCACGTCGGTCATCACATTCGCTTTTTCGGTTGGCTAAAGTAGGTGCGGGCCCTGCATCGGCCCTGATAGCCGTCATGCCGCGAACACTCCTGCCCCGGCGATGGTTCAACAAGCCTTCACCAAGACGGCCGCGTCTATTTTTGCCCGCTTTCCGATGACCAACAACCGCATGGCCCATTTCCATACGCTGCGTGTAGCCGACATCCACCAGGAAACGCCGGAGTGCATCGTGGTGGGCTTCGACGTGCCTCCCGAGCTGCGGAAAGAGTTCGCGTTCCAGCACGGGCAGTACGTGACGCTGAAGCTCACGGTGAACGGCGAGGACCTACGGCGCTCGTACAGCATCTGCAGCAGCCCGCTGGACGCCGACCAGTTCCGGATCGCGGTGAAGAAGGTTCCGCAGGGCCGGGCCAGCACCCAGCTGGTCGATAAGCTGAAGCCGGGCATGAGCGTCGAGGTGATGACGCCCATGGGCAGCTTCACCACGGCCCTGGATCCATCGAAGTCGAGGCATTTCGTCGCGTTCGCGGCGGGCAGCGGCATCACGCCCATCCTGAGCATCCTGAAGACCGTGCTCCGCACGGAGCCCAAGAGCCGTTTCACGCTCTTCTACGGCAATACCGATGTGGACCGCATCATTTTCCGCCAGCGCTTGGAAGAGTTGAAGCTCCAGCACGCCGGCCGTCTCGATGTCCATCATATCCTCAGCAAGGGACTCGATGAGGACAAGCTCTTCAACGGCCGGATCACCAAGGAGAAGGCGGTGGAGCTGGTGAAGCGGTTCGTGACCGACAGCGATACCAACGAGTACTTCATCTGCGGTCCGGAGCAGATGATGGTGAACGTGAGCGAGGCCTTGGAGCACCTCGGGGCGGACAAGAAGCGCATCCACGTCGAGCTCTTCGGAACCCCGGTGAGCACCGAGGCGAAGCGTGGAGCCGATCATTCGCATGGCGCTGGCGGCTCATTCGCCGGCATCGCCGAGGTGAAGGTGATCATGGATGGCCGGGAGCATGAGCTCAAGGTCCCGGCCAAGGGCAGCGCGGTGCTCGATGCAGCGCTCGATGCCGGGCTCGATGTGCCTTACGCCTGCAAAGGAGCGGTGTGCTGCACGTGCAAAGCCCGGGTCGTTGAAGGCCAGGTGGAGATGGAGATGAACTACGCGCTCACGGACGAAGAGGTGGCCGATGGCTACGTGCTCACGTGCCAGACGCACCCTCGATCAGCGCGCGTGGTGATCGATTACGATCAGCATTGAGCCTTACTCCGCGGAGGCCTGCGCGCTGAGCAGCGCCATCTTCAGCTGGATATCGGCGAGGTACCGCTCACTGTGATTGAATCGGGCCGAGGCTTCATCCCATTGCACGATCGCGCACGGGAAGTCGAGGTAGAAGGGATCGGCGTGCGCGAATCGGTCCATGGGCTCCAGATCGACGGTGTAGGCCACCGCTTCGATGATCGCATCGCCCTCGGGCATGCGCGAATCCACCGCGATGGTCTTATCCCGGTATCCGGGCTTGCCGATGCGGACGCTGAACCGGTCGTTGGCGTCAAGGGCGAGCTCGAACGCGCTGTGCTTGGATGGCGGGAGCTCGGCGACCAGCTGGTTCCCTTGGTACAGCGACACATTGAATTCCTTGCATGCGGCTCCTGCGGCGGTCACGCTCACTTGCAGAGGCAGGAAGCGCTCGTGCTCCTGTGCGCTCGCGGTCAGAGAGATCAGGATGGCGGCGCAGGCAATGGCGTTTCGCATGGGGATTCGGTTGGCTCTCGGGCTTGTACGCCGCATCGCTCGGCTTGTTCCACCGGCATCAGGAAAGATCAAGGCGGGCTTACGGGCCCGCCTTGCTGTTCCTCCTTCCTTGGTGATGGTGTTTGTAAGGGAGGAGGGAAGCTGTTCGTGGATCAGAACGTGGCGCTCGCGATGCCAGCGAGCCGCGTCTGGATGTGTCCGAGGTAATGCTCGCTGTGGTAGAAGCCGCCCATGGTCTCATCCCAACGCACGATCGCAGAGGGGAAATCGGTGTAGAAGGCATCGACGCCTTGGGCATTGGGGCGCTGAAGGTTCACGTAGCACTCGTAGTCAGGATACTTCACCAGGTCGGGCGGGAGCTTCGTGTCGAAATAGAGCATCTTCTCCTGGTAGCCTTCCTTCAGGATCCGCAGCGTATAGAACTGGTCGATGTCGAGCTCGAGCTCGAAACGGCCGTTCTTGTCGCCCTGGAGTTTGCCGAGCTCGACATTGTCCTTGTACAGCACCATGTCGAAGCCATCCACCTTGTCGCCGTCGGCGGTGACGCTCCCGTGAACCGGCAGGTACCAGCCCTCGGCCTGGTCGCGGCGGTCGACCAGCTTGCCTTTGCTCTTGCTGTTCGACTGCGCCGTCGCGGGAATGCTGATGACAAGCGCGATCAGCAAGCTGGGGATGGCGTGTTTCATGCGCTTCATGGTCAGATGGAATGGTTGGCTTCGATACGGAATGGTGCGGACCAGGGTTTCGTTCAGGCCACTTTGATGAACGGGGCCGTGCGGATGCCCTCGACATGGCGCGGCAGCTTGATATGGATGGCGGTTCCTTGACCGATGGTGCTCTCAGCCCACACTTCGCCGCCATGCTTGGCCACCACGCGGTGCACGATGGCCAGGCCCACGCCTGTTCCCTCGAACTGATCGGCGCGATGCATCCGCTTGAACACGCCGAACACCTGGTCCTTCTGCTTCGCGTCGAACCCGACGCCGTTGTCGCGGACCACGAGCAAATCATGCTCCTGTTCTACCTCGTGCTCGATGGAGATGGCCGGGGCGAGCCTGTCGCGCGTGAACTTGAGCGCGTTGGATAGCAGGTTGTGCAGTACGACCTTGAGCATGGGCGCATCCGCGATCACCGTGGCCTCCGGGCCCACCTTCACCGTGATCTGCGTCCGGCGCTCCTCTGGTACCACATCCATCACCGCCTGATCCACCAGGTCCGCGAGGGACACCTCCTTGCGCTCCATGGCACGACTGCTGGTCTGCGAGAAGCGCAACAGGTCATCGACCAATTGGATGAGGTGCGTGGCCCCGCGCTCAATTCGTTCCGCGAAAGGCCGGCATTCGGTCAGTGCCGGGTCCGATTCGGCCGTGGTGCGGAGCAGTTCACTGAGCGCCGCGATGTTCTTCAACGGGGAGCGCAGGTCGTGGGCCACCGAATAGGAGAAGGAGCCCAGGTCCTCGAGCGCTTCGAGCAATTGCGCGGTGCGCGCGGCCACCCGACGGTCCAGGTCCGCATTCAATTTCTCCAAGCGTTTCTGCTCCTGCCTGCGGTCCGTCACATCCTTGATGATCGCTTGGAACACGTTGCGGTGACCATCCTGAGTGCCCAGATAGGTGGCCGTCATCAAGCAGTCGATCACGGCTCCCGCTGCATTCCTGATGGTGATGTCCACGTTCACGAAGTCCTTGCCCGAGCGGTGGTTCTTCAAGCCGCGCACCAGCCCCGGCGCGTCCTCGATGAATTCAGTGAACCGTCGCTGCCGAAGCTCCTCACGGCTCAGCCCGATGAGGTTGGCGCAGGCGGCATTGGCATCGAGCAGTTGACCGCGTTGATCCACGATGACGATCGGGTCGGCGGTGGCCTCGAACACCTGCCCATAGCGGTTCATGAGCTTGTCCTTCTCGGCGCGCAGCTGCTGGATCTCGAAGGCCTGCTTGATGCGGAGGCGCAGATCGTTCTCATCGAGCGGCTTGGTGGCGTAGGCATAGATGCCGCCCTCGTTCACGGCCCTCACCACGGCTTCCAGATCGCTGTATCCCGTGAGCAGCATGCGCATGCTCTGGGGGTGCCGCTGCCGGGCGATGGCAAGGAACTCGCTGCCGCTCATGCTTGGCATGCGTTGGTCGGAGACGATCACATGCACGGCCTCCTTCTCCAGGATCTCCAAGGCCACTGCGGCCGAGGGTGCGACGAGCACGTCCATCTCGCGACGGAAGCTGGCCCGGTATGCCTTCAGGTTGTTCTCCTCGTCATCGACGAAGAGCACTCGGATGCGGTCATCAGCCATGCTCAGGCGCGTTGCTCCAGCTGTCGTGCGCGTTGCAGCGGCAGCGTGATGGTGAAAGTGCTCCCGATGCCCGGCTCGCTCTCCACTTGGATGCGGCCATCGTGCTCGGTGATGATGCCGTACACGATCGCCAGGCCGAGGCCGGTGCCTTCACCTACCGGCTTGGTGGTGAAGAACGGCTCGAAGATGCGCGCCTTGACCTCTTCAGGCATCCCGACGCCCGTATCGCTGATGCGCACGATGGCCTCGTGCTCATTCGACGACGTGGTCACCGTGACCCGCCTTGGGCGGCCGTCCATACGCGCCAAGGTGGCCTGGGCCGCGTTGTTCATCACATTCATGAACACCTGGTTGATCTTGCCCGGGAAGCACTCCACCTTGGGCATTTCCTGAAGGTCCAGCACCAGCTCCGTCTTCCCGCGGTACTGCGGAGCGAGCACCGCGAGGGTGCTGGCCAGTCCTTCGTTCAGGTCGGCGTGCTTCAAGTCATCCTCATCAAGCCTGGAGAAGTTCCGAAGGCCGCGAACGATCTCGGCGGTGCGCTGGGCCCCTTCGCTCACGCTGGCGATGATGCCATCGAGCTCTTCGATGCTCTCCTGGATACCTGCGCGCTCCTCCTCCTCCCTCACCTTCGCCACGGCATCGGGGCTCTCGGCCTTCCGGTAGGCGTTGATCGTCTCGACCACCTCGCCGAGGTTGCGGCGCAACGGTGCGATATTGCTGGTGATGAAGTTGACCGGGTTGTTGATCTCGTGCGCGATGCCGGCGGTGAGCTGTCCGATGGAGGCCATCTTCTCGCTCTGCACCAGCTGCACTTGCGTGCGTTTCAATGTCTCATTGCTCTCGCGGAGCTCTGCCGTGCGCTCGTGCACCTTGCGCTCCAGTTCCATGTTCTGCTCGCGGATCAGGCGCTCGTTCTCCTGCGCCATGGCGAGTGACTCGGCTTGCGAGCGTTCCTTCTCACGGCGGAGGATGTTGATGCGGTCGGCGAGACCGAAGGAGAGGAGCACGCCCTCTATGGCGGATCCGATCGGCATGGTGAATACCGTGAGGTCGTTGTACGGAAGGATCCCCATGTCCTTCAGCGTGAACACCATGGTGCCGGTCAGGAAAGCGGTCCAGGCGAGTATGAAGTACCCCGCTTGTCGCGACCCCTTGCGCCACACGATGATCGCGGTGACGAAGAGATAGGTGGCCAAGAGTCCGGCGGTGAGCTGGGCGAGCTTGTACCCCAGCGGTGGCGCGATGAACAGGTAGATGGTCATGACCACGCCTATGAGGACATAGAAGGCGGACAGCCAGCGATGCATGATCGGCACATGCTCGCGCGTATTGATGAACCGCTTCATGAATTCGCTCGAAGCGATGGCAGTGGCGAACGTGAAGATCAACGAGGCCTTGATCGAGAACCATTGCGAACCGCCCCAGAGGTAGTACTGCCCATGGCCCCAGAATGCCAGTTGCGTCAGGCACACGAGAAGGATGTAGGCCACGTAGATGAAATAGCTCCTGTCGCGGATGGAGAAGTACACGAACAGATTGTAGAAGAGCATCACCAGCATGATGCCGATATAGGCGCCGATGGTGAGGTTCTTCATCGAGCGGCTCTCGGAGAAGCGCGATGGCATGTGCAGTTGCACCGGCACTTGAAGCTGTTTGTCGCTCTTCACGCGCAGCAGCACACCGCGCTCCTCGGCACTGGCGATCGGCAAGCTGAACACGAATTCGGGCTGCGCGATGGTGCGGGAATCGAGCGGGGCATTCTGACCGGTGCTTGCGATGGGCACGGGAACATCATCCTTGAGCAGGTACACGTCGAGTTCTTCGATCTCAGCATGCTGGATATCCAGGATCACGGCATCCTCGTCCGTGTCGTTCTTGACATCGAATCGGATCCAGTAGGCTGAATTACTGACCCCAAGATTGGGCACATCCATCTCAGACGCCCTGTACCCGGGTGTCCTGATGGCATCGATCGGACTCAGCGCTGAGGATGGGTCTTCCAGGATGCTGAAGCGTTTCCCGATGTGCACGGGTCCTTGTGCAACGGGAACAGGCTGTGCCGAAGTCAACGATGGAACGGACGCGATCATCGCTGCGGCAAGCAGCAATGTGCCGAGGTGGGTTTTCATCGCGGCCTCCTACGAGACCATGTGCTCGCTGGTTACCAGCGCTTCATGCCGTAGCGACATGCTGATGATGCATGCAGAGCACTTCAACATAAGCCCTGAGATCGAGCACCTTTTTGTCGATGCAGAGCTGGTACACGCATCGCGTCGGGACACGCCCTAGCACCTCGATGCGTTCCTGTTCCGGCCGCAACCTCAGGCTCATCATGTGCCGTCTATGCTCCAGCGGAGCGGTGCTCAAGGCGATCACGTCAGGAATGACCATGGCGATCGCCTTGATTGAAGGGATGGGGTACGTGAAGGTGCCCCCGTTCCCGATCTCTTCCAGGATGGTGAATCCGGATTTCAGGGCGTGACGAAGCGTATAGTGCGCCACCAGGCAGACCATGGATCGCAAACCAATCTGGTTCCCCAGGGAGACCGCAGCGAACGCGAGCATGGCCGGCAGTCCCAGCGAAGCGTACTTGTTCGAATTCCAAAGGCCACAGACCTCGCCGTTGCCGTGCTCGCGCAGGGCGGTCAGCGCGGGTGCGATTCGATGGTCGAGCTCATAAAGCGCGCTGTGAATGGGCAGGTCTCGGGTGCCCCGATCCACCTCCACCCGTATTCCGCCCACCATTCCGTTCTTGTTGGACAGCGCTACGATGACGTACGTGTCGGGGTCGGTGGTCCAATCCTCGTTGTTGGTCGTCACGTTCGTGATGCCGAAGTCCTCGAGCACCTTGCGGTGCTGCTTGAGGAATTCTGCGCACATCGATGGGTCATCCACTGCGCGGAAGGCTTTGAATGTCAGTGTCTCCATCGCTTCGAATTAGGATGCAGCAGGTGCTTCTTGGAAGTCCATTGCGTTCGCCAGGAGCACGGATCGGCTGTCGTGCAGCAGGTTTTCCAGATCCACGTACCAGCGACCAGACCATGTCATCTCGCCTAGCGAGATTCGTCGAACGACTTCGGCAGTGACCGAACCGCCGAGCATCACATGCCCGCCAAGCTGTGGCCAGGTGGAGAGGTTGCGCCCTATTTCCGGGATGGACATCTTCATCCGCTCGCTAAGACCCGCCGGGTTCACCATGGCCATGATGTATGCTGTCTTCTGCTCACGGGTCATGGGTGCATCGATGATGCCCAGGTCCAGCTTGGAGAGCATGCCGTGCATGATGGGCCTTTGAGGTTCCAGATCGAATCGCTCCACGTCGATCATGCCACGGTCGCTCGTGTCCATCACAACGGGTATCCGAAGGGCCTTTGCGCGGAGCCGAGCCTTGATCTTGATGGCCGCATCATCGCACTCCTCCACGAGCACATCAAGGTTGCCGCCCTCAGTCAGGAAGGATTCGAGGTTCCCCTCGGTGATGCCTTCCTTGAACACCTTGACCTCGAGGTAAGGATCGATCTCGGCGATCGCGCGTGCGGCGACCACCGCTTTATTCAACCCGAGTTCATGAACCCCGCTGCGAATGCGGTTCAAATTGCTCAAGTCCAGTGAATCGAAGTCGGCAAGCCGCAATTCGCCGAAGCTCCGTTCCAAGGCCAGCGCAAGACTCACGCTCTGGCCCACGCTGAGGCCAATGACCCCAACGCGCTTCTTGGCCAGCGTGGACTGTTCCTCCGTGGTGATCTTGTTCCGGTTGCGGTCGGTACGGAGCCGAGCGAATTCGGCCTCGCCTAACAGGTGAACCAGGTTGAACGACCAGGGGTAGTAGACCCAGTTGCCGTAATCCAAGGTTGGCCGGCCGCCCAGGTAGGATCTCACGGCCTCGCCGAGCTCATCATCTTGCCACTTGACGGCAGGGTGCATCGTTCTCACCAGTTCACGCAGCTGGGCATCCAGCCGGTCGTGCACGGTGACCCGTTTCTCGCGCTTCAGCAATTCCTCCAAGGCCGCCCTGTCCGCCGGGTCGTCGGCTCGAAGGATGACGGGCCGGTGCGTGTCCCGGTCCGTTGCTGAAGCGCCGAGTCGCGCTTCAAGCAGGTTCGACATGATCGTTCAGAGGCTAGAGGCCGAAGATGTCCGAGTGGGGGCGAAGGTAGTCAACGACCATTTATTAACAAGTTATCCACAATTGATTCGACGAACCCGGGATGACGGGCTCCGTATGAACCGCGCAATACCCCCGAGATGAACGCTGCGCTACGTGACACTCAACCTATCCAACGACCTGTGGTTCTGTTCGTTGACGACGATGCGGCCAACCGCCAGGGTTTTCAGGCCGCGTTCCGTCATCACATGACCGTGCTTCTGGCGGCGGACCTCCACGAAGCCTGGGTTCATCTGAGCTCTCAAGAGGTTCACGTGGTGATCACCGACCAGCGCATGCCGACCATTTCCGGCAGTGAATTGCTCAACCTGGTGAGGGAGCGCTATCCCCGTATCCGTCGGATGCTGGTGACCGCGTACTCCGACTTGGAAGCGATCATTGACGCCGTGAACAATGGCGGGGTCTCCAAGTACTTCGCGAAGCCATGGATCGCCGACCAATTGACGAAGGCCGTCCTCGAGGCTCATGCTGATTGGATGAAAGAGCGCGAACGTGAGGAATACACGAAGCGCTTGGAGGATGCGAACCGGCAGTTGGAGTTCGCCTTGCGGCAGCGACTGCTCAGCTAGTCTTCAGGGCACGAGCAGCCTGAGCGCGAGTCCGTCAGTCGCCGGTTCCCTGACGTAGTAGATGCCCGGAGCCAGCGGAGGCAGATCAAGGCGGCTGGTTGAGCCCGTGGCAGTGCCGAGACTGCGTCCAACCTGATCAGCCAGAAGAAGTCGCTTGCCGATCAATCGCTCTGGGATGGGCAAAGCGGTACCGTCGAGCACGATTGTGCTGAGAGCCGATTCAATCTCAGGCGTCGAGGTCGTGATGGTGAACAACGTCTCATAGGACTCTGCGAATTCGTATGCTTCGGCACAGCCCGGGGCGGCGTCCCAATTGATGCTCCAAGTCATCAAGCCCCGGAGGCTCGGGTAATCGGAAACACTGGAGTAACTGCCAGGTTGGGGACCGGTTCCTCGGAGGTAATCCACAGCCGCCTCAAGCACCGATGGCGGCACATATCCTCCACCTGCGGCCGAGGGGCATGCGGGCAATCCGATCGCGATCTTCTCAGGCGGGAAGGGCGCGAAGGCGCCTCCGGCCGTGTTGAATCCTTGCAGCAGGGCCTCTGTCTGGCTCACAATGAAATCCGCTGCGCCCTGCGCATAGATGCCGCCGTCGATTCCATACATGGAACCGCTATTGTAGAGTTGCACATGCAGGATGTCAATCCGGTCCCGCAGGCCTTCGAGCAGGGGCAGGTAGGCGCCCCAGATGCCACCAAATGCGCTCATGCCTCCTTGGACGTACGCCGTTTCTGGAGCAGCGGTCAGCATCATCGGTGCGCCATTCGCTGACTCGAATGCATTCGCTATGGAGTTGATGGCATCGACCAGCCGGATGATAGACGCATCCACGGGGTTGGCGATGGTCCCACCAGAGATGGCCACCGAACTGCCTTCGAGGTCGATGTCGATGCCGTCGAATCCGTAGTCGTTGATGATGCCAAGCATGCTCGACACGAATTCATCCCGTTCCTGGTCCGAATCGAGATGCACTGCCGCGTTCGCGCCGCCGATGCTGATGAGGACTTTCTTCCCGTTCGCTTGCAACGAGGCGATCTGTGCGGTGAAACCGGTTTGATCCGTTCCGGTCGGCGAGAAGGCCATGACGTGGCTGGTACCGGGAAGCGGCTCGGCGAAGGCCACATCGATGATGGTGTAACGCGGATCGATGTCGGCCAATTCGAGGTATGGAGCATTCACATCGTTCCAATTGTGCCAGTAACCGATCAAGTCGTGCTGCTGACCAGATGACGGCAAAGCCAGAAACCAGGAAAAGGCGAGCGGGAGTCCAAATCGGCGCATGCAGCGAATCAAGGGGCCGCATCGGTAATCCGCGCCTGCGATTTCAGGCGGGCTTGGAGTCCTGATGCGGCGAAGCAGCCGCAAGGCGGTGGCGCCTATCTTCGGCCGCGATGCGGGCGGTCACGCTACTGACAGGCAAGGCGTTCGGACTAACGATCAACCGGCTCTGTCACCAGCTCATCGAGCAGTACGGGGATCTTTCCGGCGTTGCGATCATCGGGCTGCAACCGAGGGGGGTGCTGCTGGCTCGGCGGCTCCGGAGCAGGTTGATGGAGGTGCTCGGCAAGGAGCTGCTCTCCTATGGCGAATTGGACATCACCTTCCATCGCGATGACTTCAGGCATCGCTCCAGTCCGGCCGCGCCCAGCACCACGGATATATCGTTCGATCTGGACGACCGTGTAGTGGTCCTGGTGGATGATGTGCTCTTCACCGGCCGCACCATCCGAGCTGGCCTGGATGCGCTCATGGCCTTCGGAAGGCCCGCTTCAGTGAGCCTGTTGGTCCTTATTGACCGCCGATTCAGCCGAGAATTGCCCATACAACCTGACTACGTGGGCAAATGGGTGGACAGCATCGGCGATCAGCGCGTCACCGTGCAGTGGAAAGAGACCGACGGACAGGACCGCGTTCTATTGCATTCTGAGGCTGCATCGATTGACGCCAAAGCGGTCTCCAAAGGATCAATCGCGGACCAATGAGCCCCATCGCCTCCGCAAAGTCCATCGGAGCCGGCGAGATGCTGAGCGTTGATCACCTGCTGGGCATCAAGGATATCACCGCGGCGGACATCGAGTTGATTTTCCGGACGGCCGATGGGTTCAAGGAGGTGCTGAACAGGCCCATGAAGAAGGTGCCAAGCCTGCGCGACATCACGGTGGCCAATCTGTTCTTCGAGAACAGCACGCGCACGAGGGTCAGCTTCGAGCTGGCCGAGAAACGGTTGAGCGCCGATGTGGTGAACTTCAGCAGTGGGGGCAGCAGCGTGAGCAAAGGCGAGACCCTGATCGACACGGTGAATAACATCCTGGCGATGAAGGTGGACATGGTGGTGATGCGCCATCCTGATCCCGGGGCCGCGGTGTTCCTCGCGCGGCATGCGAAGGCGCGCATCGTGAATGCTGGCGATGGGACGCACGAGCATCCCACGCAAGCTCTGCTCGATGCGTACAGCATCCGGGAGCGTCTTGGGAGGGTGAAGGGCGCTCGCGTGCTCATCGTGGGCGACATCCTCCATAGCAGGGTGGCCCTGAGCAACATCTTCTGCCTGAACAAGCTTGGCGCGGAAGTGATGCTCTGCGGGCCGCGCACCTTGATTCCGCGGCATGTCGAGGCGCTGGGCGTTCGCGTCGAGCAGGACTTGGATAAGGCCTTGCGGTGGTGCGACGTCGCCAACATGCTCCGGATACAGCTTGAACGGCAGGGAGGCCAGGCCTCCACGGGTTTCCCAAGCCTCAGGGAATACGCCATGCTTTATGGCCTTGACCTGAAGCGCTATCGTGGCATTGGAAAGGAGGTGGTGATCATGCACCCGGGACCGATCAACCGGGGGGTGGAGATCACGAGTGATGTCGCCGATCATGCCAACAGCATCATCCTGGACCAAGTGGAGAATGGCGTGGCCATCCGCATGGCCGTGCTTTACCTCCTGGCCGCTCGAATCCCACGCGCTGCTGTTTGAAAGTGCGAATAAACCTCTGCCGCTGGCCAGAAGCGCCGCTGCCTATATTTGGCCGAAGAGCCATCGACCATGAACTTCATCATTGAGGACAAAGGGCGCTACACATTGGTGACCAGCAAGGCCGAGAAACTGGACACGACGTGCGCACCCGAATTGAAGAGTGAGCTTGTCTATTTGAACAAGACCGGCGTGCGTAACGCGATCATCGACCTTTCCGCGACCCGTTATTGCGATTCCTCAGGCCTTAGCGCCCTGCTCGTGGCCAACCGGCTGTGCAAGAGCGTGGGCGGCAGCTTGGTGGTTTGCGGCCTGCAAGAGCCGGTGCAGAAACTCGTGCAGATCTCGCAGTTGGAGAGCGTCCTTTCCATCACTCCCACGGTAGCAGAGGCCGTCGACCTGCTGTACATGGAAGAGATCGAGAAGGACGTGAACAAGCCTTCCTGAACAGAACACAAACACATGCTGAAGCACTTTACCCTAGCGATAGCCCTGGCCGCCGCATCGAGCGCGCTCGCGCAGCCATGCACCCCCAATCCGCTCTACGCCGACAGCATCTTCGGAGTATGGCCCGATACGATTGACAATTTCATGCCTGGGCAGTTGGGCATTCCCTATTCCCAAGATCTGAATCTGATCGTTCCGCCCGATGCGCAGGACATCGACCCCACTTTCCCGAATGTGCAGATCGACTCCATCGTTCTGAACGGCGTGGCCGGGCTGCCCACTGGTCTGAGCGTGGCCTGCGCATCCCAGACCCCAGGTCCATGCACGTATCTGCCCAGCCAGTTGGGTTGCGGTGTGATTTCCGGCACCCCGTCCGAAGCCGGCTTCTTCCCATTGGATGTGAATGTGACCGGTTACTTCACGCTCTTCGGCAACGTGGTTCCCTATCCGCTCACCTTCACGGGCTACCACATCTTCGTGCTCGATCCCACCAGTGTTGCTGATGCCGGACCTGTCGGTCTGGCGAGTGTCCGGAACGTCCCCAACCCGTTCACCACGCGCACCCAGGTCGAATTCCAACTGGCGCGCGGAGGATTGGTGAATCTGAGCGTATTCGATCTGCTCGGCGCTCAGGTCGATGCCATCAGTGCCATTGGCAGACCCGGATTGAACCGGATCGCCTTCGAGCGGTCCGATCTGCAGGAGGGCGTTTACCTGTACAAGGTGGAGGCCGGCGGAGAGGTCTTCACGGGCCGCATGATGTTGAATCGTTGAGATCGGGATCACTTCATGGATGAAGGCCCCTCCGGGGCCTTTGTTCTTCTGAAATGGCGTCGCGACAGTTCGATCTGATCACCTTGGGCACCGGTGCTGCGCTGCCTGCGCGTGGGCGCTATCCTACCGCGCAATTACTCGTGATCCACGGCGCCCCGTATTTGATTGATTGCGGGGAGGGAACGCAGGAACGGCTCAGGAGCATGGGCTTCCCATTTCACCGGATCGATCACATCTTCATCAGCCACTTGCATGGTGATCACTACCTCGGTCTGATGGGCTTGATCAGTACGTTGCACCTTATGGGCCGCTCACGAAAGCTGCACGTGCATGGTCCAGCTGCGCTGAAGGAGATCATCGATGTGCAATTCCGAGCCTCACAGACCTATCTGCGCTTCCCCTTGGAGGTGCAAGCGTTGGAGCCGGAGAACGGCCGACTGGCATGGAGTGATTCGCGCGTGACCGTGACCCTGCTGGCGCTTCGGCACCGTATTCCGTGCACGGGCTTCGTGTTCGAGGAGAAGAGGGCGCTGAGGTCCCTTCGGACTGAGCGAATCGCTGAGATCCCGAATTTCATGCGAGCACAGATCAAGCGGGGAGAGGACATGCGCTTGCCCGATGGGACCAAGGTCCCGAATTCCGCGCTCACGCATGAACCGAGGCCAGCTCGTCGCTATGCATATTGCTCCGATACGGCTTATGCGCCGGAATTGATCCCGTGGATCCAGGATGTGGACCTGCTCTATCACGAAGCCACGTTCACGAAGCAATTGGCGGCCCGGGCCAAAGAGACCATGCACAGCACGGCGGAGCAAGCAGCCATGCTCGCCCGTGACGCAGGTGCGCGTGCATTGCTGCTGGGGCACTTCAGCTCCCGGTACAAGAGCACGGGCGCGGTGCTCGAGGAAGCGCGTGCGGTCTTCCCGAAGGCCATTGCCAGCGAAGAGGGCAAATTGTACCGAGTGCCTGAGCGGACGACCGAGTCTTCGTGAATAACGATCGTGGATAATCGGTTAGGCTCAAAGGCCCACAGCCCGGATAGATTCGCCTCCGATCTGGATTGATTCTAAACAAGGATGCCGAACATCAAATTGCTGTTGGCGGACCATGGCGAACTCGCCCTGCTCGGGCTGCGTGGCTTGTTTCAGCAGGCGCCCAACGTGGAGATCATCGGGGAGGCCAGGGACCCTATCGCTCTCAAAGCCCTCTTGGTGCGCCACAAGCCCGATGTGGTGCTGATCGATCACGCGACAGGGGGCTTCGGGGCCCGTGACATCCGGGAAGGCCTGAAGCGATCGCCCCGGACGCGCTTCGTCGCCATCTCGCACGAGCCTTCGTCCATGGTGCTTATGAATGCCCTCAAGGCGGGCGCCATCGGATACGTGAAGAAGGACTGCGACCTGCAGGAGATCTCCGATTCGGTGCGCAGCGCAGCGCGCGGCCAGCGCTTCTTCTGCGGCAAGGTCCTCGAAACGCTCAAGCGCGCCGGCCACGATGTGGAGCGGTTCGTTTCGGACCCCTTGACGTGCGCGCCAGTCCTGCTCAGTGAGCGAGAGTGCGAGGTGATCGGGCTGATCGCGGAGGGGCGATCCTACACCCGGATCGCTGAGGCGCTTCACCTCAGCGCGCATACGGTGGTGACGCACCGCAAGAACATTATGCAGAAGTTGGGCGTGAACAGCACCGCAGCGCTGGTGCTCTACGCCGTGAAGAACGGCCTGACCAGTCCGAATCACTTCCTGTTCAACGAAGGAGCATGAGGGCGCCTCACGCATCTTCGCGCCATGTCGCGGCTCATTGCTGAGATCGGTGGTAGTTCGTCGCGCTGGGCGTTGCTGGGAAGCGATGACCAAGCATCGCTCCACCCGGTGCATGGAGAGAGCATGAGCGGGTTCAATCCGTTGAGCGGCGATGCAGAGCGGTTCGCATCAGGCATTCGCGCCTATTTCCTGGAGCGGCAGCCGGCAGCGCTCGAAGCCCGTGAACTGGTGGCTTACGGTGCTGGGTGCGGGTCGCCTGAACGCGCGGCCATCATGGAATCAGCGCTCCGGCAGCTCTGGCCTGCGGCATCCATCTCCGTGAGGACCGATCTGGAAGGCGCAGCGCGCGGTCTATGGGGCGGGGGATCCGGAATGGTCATCGTGCTGGGCACTGGATCGAGCGTGGGCTGGTTCGACGGTGAGCGTCTGCACCAGCGCTTCCCCTCGCTGGGCTACGTGCTCGGCGATGAGGGCAGCGGGGCCGACATCGGGCGGGCGTTGCTTCAGGACGCGTTCTATCGCCGGATGCCGGATGACCTGCGCGTCCGGTTGTTCGGCGAGCACGGTCCATCATTGCATGAGGTCCTGGATGAGGTCTATCGATCGCCTTTCCCGTCGCGTGCATTGGCGGCGCATGCTGGGAGGCTCGCGGCTTTCATGACAGAGGATTACCCGCGTGAGCTGGTCACCGCGCGCTTCGAGGCCTTCATCGAGGCGTTCAAGCCCTTCTACACCAGTGAGCAGCGCGAGCGAGTGAGAGCGACGGGCTCCGTGGCGTGGGGTTTCCGGGAGATTCTCGCAGGCTGCCTGCTCGACCACGGCATGGAGCTTCAATCCGTCGAGCGGGACCCGCTCAATGGCCTGGTGGAATGGCACTGTCGGCGGCCGGTGTAGCCAGCAGCTCGGCAAGCCGCGAGAACGCAGCGGTGTTGGCCTTGCTGCGGATGGAGCGCAGCACGCGCTCGCGCTCCACGCGGGTGAGGTGCCAGCTCAAGGAGATTCGTTCCTGCTCATCGTGCCAGAGCTGCAGCTCGATCACTTCCAATGGCGCGCTGCCGGCCGGGTCGAAGAGCCGCAGCATCAGGTCGTAGTCCTGGTCCTGAACGCGCACGAAGTTGTCGTAGACACTGCCGATCGGGTTCACCACTCGGCCCAGGATCGAGCTCCCACTGGATGGCACCTCCAGTTGCTTCTGCGTGTCGCGCAGTTGCAGCACCACTACACCGCTGGTGTTCGCTTCGATCCAGTCCTTGAACGTGGTCAGCCAGGCCAGCGTGACGCGGTAGCCGTAGTTGTCCCGAACGCCCGCGTCCATCAGCCGCATCCTGGGCTCACTGGGCAGCGTGGTGACCGGCGTGATGTACGGGAAGCTCGCGCTCATCCGGAGCGCGCTGGTGAGCTTCAGGCTGTCGGGCGAGTGAGCGGCGAAGAATCGCCGGAACTCGATGGCCTCCGCCTGATTGGGAGAGCTCAAGCGTGCTTCCGGCGTGATGGCGGTGAGGTAGGCGGCGGGCTGCGCGGCGATGACCACGCGACGGCCATCGTTGATGCTCACCGGGCTTATGGCGAGCATGGGCGCGCGGGCCTCACGTTCGGCTTGAGCCAGGTCGCCGATGCGCGTGTCGAGCAGGCCGCGTGTGTTCTGGTTGAGCCGCCGCTCGAACGCGGCAGCGCGATCCAGCGTGTAGTGCTTGCTCCCGTCGCGCACCGTGCGGTAGCGGAGGAACATGTCGTTGGTGACGAAGCTGAATGCCACCGGATTGAGCATGTCGCCGCTGATCTCCTCGATCACGGCGGGCGAGAACCGCTCGGAAGTGCCATTGCGCTGATCCTGCAGGTGGAACTGCCTGTAATAGGTGGCTCCGATGAGGCCGCCGGAGGATCCGGTGAGAAGCGCGGCGCGCTCCATCAGTTGGCCGCCGAGCAGGCTGTCGGCCACTTGCAGGCAACGGTAGCTCCAGAGCATGCTGCGCAAGCCGCCGCCGCTGGTGCTGATCACGAGCAGTTTGGGTTTGCGGCCCTCGCCTCCGGCGTTGTTCATCCGCCACCGCTCAAGCGTGGCGATCGCCTGGCGCGCATCGCGCCGTGCCGCTGCGGTGTCATTGGCGAGCGCGGCCAGGGTGCCTTGGTCGTAGGATGCCGGGGACGGCGCGTAGTCCAAGCCGTACGCGCTGGTGTTGTACAGGAAGCTCTCGGTGCGATGGCTGAGCGCATTCAAGCCGAGCACCAGCACCAGGATCAACGTGCCGGTCCAGCCCTGCAGCCAGCTGAATAAGGCGCTGATGACCATGAGGACGATGGTGAACAGCAGGAAGGCACTGGCGCCAGCGGGAATGGCGAAGAGCGGAACATCGCTGAACGCGCCGAGCAGGATGAAGGTGAGCACCAGGACGAGCTCGAAGATGGAGCCGTTGATGTGGTTCTGCCAGAGCACATCGCGCAGCATCTCCTGGTCGTAGTGAGCGCTGCTCCTGGCCAGCATGATGCGTAAGCGTGGCGTCAGGTAGGTCTCCACGCGCCATTTCTCGCTGCGCTGCTGCCGCTTCAGCCAGCGCATCGCTTTCCGGCGCTCGCTCGGTCGCTTCATGGGCGATTCCCGCTGCGGCCCGAGGATGTCCATCAAAGGTTCTTCGGGCCTGTACTCCTCCGCGGATTTCCCCAGCATCTTCACGATATCGGTGTTGGTCCTGGTGAAGTAGAGGAGCGCCACGCCCATGAACGCCGCCATGCCGACGAGGAAACCCAGCAGATTGAAGGCGATCCCGGAGATGGGCACGAGTTCCTGCTCGTACTGGAACCGCGCGGTGCACCAGAGGTAGGTGACCACGAACAGCGCGGGGATGACCGCGTTGTTCACGTTGAACTTGAGGAAGGGCCTGGCGATGGTGGCGATGAAGGGGAAGCGGTACCCGTGCATCGCATAGCTGTAGAGGTTGAAGGCGGTGATGAAACCGCCCAAGGCGAATCCCGTGATGGCATGGGAGAGGAAGCCCACTTTGCCGAAGTACTCCGGGAACAGGAAGAGATAGGGGACGCCGTACTTCACGCCGAGGCTCTCGGTGACGTAGGCGAAGAGCAACACCCAGGCGAAGAGCAGCAGGTGGTTCTTCTTCAGGTGCAGCAACAGCAGCTGGATGGGGAAGAAGTACACCACGCGACGCCACCATTGGCGGAAAGTGAGTCGGGCGTTCATGGCGGTGGCGGGGTTCGCCAATGATACGTGCGCGCGGGTGGCGGTGTTGTGCCGCACGACAGGCTTCCTCAACCGCTGTCGGTGGAGGGCGAGCAGGATTGGGCCTGTTGCTTGAGGATGGGCCGCTGCTCGGAGCCGGTGCAGCGTGGTCCGGAACGGACCGGCATCCGGAGATCAGCGCTGCCGGCCTACACCTTGGCCAGCGTCACCGCCATCACCTCGGCTTCCAGCGCATCGGCCTTCGCCTTCAGGGCTTCGGCCTGTTGCATCGCCGATTCCCTGAATTCCGCATCGTCGAGCCCTGCGCAATTGATCCGCACGTTCAGGTATCCGCCGAAGGCTCCGGCCCGTGCGCACAAGGCTCCGACCCCGGCATCGCTCACGCTGGCAGGCAGGCCTTCGGCGGCCATCGCCTTCATCAGGTCCATGCTCTCCACGCACACTTGCATGGTGCGCAACGGCGTGCTGATGGCGCCTTTGGTGGCTTCGGTGATCGCCGCCTTGCGCGCTTTCTTCTCCTCATCGCTTCCCTTCGGAAGGCTCATCGCGGACATGATGCGATCGAAGGCGCGCGTGTCCTCATCCACGAGGAAGAGCAGCTCGTTGCGGAGCTTCTCGCCCTTCACGGCCCAAGCGCTGAATTCCTTCCAGCGGTCGTCCCATCCGCGCTTGTGCGCGCTGAGGTTGGCCACCATGGTGCCCAGCGCTGCGCCCAACGCGCCCACGTAGGCCGCCACCGATCCACCACCGGGAGCAGGGCTTTCACCAGCGGTCTCCTCGGTGAATCGCTTCAGGTCCATGCGCACGAGGCGTTCTCGGCTGGCATCCTCGAGCATGTACTCGATCACCTTCTTCCCCGGGTCGAAGGGGCCCAAGTCATCGAGTCCCAACGACTTCACGGCGATCTTCATCTTCTCGCGCTCAGGGATGCCGAGGCTGCGCTGTTGCCGAGCGAGGTAGAAGTCGGCAGCATCGAGCAGCGCCTGCTTCGGGACGAGGCCCACCAGTTCGCTGCCCGTCACTCGGATGCCGCGCTCCGCGGCGCTCTTGCATGCTTCGTCGAAGGCGATGTGGACAGGGGTCACCGTGATGTCGGTGAGGTTGAACGAGAGCTGCGCGATGCCGTACTCCTCGATGTACCAGCCGATGCCCTTCACGGCCATGAGCTTCCCAGGCACTTGCCGCTCACTGCCGTCGGCTTGCTTCACCTTGCGGCCGGCCTCGCGCACGTCGAAGGCGATCGCGTTCGCGCGGCGCGTGCTTGTCGTGTTGAGGTTCACGTTGTAAGCCACCAGGAAATTGCGCGCGCCCACGGCGATGGCTCCGCTCTTCGCGACGCTGTCGTTGAACTCGGCTGGGCCGAAGTCGGGCTTCCACGCGGGATCCTTCAGTTTCTTGGGAAGGCCTTCGTACTCGCCGCTGCGGTTGTTGGCCAGGTTGCGCCGCTTCTCTTCGCTCGCCGCGTGCTCGTACAGGTAAACGGGGATCCCCAGTTCCTTCCCGATGCGTTCGCCCAGCTTCCGGGCGAAGGCCGCGCATTCTTCCATGCTCACCCCGCTGATGGGCACCAGCGGACACACATCGGTGGCGCCGAAGCGTGGGTGCTCGCCTTTGTGCCCGCGCATGTCGATGAGCTCTTGGGCCTTCTTCACCAAACGGAAGGCTGCCTCGCACACGGCTTCGGGCTCGCCCACGAAGGTGATCACCGTGCGATTGGTGGCCTTCCCGGGATCGATGTCCAGTAGGCGGACGCCTTCCACCGACTCGGCCGCGGCAGCGATGGCGTCGATCTTGGCGCGGTCGCGGCCCTCGCTGATGTTGGGCACGCATTCGATGATCCGTTGCTGCATGATGCTGGGCGCTGCCTGGTGCGAGCGGGCCGCAAATCTAGACGTGCGCTCCGCTGCGCGTGGGCTCAGGTCCAGGCCGCGAGACCATGAGCATGCCGATCAGCGCCAGCACCAGGAACGACTTCACCTTGTAGTGCGCGTACACATCGCCGAACTCGCCCAGGAGCATCTCCGCGTTCAGCAAGACGCCGAAGACGGCCATGGCGGCGGTACGGGCCGCGCTGCGATGGGCATCGGGGTGCAGGCCGGCATGAAGCAGCCAAGCCAAAGCCGGCAGAGCGAGCAACAGGCTGTAATTGCGCTGGTGCGGGAAGAGCAGCACGGTGCAGAGCAGAAGATAGGCCGACTCGTACAGCACTGTGCGCTCATCGGCTTGCGGCTTGAAGGGCGGCCAACGGACGAACCACAGCGTGAGTCCGGCGAGTGCCAGCCGTCCGATGAGCAATAGCGCAGTGATCGCCTCCAACGAGAGGGACGCGATATTCCGGGGTAGCGCCATCGTGTTGCTGCTGCCTCCTTCGGTGCTGAGGAAGGCGGAGAGCAATGAACCCAATGAGATGAACGATGGCTCTTCCTCATCCAGGATGTGGCGCGGATCCGTTGGGTTAAGGAGTTCTGCGCGCGTGTGATCCAGTTCCATCAGCTGGTCCCAGCCGAGCACCGCCGCAGGCAGCACTTGCATCACCACGAAGAAGGCCAGCGTCCAC
>JAEUSX010000104.1 GCA_016788405.1 Flavobacteriales bacterium
CTTTCACTCAGCGCTTCAAAGCCTCCTGGCGACCCCAACGCGTTCATCGGCAGCTTCCGCATGGAGATGCACACGTTCAAGAGCGGGAAGGAGGACAAGCACAGTCCGGTGAATCTGCGCTACTGGAGCACCGCCGACAAGCTGATCTACGCCATGGAGATGCCGGGCCAGCCCCAGCAGATGCGCATGCTCACGGACCTGCGCACCAACAGCAGCTACACGCTGATCGACGATGGCCGGGGCAACCGCACCGCGATGAAGACCAAACGCCCCGAAGCCGCCGCATCGGCCGCGAAGAGCGAGAAGCCGCAAGTCACCGTGACCAAGGAGACCCGCGTGATCGAGGGCCGCACCTGCACCAAGGTGGTCGCCGTGAGCAGCGAAGGCACCTGGACCGGCTGGGTGGACTTGAGCCTGAAGAACGCATTCACCGACATGGCCCGCGGCATGGATGGCCAGGCCGCACAGCAGAGCCGTCAGGCTCGCGCCGACGTGGACGGGTTCCCGCTCGAATTCGAATACGTGCCCGCCAAGGGCGATGAGAGAATCGTCGGCAGCATCAGGGAACTCGTTATTGGCAAGGTGGACGAAGCACTCTTCGACATCACCGGGTACCAGCTCATCGATATGCCAGGTTTCGCCATACCGCAGCGCTGATACTTCAGCCTGGCGGATCAGCGTTCATCGCACATGCGGATAACCGTCCTTGCGCTTGCCCTGCTCGCCGTGCTCGCGTCCTCGGCGCAGCCCCTGAAGCAGCGAGGCCCCAGCGCCGGCGGCACCGTGTCGCTCGGCGTGCGCTCCTCCTTCAGCCTCTTCAGCAGCGGTGATCACGGCGCGCCCGGCACGGGCGCCGGCGGGCAGGCGCGCGTGCGCATCAGTGATCGCGTGAACACCGATTGGTTCTACGACTACTTCACTGGTCCGGCCGGCAGCCTGGCGCACCGGGAGGACCAGCATATCGGCTGGAGCGTGCTCTTCTACATGCGGAAGCCCACGGCCGGACGCCAACGCCTGCAGCCGTATGTGCTGGCCGGGCACTGCTTCGACTATTCCAAGCAGCAGTCGATCGCTGAACCGGAGAATTTCGCCGAGCGCTGGAGCAGCGCGGTGCAGGCCGGCCTGGGCACGCACCTGAACGTCACCGACCGAGCGGACTTCTCCTTGGTGTGCCAGTACATGGCTCACCTGGGCACCGACATCCATGCCGACGAGCATGACGGCGAGGTGCATTTCCACAAGGAGAAAGGCGCCGACCTCGAAGGGCACCTGCTCATCCACGTGAGCTTCAACTACAAGATCGCTGACCTATGGTAAGCCGAATCACGCTGACGATCCTCCTGCTCGCAGCGTTCCGCGCGCAAGCACAGGACGAGGCGCCGGTCGCGGAGCCGTTGCTCGTGCGCGGATCCGTCGCCATCAGCCCCGGCTTCATGACGCAACGGCCCTTGACCAACATCTACGTGGTTGGCAAGCTCGAAGTCTTCGCGGACGAGCGCATCAGCTGGCGCGGCGAGGGCCTCTGGTACATCGGCAACCAGCAGGACTCGCCCTTGCTGGAGCAGAACAGCCAGATCACCTTCGGTCCATTCGTGCATTTCACGCACAAGCGCCTCGACTTCGCCCTGGGCATCGAACCCGGTGTCGCGTTGACCCGACCGGGGATGGACAGCACCTTCCTGGAGTCGGCGCCTCTGCGCGCCATCCCGAACATGGCGCTGTGCGGCGGCCTCACCTTCGCCGTATGGGACTATTTCCAGTTCTTCATCGATGCGCGCTACACTCACGCCAATTACACCGGGCCTTACAGCAACCTCATTCCGTTGGACGAAGTGTTGCTCGGTGCCGGATTGGGCTGGCAGGTGCCGGTGAAGCGCCTCCTGAAGAAGTGAGAACCGTTTGAACTCCGCGTTGAAGACACTGCTCGATGAAGCCTATGACCGCTTCGCGCGCCCTCGCTTCATCCAGGACGACCCCATCCAGGTCCCGCGCGCATTCAGCAGGCGCGAGGATGCCGAGGTGATCGGCTTCCTCACCGCCACCATCGCCTGGGGCCAGCGCAAGACCATCATTGCCAATGCATGGAAGCTGGCGCGGCTCATGGAAGAGCGACCCTTCGACTTCGTGATGAACGCCGATGCCGCCGACTTGAAGCACGTGAGCGGCTTCGTGCACCGCACCTTCAATGGCGAGGACCTGAGGCACTTCGTGCGCGGACTGAGGCATGTATACGCGAACCATGGTGGCATTGAGCAGGCCTTCCTCGACCACGATGCCATCGGCGACATGGGCTTGGCCATCGCGCGCTTCAAGCAGCGCTTCTTCGAGCCGGCGCATCAGCCGCGCACGCGCAAGCATGTGGCCGACCCCTCCAAAGGCAGCAATGCCAAGCGCATCAACATGTACCTGCGATGGATGGTGCGCCCCGATGACCGCGGCGTGGACCTGGGCCTCTGGAAGCGCATGAAGCCTTCAGACCTCATGGTGCCGCTGGATGTCCATACCGGCCGCGTGGCGCGAGAGCTCGGCCTGCTCACCCGCGGGCAGGACGATTGGAAGGCGGTGGAGGAATTG
>JAEUSX010000006.1 GCA_016788405.1 Flavobacteriales bacterium
ATCCAGGTGGCCGTAGGTGGTGAGCGCAGTCGCCTTGCCGGTCTTGATGTCGACGCGGAAGAGCTTGTGCCTGCCCAGGTCATCAGCGGTCACGAGCAGGCTCTTGCCATCGCGGCTCCACTTCATGTCGGCCACGCTGCGGTCCCAGTCCGCGGCGAGCGCGCTCACCTTGCCCGTAGCGATATCGCGCAGGCGCAGCTCGAAGCGGTCGGCCTCGTAGCCCGGGCGCTTCATGGCCTTGTAGGCGAGCGTCTTGCCATCGGGCGAAACCATCGGTGCAGCGTCCCACGCGGGATTCTCCGTGGTGACGCTTCGCGCCTCGCCACCGGAGACGGGCACGCTGTAGACGTCGAAGTTGGTGCTCCACGGCTCGCGTTTGCCGGCCGCGCGCGCGGCGAAATAGACCGTGCGGCCATCCGGGCTGATGCAGAAATCCTCGTTGCCTCCGAAAGGCTTCGAGGGCACATCGCCATCGAAACGCGCGGTGAGCGGGATCGCCGGAGCGGTGCTGTTCGTGAGGTCGATGTAGAAGAGGTGATTGCGCAGGCCATCTTTCCAGGTGTCCCAATGGCGGAGGAAGACCCTGTCGTGGATCGTTCCCGAACCCTTCGTGGCCTTGTTCGCCTCCAGGCGCTTCACAGTGCAATCGATCTCATCGCCGGGGCAGTCGGGGAAGACGGCGATAGCCACCACCAGGCCCTTGCCATCCGGTGCCACACGGTAATCCTCCACATCAAGGGGCAGGCGCGTGAGTTGCGCGGCCGACGTTCCAGCAGCATCCGCTCTCCATACCTGGTTCACGCCGCCCTCGCGCGCAGACATGAAGAAGAAGCCGCTCCCATCCGCCGCCCATTGCGCCACGCTGGCGCCGCCTTCGCTCACAGGCAACTTCACCTCGGGCTTCGCGGGATCGGCGAGATCCTTCATCCACAACGAGTTCACGCCCTTGTTCTTCTCCATGTCGGTGGCGCGCACGTTGAAGAGGGCTGTGGTGCCCGCTGGGTTCACGGCCAGGCCGCTTAGGCGGTCGATCATCAGGAGGTCGTTGTAGGTGAAGGGGGCGCGCTGGGCTGCCGAACAGAATGGAAGGAAGACTAAGGCCAGGGCGAGCAGGCGGATCATGAGGAAGGCGGTTGATGGAGGGCGAATGTCGGAATCGCTGAGCCAGCAGCCCGCATACCTTCGGCGCATGTCGAAGAACATCTCGTCACTCTCTGGCCGGGACGGCAAGGAACTGGATGATCCGCTTTGGGAACGGCTGCAGAAAGCTGCATCAGCGGATGGCACGCCCGAGGACCGCGCGCTGACGCAGATCGCCGATGACTTCCTGATCGGCGAGGCCATCACCTACGGCACCAGCTCGTTCTACGACTTCCTGAAGAAGGAGAACCAGGGCAAGAAGGCTTACGTGTGCAACGGCAGCGCCTGCCTGGTGGCGGGCACGCAGGACAAGGTGCATCATGAATTGGCGAAGCGCTTCAAGCCGGAAGAGATCGGCCACATGTGCTGCCTGGGCCGCTGCCACGAGAACAGCGCGTTCAACCTCGGCGGGCTGAACTACAGCGGGGATGCGATCGACCGGTTGGCGGAAGTGGTTGATGCAGGGTTGGGGGTTGAAAGGTTGAAGGTTGGCGGCGCATCCTCCTTTCCCAACATGGACGCCTACCACGTGGGCACCAGCATGGCCGCGCCGATCCTCACGGCGCCCATGCCGCCGCTTCCTGAGTTCTACGCCGTGTGGGAACAGGTGCTGAAGAGCGACGCAGTGGATGTGTTGAATGAGATCAAGACGGCCACGATCCGCGGGCGCGGCGGCGCCGGCTTCCCCATGGGCTTCAAGCTGGAGGCCTGTCGCAACGCACAGGACACCACCGGCAATGGCACGCCGCGCAAGTACATCGTCTGCAACGCCGACGAGGGCGACCCCGCTGCTTACAGCGACCGCTACCTGCTGGAGCAGCGCCCGCACCGCGTGCTGCTGGGCATGATGATCGCCGGCTATTGCGTGGGCGCCGATACGGGCGTGCTCTACATCCGCGCCGAGTACCCTGAAGCGGTGGAGATCGTGAAGCAGGCCATGCGCGACCTCGAAGCCAACGGCTGGATCGGCAATGACATCAAGGGCAGCGGCTTCCATTGGCGCTTCAAAGTGATCAAGGCCGCAGGCGCGTACGTGTGCGGCGAGGAGACGGCCTTGCTCAACAGCATCGAGGGCAAGCGCGGCGAGGTGCGCACGCGTCCGCCCTACCCCGCGCAGCAAGGCCTCTTCAACCGCCCGACGGTGGTGAACAACGTGGAGACCCTGGCCTGCGTGCCCTGGGTGTTGAAGCACGGCGGCGCAGCCTTCGCCAAGCTGGGCAGTGAGAAGAGCAATGGCAGCAAGCTCGTGTGCCTCGATGGCGGCTTCAAGCGTCCGGGCCTTTACGAAGTGGAGTGCGGCACTCCGCTCGCTCAGGTGATCGATGATCTCGGCGGCGGCTTCGCGCGGCCCACGAAAGCGCTGCACATCGGCGGACCGCTCGGCGGCATCGTGCCCTTGCACAAGATCAATGCGCTCAGCATCGATTTCGAGAGTTTCCAGCGCGAGGGCTTCCTGCTGGGACATGCGAGCGTGCTGAGCATTCCCGAAACGTTCCCCATGGTGAAGTACCTCGAGCACCTCTTCGAATTCACGGCGATGGAGAGCTGCGGCAAGTGCTTCCC
>JAEUSX010000014.1 GCA_016788405.1 Flavobacteriales bacterium
TAGCTCGCGCCCGGCGTGGTGGCATCGAGCGTGATCGCCGTGCCCGGGCAGACCACTTGGTCCGGTCCGAGATCAACCAAGGGCAGTGGCGTCACCACCAGGTCCATCGCATCCGAGGCGCTGCACCCGTTCAGCGTGACGCTCACGGAATGCGTGCCCGAGGTGATGGGGCTGAGCGTCGGTCCGGTGCTGCCATCGCTCCAGAGGTAGGTGGCGCCCACCACGGTCGCATCGAGCAGCACGGCCTGCCCGGCGCACACTTGCTGGTCGGGGCCCAGATCCACGACGGGCAGTGGATTGTATCCCACATCGACTTCATCGTAGGCGGAACAGCCATTCACCGTCACCGTCACGCCGTAGATCCCCGGCGCGTTCACGCCGTGCGTGGCGCCACTGCTGCCGTCCATCCATGCGTACGTGGCCCCGGGCGTGGTGGCATCGAGGGTGGTGACATCGCCGTCGCAGAGCACGAGGTCGGGTCCCAGGTTGAATACCGGCAGGGGATTGTAGTTCACGTCGACATCAGCCGTCGCCGAGCAATTGTTCGCGGTGACGGTGACGCTGTAGTTGTTCGCGGCACTCACCGCGTAGGTCGGAGCCGTGCTCCCATCCTGCCACAGGTAGGTGCCGCCGGGAACCGTGGCATCCAGCACCGTTCCCTGGCCATCGCACAAGGTCTGATCGGGTCCCAAGTCGAACACGGGCAGCGGCGTCACGAAGACCTCGATGTCATCGCTCATGGAGATGGTGGCGGTGATGCTCACATCATCGAAGCCGATGTCGTTGCCGACGCCGTGGCCGCTGCTCACCTGCACGCAGAAGTCGGCGCTGGTCACGCCGGCCGGGGCCGTCCAGGTGGTGGTGCACACCTGCCACACGCCCTGCGCGCCCAGTTGGAAGTCGTTGCCCGTGTACTGGTTGTTCACGAACACCGCGATGAGCGGTGGGCCCTGGCTGGCCAAGGCCATGGCGCGGAAGCTGATCGTGTAGGTCTGTCCCGGGCACACCGGATGCGTCTGGCACCAGAAGCGCCAGCCCGGATGCATCCATCCCGCATTCACCATGAGGAAGGGTCCTGTTCCGGTGCCCTGCCATTGGCTGTGGAAGAGGTTGGCGTTGCTGCCGATCCAGTAGTTGCCGTCGGCCGTGAGGGGCAGCGTGTAATTGAACATGCTCGAGAACCCCGTGTTGCCCAGATTGAAATTCGGGTTCACCGCGAGGTTCCCGGTCGGATAACTCGCCGTGCAGGTGTACACGCCGGCCGCGCCAACGGTGATGTCCTGCGTGTTGGCGCCATTGCTCCAGCTGTAGTTCGGGAAGCCGGGCGGTCCGTTCAATTGCACCGTCTCGCCCTGGCAGATGGTCTCATCAGGCCCCAAGGTGATGGAGCAGACCGGCTGGGCGAGCAGCGCCGTGCCCAGCAAAGGGCACGTGAGAGCCAGGGATATCCGACTGGTCATCCGGGGTTTGGGGCGGGCGGCCGTCCGCAAAGGTCGGACCGTGAAGGCACGCGGCGAAAGGGGGGCGGCAGTCGCTATCAACGGGCGATGAACACCCTGTTGACGCCTTCCAGCCGCAATTCGTCCACTGTGACGAACACCTTGCGCAGGTTGACCGCCACGCGCTCGCACCGGGCCCAGCTGGCCGCGTCGTGGCCCACGGTGTTGAAGCAGAGCGTTCCCTGGCACCGGTCGCGCAAGGCGTGGGCGAAGCCCAGGCTGTCCGCGCCACGGGCCAGGTCGAGGTCGTCGAAGAGGTCGACCACCACCAGGTCGAAGCGCTCGCGCAGCGCGTGGATCTGCACCATCGCGTCGCCTTGGATCACCTGCAGCCCGCCCACCTGGCTCAGTCCGAAGTGCCGGTTCCCCGCCGCGATCATGGCCGGGTCCAATTCAATCGCGGTGATGGGGCAGGGGAGTCTAAGTTCCTCGCGAAGGATGCGCACCACGCTGCCGCCACCCAGGCCGAGCAATAGCACGCTGGTCGGGGGGCTGTTCTTCAGGCCGATCCGCTGGAATACGTCCTGCCACACCCGGTGCAGGCTGCCGAAGGATTGATTGCCCCGTTCACTGTTCAGGACAAGCGCACCGCCCTCGTACCGAACCTCCATCGGCCCGTGCAAGGTGGTGAAGCGATCCACCGGCATGGGCCAGAGCCAGCTCAACAGCGCACGGAACCGCATGGCGCAAAGGTGCGCCCGCCATCTTTGCCGCGCGCCTTCGCATTCAGCAACGGCGCCCCCGCGATGCGATACCTCCTCTTCACACTCCTGCTGCTGCTGCTCGCGCCCGCGGCTGGCGCGCAAACCGTGCACGATTACGCGTCCGTCGAATTCTCACCCGGTATCCGCAAGCTGGGCGTGTTCGGCACCGGGCTCGAAACGAAGGTGGTGGACCTGAAGCCCGTGAACATGGACAAGAGCGCGCTCGATATCCAGAACTTCTTTGCCGAGGTGCAAGGCCTGGAGGCGCAAGGGTGGGAGGTGGTGGCGCAGGATGTGGTGGCCCTGGCCAAGGGCATGCACATGTACGTGTGGGTGCTGCGCCGGCCCCGACCGGTGACACCTTGAGCGTTCGCGGCTTTTCGTAGCCTTGTGGCATGAGCGAGGTGAGCACCTACCAGCTGCTCGATGGCAAGGCCTGCAGCGAGGCGTTGAAAGCGCGCATCGCAGCGGAGGCCGCAGCGGTGAAGGCGCGGAGAGGGCATGCGCCCCACCTCGCCGCCGTGCTCGTGGGCGACGATGGCGCGAGCCGCACGTATGTGGAAGCGAAGGTGAAGGCCTGCGAGAGCGTCGGCTTCCGCAGCTCCTTGATCCGCATGGCAGCGAACACATCCCAAGCGGAACTGCTCGCGCAGGTCGATGCGCTCAATCGCGATCCCGGACTCGACGGCTTCATCGTGCAGCTGCCCTTGCCGAAGCACCTGGATGCCGACGCCATCACCCTCGCCATCGATCCCGCCAAGGATGTGGATGGCTTCCATCCCGTGAGCATCGGCAACATGGTGCTCGGCCACGAAGGCTTCCTGCCCGCCACGCCGAGCGGGATCGTGGAACTGCTCCGGCATTATCAGGTGCCCACCGCCGGACGGCATTGCGTGGTGGTGGGCCGCAGCAACATCGTGGGCACGCCCATGAGCATCCTCATGAGCCGCAA
>JAEUSX010000169.1 GCA_016788405.1 Flavobacteriales bacterium
GATGCTCAGGTCGCCGCCGTAGCTGCCCAGGTGCATGTCGCTGATCTGCGCCACGCGCAAGCCGTTGAAGGCCTCGGGAAGCGCGCTGCTGCGCACGGGCACCCGCGCCAGGTTGAAGTTGCGACGTCCCTTCGTGACGCCGTAGAGCACGCCCGCGAAGGGGACCACCGATACGATGAGGCCCAGCTGGCTCAGGAAGCGCGCGCGATCGATGCCTTCGCCGCTAGCGTCCACCGGTCCCGGCGTGAGCTTGTCCCAGCTCCAGCGCACCAGATGCACCAGGTCGTCGAGGCCATGGAACACCACCATCACCAGCTTGGGCAGGAAGAAGAGCAGGAAGAGCGCGACCATGCTGAAGGCGAAACTGTGGTCGCGCCGGGCCTCGGGGTCGCGGAAATTGATCGCCACGTACAGGACCATGCAGAGCAGCCCTATGCTGATGACCCAGTACAGGAAGCGCACCATGCGACGCAGCACGATGCTGTGCTGGGCGAGCGCCGTATTCACACCTTTGTAGGCATACAGGTCGACGGCGATGAGCACCACCAGGAAGATCAGGAAGCCGCGGAAGGCTGGGGACATGGGGGCGAAGGTACCGGGGTGGAAAGGGCTACTGCGACCTGATTATCGTTAGCGCACGAGGATCTCTCCCCAAGCCGGGCCGTGCTCGAATCTGCGTAACGGACGGAATCCAGTCTTCATCAACTCAGCTCGGAGGTCTTTTTTCCCCGTGTAATCCGCCAACGCGATTCTCGATTCGGCGAGCGGCTGCGTGTTAACGCGCGTGAATACGCGCGCACCGGACAGATAACCGGCATCCGGGTCCCCTAGATAATATTGGTCAACGAAGGAGCCGTGAATTGGCTCATCGTAGTAGCGATGCGATTCCAGGTATGCGGCCATTTCCTGATGGACGGCAATGCCTGATCGGTATGCCAAGCGGCAATCACCAACTGTGTTGTCGCTTCCGATGTTGATCAAGGCAAACGCGACGAAAGGAATTACTAGCCAATCGGCTATGCGCTTGCTCCAAATGCGACCGACCCAATTGAGTATCCCCACCGCGCCAACTGCAATGAATGGCAACAACGCAAGGAGATATCTGTCCGTATAGAAGTTCAATGACGTGAAGGCCCAGAATGCCACACATGCAACGAAGCTTATGGTGACAGCATCATTCAGTCTAGGACTAGAAGTTCTCAGCTGATGAGAGAGAAGGAAATAGAAGATCGCAAGACATGCCGATACAACTGCCAGGTCCAGGCCATCCGGCAGCGTCCAACGCTCGAAAAGCACCTTGACGGCGGTGATGTTCGCAAGGGCCATGGCGAAGCGGCTTAGGATCGGCGCCTTGCGCGCCAGCACAGGAGAAGCTAAGCCGATGGCGTAGGTGAGCCATACGAAGCCTTGGTTCTCGAACGCCGCGTGATAGATCTGCCTCGCCTTATATGCGATGTCTGAAGCGGACCAAGTCAACATGCTCATGTGCTCCGGGTAGAGGAACCACCCGAGTTGGATGCGCTGGATCACGTAGAAGGATCCCGCGCAAGCGAGCGGAGCGAATGAGATGCAAAGCCACAATGCTACCTGTCTCCGTTCCGCGCTATTCGCTGTTTCAAACAGCCGGATGACCAACCAAGCCATAATCGCAAACAGGCACGCTATTGCCGATTCCTTGGTCAGGAGGGCCGCGCTCATCGCCAGGAGGAAGAGCGATTTGTTGCGCACGAGCGTCCCGATGATGGCCAGGGTGCAGAAAAGTGCTAGTAATACTTCGGGCAGGAGCAGACCGCTCTGGGCCAGGAAGATCTCGTTGACCATCAGAACAGATGTTGCGGCTAATCCTGTCCATTCGGAGCCGATCAAGCTGCCGAGCGAGTACGTAGCAAGGCAGAGCGCAATGGAGGCCGTCATTGCGAAGAGATGCATCGCCACGAATCCGCCACCGAAGAGCTTCATCCATCCTGCCGCGAGGAAGTGGAAGAGCAGGGGGTGACCTCTTGAGAGTTCCGGTGGAACAGCGCTGGGCAACAAGCTCAAGCCGTTCTCGGCCATGGCCCGTACGGCCTTCCCATAGACCCATGCTTCATCCCAATAGAACGGAAGATTCAGGTACGGCAGCTTCGCAACTACGAATGCAATGAAAAGCGCCAATAGCCCCAGCCTTGCTGGGTTCAGAACGCTTGCACGTTCGCTTTGCCTATATCGTTCATCCGCTAGCGATCTCGTCTTCATGTGCCCTCCATCATGCACTAACGGCTCCGGCGAAAGTAGGCCATAGGATTTCTGTTCCTAGGGGCGTAGGCTGGTCATGGTACCTTTGGCCAAACGCATGATCGGACCATCATCATTTGGAATGCGCATACTCTTCGTCATCGTGGCTGTATTGTCTCCGGACCTGAGCGTGTTCGCGCAAGAGACGTGGCGCCGCAGCTACGGTGGGCTGGGCTCCGACAATGCCATGAGCGTAGAGGAGTGCGAGTCGGGCGGTTACATCGTTGCCGGTACCACTGGGAGTTTCGGAAATGGCTCCAGTGATATTTACCTGATTCGGCTTGATGAGCAAGGTGATTTGATCTGGTCGCGCTACTTCGGTGGCCTCGGTGCTGATATTGGAGTTGGATGTCACGAATCGGACGGCGGGTACATTGTAGCAGGAACTGTCAATGATGTCGCCACTGCCGATTACAGTATGACATTGATCAAGACGGACGCTTCAGGCGCGTTGATGTGGCAGGTGAGTTTCGGTGGTAGTGATTGGGATATCTGCAAGGGTGTGGTCATTCTTCCAGATGGCTACCTCCTGCATGGAATCAGTTACGATGAGCAAAGCCCTCAAGGTGTCGGGGTCGCGATTCGCACGGACTTCGAAGGCACGGTCCTTTGGGAGCACCGGGTCGTTTCAGCGGCATCTTCGAGCTTGAATGATGGTCTCGCGTTGCCTGATGGATCTGTGGTGCTTTGCGGCTCAATGAAAACGGCGAACGGCGATGAGGATGGTTTCCTCACAAGGCTGAACGCAAATGGTGATGAAGTTTGGTTGACCCCTTACGGGGGCAACGAGGACGACGTATTCAATTCGGTTGCCGAAAGGATTGACGGAGGCTTCATGGCTTGCGGGTCTTCGCGAAGCGTCGCCGCAGTCCAGCGTATTGCCCTCTGTGGTTTCGGAGGAGACGGATCATACGAATGGGAGCGGTTTATCGGGAATGAGACCGACGCTTCCGGTGCAGACATCGATCGTGCGGCCAGCGATAAGTTCGTCTTCACTGGATATGCTGAATTGGCAGGCGGGGAGCGAGATATGATCATGACCTTGGTGAACGAGTTCGGTTGGTTCCTGAACGGGAATAATTTCGGCAACGGCAGCCCTGCTGATGGGTCAAGTGTTGATGCGACCGCAGACGGAGGCTTCGTTGCCGCTGGATGGATTGAGTCGATCGGGCCTGGACCTCGCGCTATCTACGTAGTGAAAGCCGATGAGAACTGTCTGACATCCAGTTCATCAGTCGAGTCGTTGTTCGATCCGGTTTCGGTTCAAGATTTCCCGCCATCGGGTTCGCAGGTCACGCTCACCCCTAACCCCCTCAAATCCGGTGGGCGTCTGCGGATTCATGGCGCATCACGGGAGCTTCAGCGATTCGTGATTCATGATTCGAGCGGCCGCGCGATCGCGCGCAGTGAACAAGGTTGGTTCTCCGGCACTGGTATCGACATGCCAGCGGATTTCGAAGGACTCTGTCATCTCACTCTCTATTTCCGTGACGGAACTGCGAGCACGCATCGTCTTGTTGTGCTGAGCGAGTAGCTGATCATGCCCCCCGCCATTCAATTCCTCCATGCCACCGCCGGCTTCCTGGCCTTGGTGGTGGCGCCTTTGGCCATGCTCTCGCGCAAAGGGGGCGATTGGCATCGGCGCTGGGGCAAGGTCTATTTCTGGAGCATGGCCGTAGTGGTGGTCACCGCAGTGGTGCTGGGCGTGACCCGGAGCAATTGGGTGATGGCCATGGTGGCCATCTTCAGCATGCACATGGCGGCGAGCGGCTACCGGGCGCTTTACCTCAAGAAACTGCATGAAGGGCAGCGTCCGCGGCTAATGGACCGCGTGCTGGTCATCACGGCGGGCTTCATCAACGGCGGCCTCTTCCTCTGGGGCGCGGTGAACATGGCGTTGGGCGTGAAGGGCGGAGGCCCCATCGTCTTCACCGTGTTCGGTCTCATCGGCCTGCTCTTCGTGTGGCGCGACATCCAGCGCTTCTACAGCACCAA
>JAEUSX010000177.1 GCA_016788405.1 Flavobacteriales bacterium
CCTGCCCGTGCGGCTCGCATCGGTGAGGAAGTCGAACACGTTCGCCTCCCGGAAGGCGCAATTCCCGAATCCGTTCAGCTCCGCGTTCCGCGAAGCCAGCGCAACGGCATCCCCGCTGATGTCGAGGCCGAGCACTTCCACAGCGCCCGCTTTAGCGGCGTGCAGGCCGAAGCCGCCGGTATGCGTGAAGCAATCCAGCACGCGCCGACCGGTGAGGAACCGCTGGGCATCGAGATGGTTCCGCACTTGATCCAGGAAGTGGCCCGTCTTCTGTCCACCGGCCACATCCACGTGCACGCGCACAGCCTGGGCCCCAACCCCTTCATCGATCAACAGCTTCGGATCGAACGCACCGCCAGCGAAGCCCTTCTCGAGCGGCAGGCCCTCCTTCTCACGGATTGGCACGTCGTTGCGCAAGTAGATTCCGTCCGGGCCGACGCACTCCTGCAGGGCAGCGATCACCGCATCGCGCCAGCGTTCCATGCCCAGGGTGAGGAACTGCACGGAGAGCACGCGCCGGCCATCGCGCGCATCGAGGAAGAGATCGACCACCAGCCCTGGGAGCAGGTCGGATTCCGCGAAGACGGCCCGGCAGCTCGCGGCATAGCCCAACGAGACGCGGCGCTTCCAAGCAGCGATGATCCGCTGATGGATGAACGCGGTGTTCACGCGATCGCCCTCGCGATGCGTGAGCATGCGCACGCGGATCATGCTCGCCGGATTGATGTATCCCTGGCCCAGCGGAAAGCCCCTGGCATCCGTGACCTGCACCACATCGCCGGGCGCGTAGGCGCCCTCCTCCTGCAGCACCTGCGTGGCGAACACCCAGGGATGACCGTTGCGGATGCGATCGCCGCGGTCGTCGATGCGGATGCGCGCCTGTGCCATGTCAGCGTGGTCCGGCTCCCGCACCGTGCCCCATGCGCAGGGTATCGCCTTCATCGCGGAAGAAATCGAGCGTGCTCAGGTCGACGAGGTGCACATTGGCGTAATAGTGATGCAGGATGTCGGTATAGCTCCTGCCTGCGCGGGCCATGGCCATGGCTCCTTCCTGGCAGAGTCCGACGGCATGCCCGAATCCTCGACCACGCAAGCGCACCTGTTCGCCTTCAGCATGCACGGAGAAGAAAGTGCTGCGGAGCTTCAGGTCCTCACGCACATGCTTCAATGGCACCTGCGGCCATGCGCTCCCCAGATAGATGCTGCGGCACTGCGGCTCGAAGTCGAGCACGGAGGCCACGGCGGTGCTGTCGTCACCGCTCAATCCGAAGCGGCGATCGAGGTAGCCGAGCCATTCCCTGCGCGACAACGTCCGCTCCCACGTGGCGTGCGGGGCGCTTAAGCAGAAGGTATCGCGAACGGCGCGCAGATAAGGCTCGTGCTTGCTCCACAGGTCCTCGGCGTTCATGGTCTCGCCGCCGCAGTTGCTGTGGAAGGTGGCGTGGATGAGCTGGATCCCGGGGTCCACGATGACCAGGCCGCGCGTGGCCTCCACCGCCTGCACGATGCTGTCGTTCGATGTCCGGCCCTTGTAAGCCTGGCAATGCACCGCATCGCAGAGGTCGTAGCCTTCAGCCGCGTGCTTGCGGTGATTGGTCAGCGCATAGGTCCGGCAGCTCACCGCTTGCAGCTTGTAGTACTCCTGGTGATGGCTCTTGCCCGCTTCGGCGCTCACCACGCCTGCGATGTACGCTTCAATGGGCGCTCGGTTGGTGAGCAGCATCGCTCCATTCGACGCCACGGCTTCCAACGCGCCCGGGTATTCGCGGCCCGCGCCCTTGCTTTCCTCCTTCAGCCGGAAACCGCCCAGCCCCAGGGGCGCCAGGTCGATGCGCCGCGCCGAAAAGGACAGCGCGAGCGACTTCGCGCTCAACTGATCGCCGGATGCTTCGATGCGCAATCCATCGGTGCTCTTCAACTCACCTTTGACCACGCCGTCGGCGATCACCTTGCAAGCGCCGCGCGCGCTCATCACCAGCACTTGCTTCAACGGCCGGTCGCGCAGCAGTCCGATGCGCAGGTCACGGTCGCCCGACTGGGCCCCGGCCAGGGCCGCCAGGAGCCACGAGCAGCACACCAGCAGGTTACGAAGCCATCCGTGCATTGGCCGCGAAGCTACCGGCACACGGGGCGGGACTCAGTCGCTAACGGTCAGACTTTTCCACACGGACGAAGCCACGCGCGCGGATGCGCCGGGCCCGCCCAGCTTCTCGCGCAGCGCATCGAACTCTGCGAGCATCCGGTCACGCGCCGCGCCGTCCGCCAGGAGCTTCTCCAGTTCTGCGCACAGCGCTTTCAGGTTCAGGTCCGCCTGGATCAATTCGCGCACCACCTCGCGGTCCATGATCAGGTTCACGAGGCTGATGTACTTGATGTCGACCAGCCGCTTGGCGATCCAGACGTTGAGGGCGCCGCTGCTGTAGCAAACCACTTCCGGCACCCGGAACAGGGCGGTCTCCAAGGTCGCTGTCCCGCTGGTGACCAGCGCCGCTCGCGATTGCCGAAGAACATCGTACGTGCGGCCCTTCACGATGGTGATGCCGCTTCCTTTAAGAACGGCATAGGCCTCGTCGGGGACGGAAGGGGCCGCAGCGAGCACGAATCGGGCATGTGGGAACCCTTTCGCGGCCTCCACCATCATGGGCAATACCCTGCTGATCTCCTGACGACGGCTGCCGGGAAGCAACGCCACCACAGGCCGGCCATCATCGCCCGGCAGCGGAAGCAGCGCGCTCCTTCCCTCCTGCTCTATGGCATCGAGCAGCGGGTGCCCCACGAAATCGACCTTGACGCCGTGGCTCGAGTACCACTCCTGCTCGAACGGAAGGATGCAGTACATGCGGTCCACCACGCGCTTGATGGTGCGCACGCGGCCCTTCTTCCAGGCCCATACCTGCGGGCTGATGTAGTAATGCACGGGAATCCCCTTCCCATGCGCCCATTCGGCGATGCGCAGGTTGAAGCCAGGGTAATCAATGAGGATGAGCGCATCCGGCTTGAATGCCTCGATATCCCGTTTGCACGCATCGATGTTGCGCAGGATGGTGCGCAGGTTCATGATCACCTGCGTGAATCCCATGAAGGCGAGCTCGCGGTAGTGCTTCACCACCTCCGCGCCCGCGGCTGCCATGCGATCGCCGCCCCACGCTCGGATCGCCAGCGGCGAGTTGGCGGGTCCGGATCGTACTTGTGCCTCGCCAACCGGCCGCTGGCCGCTTGTGAACTTGCCGCTGGCCGCTGCTTGCTCGAACAGTCCCCGCACAAGATTCCCGCCGTGCAGATCGCCACTGGCCTCGCCTGCGATGATGTAGATCCGCTTGCCGCTCATGCCCCGAAGATCTCGCCGGCCAACGCGATGACGATGTACGCGCCGTACAGGAGCATGGCCATGATCACCCCGCGCATGGCCCGATGCATGTCCTTGCGGTCGAAGAGGAAGAAGAGCGCCGCATCGGCGATGAGGCTGAGGCTCACCACGCGCGGGCGATAAGCTGGAGTGCCGATGAAGAGGTCGTTCACGAACCAGCCCAGGTCATGGTGCGGGCGGATGGCCGTGACATAGAGGCCCGCATAGGCCAGGAAGCCGAGAACCGGTGCCAGTACGCCCAGGATGAATCCCACGGCGCGGCTATCCCAGTTCATGCTTCCACGTATTGAGCTCCGCGATGGCGTGATGCGCGGTCATATCGTACTGCGTGGGCACGATGCTCACGAAACCATGGGCCACCGCCCAAGCGTCGGTATCCTCACCGTGATCCTCATTCTTGAATTCTCCGCGCAGCCAGTAGTACTCCTTGTTCGTTGGATCCAGCCGCGTCTCGAACTCATCCTCCCAGTTTGCCCGGGCCTGCCGGCAGATGCGCATGCCCTTCAGCTCCTCACCCCGATTCTTCGGGATGTTCACGTTGAGGCAGGTTCCTGCGGCCAGGCCGTGCGTGAGCACATTGCGCATCACGCTCCTTACCACCGTCCTGGCTTGGGAGAAATCGGCCTCGATTCCGTGATCCATCAAGCTGAAACCGACGCTCGGGACCGCCTCCATAGCCCCTTCCACCGCCGCGCTCATAGTGCCGCTGTACAGCACGTTGATGCTGATGTTGCTGCCGTGGTTGATGCCGCTCACCAGGAAGTCGGGCCGCCTGCCGCCGAGCAGCTTGTAGATGGCCAGCTTCACGCAATCCACCGGAGTGCCGCTGCAGCTCCAGGCCTCCGCGCCATCGATCAGGTCCACCGCGTTCAGCCGCAGGAAGCTGTGGATGGTGATCGCATGACCCATGGCGCTCTGCGGCTTGTCCGGCGCCACCACCAGCACACGGCCCAACGGCATCACCTCTTCGATCAACGCGCGGATGCCCGGCGCATGGATGCCGTCATCGTTGGTGACCAGGATCAGCGGAGTATCGTTCATCGCGCGGCGAAGGTACCCGCGCGAGCATGTGGTCATGTGGGCATGTGTGCATGTGACCAAGAAAAGCAGCGCCATGACCACTGGATACGGCATGCAAGCAAGCGTGACAACATGCTGGTGCGCATGGGACTTCGGGAGAGAAGAACACGCAACTTCGCCCTTGACCAATGGGCACATGAGCAAATGGTCACATGAGCACATGAAGAATCCTGTCTTCCCTCCCAACGCAGCCAAACCGTTGGCGCCGTATACGCCCGCGATCGAGTCGGGCGGCTTCCTCTTCCTCAGTGGGCAGATCGCCTTGGATGCCGAGGGTAACCTGCACACGGGCGATATCGCCACCGAGACCCGGAAAGTCATGGATAACATCGGGAACCTGCTGCGCGCGGCAGGTCTGGGCTATGAGCACCTCGTCAAGGTGACCATCTTCTTGAGCGACATGGCGCATTATGCAGCCGTGAACGAGGTGTACGCAGGCTATGTCGGCGAGGTGCCGCCTGCACGCGAAGCCGTAGCCGTGAGGGGCCTGCCTCGCGGCGTGAACGTGGAGATCAGCGGCGTGGCCGTGCGGGGATGACCGATCCAGACCGTTGCTGCCTGAACCCTGAACCTTGTCATCCGCTCGTCGTTGAACGCGCCCGACCTTCGCGGTCAACCGCACCATCCCACCGATCACCATGTCCACCGCTCCCTACCTCAAATGGCTGCACGAAGTTGAACTGAGCGACATCCCCACCGTAGGCGGCAAGAACGCCAGCCTTGGCGAGATGATCCAGCGCCTGAGCAAGCTGGGCGTGAAGGTTCCCGGCGGCTTCGTGGTCACCGTGGCGAGCTACGAGGCCTTCATCGCGCACAACGAGCTCGACCAGAAGATCAAGGACCTGGTGGCGGGCCTCGACCCGGACGACGTGGAGAGCATCCGCCGAACCGGCCTCAACGTGCGCACCCTGATCAAGAACGGCAAGTTCCCGGAGGAGATCTGGAAAGGCATCCTCAAGCGTTATGAGGAGATGAGCCAGCAATACGGACAGGAACAAACGGACGTGGCGGTGCGTTCCTCCGCCACGGCGGAAGACCTGCCCGATGCTTCGTTCGCCGGGCAGCAAGAGACCTATTTGAACGTGCGCGGTCCGCAGGACCTGATCAGCGCCGTTCGGAACTGCTTCGCCTCGCTCTGGACCGACCGCGCGATCGTGTACCGCCACGGCCTGGGCTATGACCATTTCGAAGTGGGCATCAGCGTGGGCGTGCAGAAGATGGTCCGCTCCGACCTGGGCGCCAGCGGCGTGGCCTTCTCGCTCGATACCGAGAGCGGCTTCAAGGACGTGGTGCTCATCAACGGCAGCTACGGCCTCGGCGAGATGGTGGTGCAGGGCGCGGTGAGCCCCGATGAATTCCTCGTCTTCAAGCCCACGCTGAACCAGGGCTTCAGCAGCATCATCGAGAAGAAGCTGGGCAACAAGGACAGGAAGATGATCTACGGCGTGGAGCCCGGCAAGCCCACGCTCACCATCCCTACGGAGCGGCCCATGCGCAACCGCTTCTGCATCACCGACGAGCAGGCGCTCGAAGTGGCGAAGAGCGTGGTGGCCATCGAGAAGTACTACAGCGATAAGAAAGGCACCTGGTGCCCCATGGATGTGGAGTGGGCCGTGGACGGATTGACC
>JAEUSX010000219.1 GCA_016788405.1 Flavobacteriales bacterium
GGCGAGGCCGATGGTCAACGCTTCGCTAGCGGTTGTTGCCGAGATGGAGCAGATAGCCCACTCTGGGTTGAACCGCTAGATCGGATGGCCAGCTGGCGATTGCTTCTGCTTGCAGCAGGAATAGCGCTTCAACGAACCAAGCTCCCCGTTTGGTCTCCCGCTCATAGCCGCCATGCATCGAAAGCGCGCCCCACATGTCGCGATCCACGAATGAGATTGGTGAGCGGGTGCCCGTATTCAAGTTGGTGTACCAGCCGCGCCCCTGCACACGCCTGTTCAAGAACATGAGCCCACCGCCCACGACCGCATGCCCTTTGGGCTTATGCCTTTTCACCTTGCCGAGCTTCATGGTGCAGTCAATTCCAAAGGCTGAAAGCGTATTCGTGACCTCATAAGCCCGCCGCGCATGCACCGTGTCCCCAGCCGAGATCGACTGGGGGCTTGTGATGAGATCCACGTCGGTCCTTCGTGGGAATGAGCACAGCCCCGAGGCGTTCACGCTCCACCGCTCATTGATGCTGTAGCCCGCGCCGATCGTGGGGCCATAGTACACGGTTTGCCCGCGTCGTTCCGCGTGAAGCGCGGCCCCGCCACCAAGCCGCCATTGGCCGTGGCTCGCGAAGTGCAATAGAATCGCGGTGGTCATCCATGCGCTGCGGAAGGCCATGGCTCCCGAACGCCCAAGGGAGTGAGATGTTGCTCACCTTAGCTGGCTCAGTCGCTTCACATAACGCAGCACGCAGCGGTGGATTACCGTTCAATCAGAAGCAACTCGATATCATCCTTCAGCTTGGCGAATCGGACGTCGGCGGTCACAAGTTGCGCGTTCAAGAATGCAGCTGTCGCCGCGATGACGGCATCAGGCAGTTTTATTCGGTGCTTCCTTCGAAGGACAATGGTGCGCTCCTGTATGACGGATGAGAACTCCATCACCTTGGCTTGATCGAGCAAATCCCGAACGATGGCTTCACCCTCGGTATCGAGGCCCGGCCTGCTGAGCAATTCGATCTTGGTGATGACGGATACGAAAACCGTGGTGCCTTGCAGCAGATGCTCCAGTTCATCATCGCCGTTCAGCAGGTACTGGACGATGTTCGTGTCCAGCACCAAGCTAGGCCCACTCATCCCGCATCTTTCGTTGCAGCTTCACCGGATCGCCTTTCAAGGGCAATGCTCCATTGAAGCGCTTGGCATCGAAGCCGCTATTCTTCTTCGCTCGCGAGCGGTTCAGGAGGCTCCTGAGCTTGCGCCGTGCAGTATTGCGCTTGACGATGACGACCATGATGCCCAAAGATAGCCCCTACCTCAACTGGCTCAGCCGTTCCGCATCCAGGCGGATCAGCGTGCCGAGCAGTAGGGTGAAGCCGATCATGCTGCTGCCGCCGTAGCTGAAGAAGGGCAGGGGGATGCCGATGACGGGGGCGAGGCCGATGGTCATGCCCACGTTGATCATGAGGTGGAGGAAGAAGATGCTGGCCACGCAATAGGCGTAGATGCGGGTGAAGCGGGAGCGCTGGCGGTCGCTGATCTGGATGATGCGCAGGATGAGGACGGTGAAGAGGATGACCACGGCGGCGGTGCCGAGGAAGCCCCATTCCTCGCCCACGGTGCAGAAGATGAAATCGGTGCTCTGCATGGGCACGTACTTGAATTTGGTGAGGGTGCCATCGAGGTAGCCCTTGCCGCTGAAGCCGCCGCTGCCAATGGCGGTCTGGCTCTGCTTCACGTTGTAGCCGAGGCCCTGGGGGTCCTCCATCTGGCCGAGCATGACGAGGATGCGGTCGCGCTGGTGCTGGGCCAGCACTTTCTCGAAGGCGTAATCGACCCCGCCGATGAAGACGGCCGAGCTGACCACGCCGACCACGATGTAGCCGTAGAGGCGCTTGCGCAGGCGCTTGATGACCATGTTGCGCACCACGAGCCAGGCAAGTGCGGCGATGAGGCCGATCACCATGAGCAGGAACAGGGGCCCGCTGAGGGGCCGGTCGGTGAAGGGCAGGTCGAAGCTGCTCTCTTTGAGGATGAGGGAGAGGATGGAGAGGAAGGCGGCGAGGATGGCGAGCAGGAGCACGTTGCCCGAGAGCCCCTCGCGATAGAGCACGAGGATGAAGGCGCCGCTGACGAGGGCGGTGCCGGTATCGGGCTGGAGCATGATGAGCGCCACGGGGAAGAGGATGATGGCGGTGCTGATGACGCGCGAGCGGAAGTCGATGAGGGCCTTGAGGCCGCTGAGGTAGCGGGTAAGGGCGAGGGCGGTGGCGTACTTGGCGAACTCGGCGGGCTGGATACCGAAACTGCCCACGCCGAACCAGGCCTTGGCGCCATTGACCTCTTTGCCGATGAGGAGCACGAGGGCGAGCAGAGCGATGACGACGGCGTAGATGCCGTTGGCCCAATCGCGGAAGAGGTGGCCGCGCACCAGCAGGATCGCCGATCCGAGGGTGAGGCTGATGGCCATCCACACGGCTTGCTTGCCGTACTCCTTGTCGAGGTCGAAGATGCCGGCGTGGTCGGGGTCGTAGGCGGCACTGTAGATGTTGGCCCAGCCGGCGAAGAGCAGCACGAGGTACATGACCAGCAGGGGGCGGTCGAGGTTGGCGGCGACGTTCTCGCGGGCGCTCATCGGCGGCGTGGCTTCTTGGGCTTCTTGCGGAAGAACTTCTCCTTCGCGATCAGGTCCGTTTCGATGAGCTCCTTCACCACTTCGGGCCGGGTGATGGTATCGGTGAGGTATTGCTCGATGAGGACGCTGGCGATGGGCGCGGCCCAACGACCGCCCGCACCGGAGTTCTCCACGTACACGGCCATGGCGATCTGCGGGTCTTCCATCGGCGCGAAGCAGACGAAGACGGCGTGGTCCTCGCCGTGCGGGTTCTCGGCGGTGCCGGTCTTGCCGCACACGGTGATCCCTTCGATGCGCGCGCGGCGCGCTGTGCCGCCGGCTTCGGCCACCACGCGGCGCATGCCTTCCTGGATGTGGTCGAACCATTGCGGCGCGGCCTCCACGATGTGCTTCTCGCGGTAGCGGGCCTGCACGCTGTCCGGATGGCCCACGGCGCGCACCACGTGCGGGTCGTAGTACCAGCCCTTGTTGGCGAAGATGGCGGCGAGGTTGGCCATCTGGATCGGCACGGTGAGCACTTCGCCCTGGCCGATGCTGACGCTGTAGATGGTGCTGAAGGCCCAGCGCCCTTCGCCGTACTTGCGGTTGTAGTAAGCGGGCCCTGGGATGTTGCCGCCCTTGAGGGAGGGCAGGTCGATCTTGGGCTTCTCGCCGAGGCCGAAGCTGCGCACGCGGTGCTCCCATTCGCCGAGGCCGAGGGCGGCATCGCGGAAGCGGCTCTTCTTATCGAGCTTGCGTTCGACGATGCGGTCGAAAACGTGGTAGAAGTAGGGGTTGCAGGAGAACTGGATGGCCTGCTCGATGCTGGTGGCGGTGGGGTGGTTGTGGCAGCCCACGAGGCTCTTGTTGCAGGCGAAGCTGGTGTTCACGTTGATGACGCCTTCATCGAGCGCCACGAGCGATTGCACCAGCTTGAAGATGGAGCCCGGCGGGTACTGGGCCTGCAGCGCGCGGTCGAAGAGCGGCTTGATGCTGTCGCGCTGGAGGATGCCGTAGTTGGTGTTGCGCACGCGGCCCACGAGCAGTTCGGGGTCGTACGCGGGACTGCTCACCAGGCAGAGCACCTCGCCGGTCTTGGGATCGAGGGCCACGATGCTGCCTTTCTTGTGCTGCATGAGCTGCTCGCCGAGGCGCTGCATGTCGAGGTCGATGCCGGTGTGGAGGTCCTTGCCCTCGACGGCGAGGGTGTCGTAGCGCCCCTCCTTGAAGCTGCCCTTGATGTTGTTGTGCACATCGACCAGCACGTAGCGCACGCCGCGCCTGCCGCGCAGCTGCTCCTCGTAGTACTGTTCGAGGCCGCCCACGCCGATCACGTCGCCGGCCTTGTAGTAGGGGTCGGCGGCCACCTTGCGGGCATCGACCTCGCTGAGGTAGCCGAGCATGTGGCCGCCCACGCGCGGCGGGTAGGTGCGCAGGGTGCGGCTCTGGCCATAGACGCCCGCGTAGCTGTGCAAGTGGACGCTGATGGCGGCGAACTGCTCGGCGGTGATCTGCTTCTCGATGACGCTGGGCTTGTGGATGGAGTACTTGCGCGCGGCGGTCATGCGCAGCTTGAGTTCCTCCACCGGCACGCTGATGAGGGCGGCGAAGGCGGCGGTGTCGAAGTCCTTCACCTCGCGCGGCACCACCATGAGGTCGTACACGGGCGTGTTGGCCACGAGCAGGCGGCCCTTGCGGTCGTAGATGAAGCCGCGCGCGGGGTAGTCGGTGATCTTGCGCTCGGCCATGCTGGCGGCGCTGGCCTTCCACTGGTCGTCGACGACCTGGATCCAGAACAGGCGCAGCACGAAGATCAAGGCGATGGCGAGCACCGCGGCGATGAGCACGTATTTGCGCCCCTCGAAATTCATGCGCGCGACTTCAGCGCGGTGCGCGTGGTGAGCAGCTGGGCCAACAGGCAGAGGCCGAGCGTGGCGATGGTGCTGAGGAGCGCGCGCCCCAGGGTGGAGAAGAACGCATCGAAGCGGTGCAGCTCCACGAAGAAGAGCCAGAGGTGGTGGATGGCGATGAGCACGCCGGCGTTGGTGGCGAACCAGGCGAGGCCCATGCCGGGCACGGTGGGCCGCATGCCGAACTCATAGCCATCGCGCGGGGCCATGAGGCGGAGCAGGCGCTTGCGGGCGAACATCATGAGCACGCATGCGCTCATGTGCATGCCGGGCGTGCTGTTGAAGAGGTCCATGGTGAGGCCGGTGGCCGCGCCGATGAGCAAGCCGCCCCACGCGGGCAGCTCGAACGGGAGCATGAGCAGGAAGAGCACGTAGAGGTAAGGCACGATCCAGATGCCGGCCAGGCGCAGGTGGTCCACCACCATCACTTGCAGCAGGATGAGCACCGCGAAGCGGCCGAGGTTGGTGATGGCGCTCCCGATCATTGCGGTTGCTGGCGTTGCTGCAGCGAATCGCGCTCGGCGCGCCGCAGGTCGTTCACCACGTACACGTAACCGCTGCGCGTGAGGTCCTCGAAGAGGCGCACCACCACGGCCTGGTCCGGCCGGCCCGGCGGGCTGCTCACCTCGGCCACCACGCCCACGGGCGCGTCGGTGGGGTACACCCCGTCGCCGCCCATGGTCACCACCGTATCGCCGACCGCCACGCGCACGTGCTTGGGGATGTCCACCATGGAGGCGGAGGCGGGATCGCCGGTGTCCCAATAGAGCAGGCCGAAATTGCCCGAGCGCTTCAGCTTCACGCTGGTCTTCACTTCCGGGTTGAGCACGCTGATCACCGATGCGAAGCGCGCGCTCGCATCGTGCACCACGCCCACGATGCCGTCCGGGCCGATCACGCCCATGCCCTTGCGCACGCCGTTGGCCTCGCCTTTATCGAGGGTGACGTAGTTGCGCTGCTTGTGCCAGGTGGAGCCGACGATCTTGGCCGGCACGTAGGCGTACTGCTGCGCGTGGAGCGTGTCGTTGATGCGCACAACCGGATTGACTGAAGGCGCATAGGCGCTGCTGTGCCTGTTGCGCCAATCGGCGTTCTCGGCCGCGAGGCGCGCGTTCACCTCCCTGAGGTTCGTGTACTCGGCCACCTGGTCGCGCCAGGCGAGCACGGTGCCGGCCACGGCGTTGCTGCTGTTGATGGCGACGGCGCGATGGTGCATGTTGCCCGAATAGAGCAGGAGCGAGGCGACGACCATGAGCGCCAGGAACAGCAGGGTGTCCCTGATGCCGAGGAGGAAGCGGAAGAGGTCGCGCATCACTCAAGCGGCTAGTGGATAGCGGCGAGCGGCAAGCAGCAGGGATGAGCAGTAGAGCACTCGCCGCTTGACACTTGCCGCTCGCTGCACATCAATCCCGCATCAGGAACTGGAAGCGGTCGATGTTCTTCAGGGCGATGCCGGTGCCACGGGCCACGGCGCGGAGCGGGTCATCGGCCACATGCACCGGCAATTTGGTCTTGATGCTGATGCGCTTGTCGAGGCCGCGCAGCAGGGCGCCGCCGCCGGCCAGGTAGATGCCGGTCTTGTAGATGTCGGCGCTGAGCTCGGGCGGCGTGGCTTCGAGCGCGCTGAGGATGGCCTCCTCGATCTTGCTGATGCTCTTGTCGAGCGCCTGCGCGATCTCGCTGTAGGTCACGGTGATCTCCTTGGGGATGCCCGTCATCAGGTCGCGGCCGCGCACGGCGTAGTCGGGCGGCGGGTTGTCGAGCTCGGTGAGCGCGGCGCCCACTTCGATCTTGATGGTCTCGGCGGTGCGCTCGCCGACGAGGATGTTGTGCTGACGGCGCATGTACTCCTCGATGTCCTGCGTGAATTCATCGCCGGCCACGCGGATGTTCTTGTCGCAGACGATGCCACCGAGCGCGATCACGGCGATCTCGCTGGTGCCGCCGCCGATGTCGATGATCATGTTGCCCATCGGCTCCTCCACATCGATGCCGATGCCGATGGCCGCCGCCATGGGCTCGTGGATCATGTACACCTCCTTCGCGCCGGCGTGCTCGCTGCTGTCCTTCACCGCGCGCTTCTCCACTTCGGTGATGCCGCTGGGGATGCAGATCACCATGCGCAGGTTCGGGGTGAAGAGGCGCCGGCCGGGATTGATCATGCGGATCATGCCCTTGATCATCTCCTCGGCGGCCTTGAAGTCGGCGATCACGCCATCCTTAAGCGGGCGGATGGTCTTGATGTTCTCGTGGGTCTTGCCGTGCATCTGCTGCGCTTGGCGCCCCACGGCGATCACCTTGCCGGTGGCTCGGTCCACGGCCACGATGCTGGGCTCGTCCACCACCACCTTGTCGTTGTTGATGATGAGGGTGTTCGCCGTGCCGAGGTCGATCGCGATCTCCTGGGTGAAGAAGTTGAACCAGCTCATGCGGTCTCAGTGTTTGAAGTGGCGCGTGCCCGTGATGCACATGGCCAGGCCATGCGCGTTGCAGTAATCGATGCTGTCCTGGTCGCGGATGCTGCCGCCGGGGTGGACGACAGCGGTGATGCCGGCCTTGTGCGCGATCTCCACGCAATCGGGGAAGGGGAAGAAGGCATCGCTGGCCATCACGGCGCCGTGGAGGTCGAAGTTGAATTTGCGCGCTTTCGCGATGGCCTGCTCCAGCGCATCCACGCGGCTGGTCTGGCCCGTGCCGCTGGCCAGCAGCTGGTCGTTCTTGGCGAGCACGATCGCGTTGCTCTTGGTATGCTTCACGAGGATCGATGCGAAGACCATGTCCTTCACTTCCTGCTGCGTGGGCGCTTTCGCCGTGGCGGTGCGCATCGTCGCCGCGCTCGCCGTCACCCGATCCGCTTCTTCGGTGAGCACCCCGTTCAGCGCGGAGCGCACCTTCACGCCCGGCCGTGCCGCAGGCCTCGTCACCAGGATCATCCGGTTCTTCTTGCGCTTGAGCACCTCGAGGGCGTCCGTATCGTAGGCCGGTGCGGCGATGATCTCGAAGAAGATGGCGTCAATCGCCTCGGCCGTGGCCTTGTCGATGCGCGCGGTGGTGATGAGCACGCCGCCGAAGGCGCTCACCGGGTCGGCTTGGAGCGCTGCGTCCCAGGCCTCTTTCACAGAGGGCCGCACGGCCGCGCCGCAGGCATTGTTGTGCTTCAGGATGGCGAAGGGCACGCCCTGGATCGTGGCCATGTCCTCGATCAGCTCCACCGCCGCGTCCAGGTCCAGGAGGTTATTGTAGCTGAGCTCCTTACCACCTAGCTGCGTGAACATGCCGGCGAGTTCGCCGTGGAAAGCGCCGCGCTGATGCGGGTTCTCCCCGTAACGGAGCACGGTGGTGGGCCCGGCGCTCAGGCGCAGATCCCCTTCACCGTTGGTGAACCAATTGTGGATCGCGCCATCGTAGTGCGAGCTCACGGCGAAGGCCGCGGCCGCGAACGACCGGCGCTGCGGCAAGGTGGTGCTGCCGTCCTGTTCCTTCAAGAGGCGCAACAGCTCAGCGTAGTGCTGCTGCGCGGCGATGATCACCACGTCAGCATGGTTCTTCGCGCCGGCGCGGATCAGGCTGATGCCGCCGATGTCGATCTTCTCGATGATCTCGGCCTCGGTGCCGCCCCGGGCCACGGTGGCCTCGAAGGGGTAGAGGTCCACGATCACCAGGTCGATGGGAGGAATCGCGTACTCTTCCAACTGCGCCACATCGCTATCCAGGTCGCGCCGCCCGAGGATGCCGCCGAAGACCTTCGGATGCAGCGTCTTCACGCGGCCGCCGAGGATGCTCGGATAGCTCGTGAGGTCCTCCACCGGGGTCACCTTCACACCGAGTCCTTCGATGAATTCCTGTGTGCCGCCGGTGCTGTAGAGGTGGACGCCGAGCCGGTCGAGCTCCCGGATGATGGGCTCCAGCCCATCCTTGTGGAACACCGAGATGAGGGCGCTCTGGATGCGTTTCTGCCTGTCCAAGTGGGAGTTCGGGAGGTGCCTGGCCTCGCTACGGGCGCAAGTTTACGCCTCCCGTTCAGCCGGTTGCGGAACGCCGCCACCGCCGTTATCCGAAGGTTACCAACAAGGCGCTTCGGCTAGAATCGCAGCCCCACGCCGAAGGTGATGTTCACCACGCGCGTGCCGCTATCGAGTGTTCCATAGCTCACGCTGCCATCCGGTGCGATCTCGACGCTGCGCGGATCCACGTATTCCACCTGCCCGCCGTTGAGGCGCTCCAGTCGGATCTCCGTGTAGAAGTTGCGGCTCGGCGCGTAGTGCAGGCCCGCGGCCCAGCCGATGCTGCCGATGAAGGCGCTGGCGTTGCGCTCTTCGTACGCGTTCTCATCCATGCCGTCCACCTCGATGGCTGTGCGGGTGATGAAATGGCGGGCGCCGGTCATGAGCTCGGCGTACGGGCTGATGCGGCCGTTCAAGGGCTGCAGGCGCAACAGCGCGTGGTAGCCGTACACGTTGCTGCGCACGCGCAGATCGCCCGTGGTGGCGCTCACGCCCTCGATGCTCACCGGCACCTCCTGATTCCGCGCGCCCATGCGCTGCCAGCCGAAATCGAAGCCGTAGCTGAAGGGCAGGCGCCTCATGGGCATGGTGAAGTTGGCGCTAAGGCCGGCCATCTGCCTGCCCCAGGCATCATCGAACTCGCCGATGGGAATGCCGACTTCGAAGCCTCCGCCCAAGGTCGATGGACGATTGCCCCACCGATGATCGCGACGAGCATCGCGCTGCGCCGAAGCGGTCAGGGTGAGCAGGAGGATGGGGAGGGAAAGGACGAAGCGCATGGCTTAGAGGTTGGGTGGGCTCCGAGGGGCCAAAGCCTGTGCCGAATGCCGCCGGACCTGCCCGCCACCGGCCGGTACCTTGCGCGCCATGGGCTTCGAGCTAGGGCCGGAATGGGCGGCTGCGGGATTGATCGGACTCTTCCTTGCTTCGTTCCTGGCGGCCACGGTGCTGCCGCTCAGCTCGGAGGCCGTGCTCCTCGCGATGCTCGCGGGTAACTGGTCGCCGTGGGAGTTGCTGCTCAGTGCGAGCCTCGGCAACTGGCTGGGCGGCATGAGCAGTTACGGGCTGGGACGCCTGGGCGACCTGACGCGCATTGCGCGCTGGCTCCGCACCGACCCGGACAAAGCACGAAGCTGGCAGGCGCGCGTGCAGCGTTACGGCGCGTGGGCAGCGCTGCTCTGCTGGCTGCCCATCATCGGCGATCCCATCGCCATGGGCTTGGGCCTGGGGCGCGCGCATCTTGGCCGT